>NZ_JASHBO010000013.1:0-73052 GCF_047464615.1 Streptococcus infantis
AGCTCCTTGAAGCTTTGACCTTGCTTTCTAAGTTCATAGATCTGAACTTTATCATCATAAGTTAATTTCATAATAAAAATACCCCAAAAGTTAGTTTTTTTCTGTCTAACTTTTGGGGTGCAGTTCATTTCTAGGCTTTTTTAAGTTTGTTAACTCTACTCCCACTCAACAGTTGCAGGTGGTTTACTTGTGATATCATAGACGATACGGTTAACGTGGTCAACTTCGTTTACGATACGAACTGAGATTTTTTGGAGAACTTCCCAAGGAATCTTAGCGAAGTCTGCTGTCATTCCATCGATAGAAGTGATAGCACGGATAGCGATAGTATAGTCGTAAGTACGGCCATCTCCCATAACACCTACGGAACGAACGCCAGTGTTAACAGTGAAGTATTGCCAGATATCGCGGTCAAGACCAGCTTTAGCGATTTCTTCACGAAGGATAGCGTCTGATTCACGAACAGTTTCTAGTTTTTCTTCAGTGATTTCGCCCATGACACGAATAGCAAGACCTGGACCTGGGAATGGTTGGCGCCATACGATGTGGTCTGGCATACCAAGTTCAGTACCAAGAGCACGAACTTCATCCTTGTAAAGAGTGTTGAGTGGTTCGATGAGTTCAAACTGCATGTCTTCTGGAAGTCCACCAACGTTGTGGTGAGATTTAATAGTTTGAGCAGTATCCGTACCTGACTCGATAACGTCTGTATAGAGTGTTCCTTGAGCAAGGAATTTCACATCTTTAAGTTTGCTTGCTTCATCATCAAAGACATAGACAAACTCGTTACCGATGATTTTACGTTTTTGCTCTGGATCAGACACACCAGCAAGTTTATCCAAGAAACGTTTGGCAGCGTCTGCTTTAACGATATTCAAACCAAATTTACCACCAAGCATATCCATAACTTGGTCAGCTTCCCCTTTACGAAGAAGACCGTGGTCTACAAAGATACAGATTAGTTGATCTCCGATGGCTTTTTGGAGAAGAACCCCAACAACAGAAGAGTCAACACCACCAGAAAGTCCGAGGAGAACACGTTTGTCTCCAACTTTTTCACGGATTTGTTTGATTTGCATCTCGATGAAGTTATCCATAGTCCAATCGCCTTTGGCACCACAGATATTCAAAGCGAAGTTACGAAGGATATCATAACCGTGAACTGAATGACGAACTTCTGGGTGGAATTGGATACCGTAGATTTTCTTATCTGGATTTTCAATAGATGCGTATGGACAGTCAGCTGATGTACCAGTACGGATAAAGTCAGCTGGAATTTCAGTAACAGCATCCCCGTGGCTCATCAAGACAAGTTGCTCATCTGGAGTACCCGCAAAAAGAGCAGACTCAGTGTGAGTAAGAGTGGATTGTCCATACTCACGGTTACCAGCATCACCTGCAGGGACAACTTTACCACCAAGCTTGTGAGTCAATAGCTGCATACCGTAGCAGATTCCTAAAATTGGAATTCCAAGTTCAAAAATCTCTGGATCAATATCAAATGAGCCTTTTTCATAAACAGAGTTTGGACCACCTGAAAGTACAATCCCGATAGGATTGATAGCGCGGACTTCGTCAGCCGAAATCTTGTGACTTTTTAGTTCTGAAAAGACACCAATCTCACGGATACGACGTGAGATAAGTTGGTTATACTGGCTACCATAGTCCAGTACGATGATCTTTTCGACATCTTGCAAATCAGTTGAAATGTTGGTCATCTTTTCCCTTTCTTAAAAGAAATATCTTCTTGAATATTCTATCATAAATGCCCCAGAATTACCAACCAAACAAGTGCAGTTTGACTTTTCCCCATGAGATAGGGTACAATGGAAAAAATAAAGAAAAGAAGTGAGCAAGCATGTTACCAGCTTATATGAAAATTCACGACCAAATCAAAAAAGGTATTGATGAGGGAAATTGGAAAATTGGAGAAAGACTTCCAAGTGAGCGAGACTTAGCTGAGGAATTTGAGGTTAGCCGTATGACACTGCGTCAAGCCATCTCCCTTTTGGTCGAGGAAGGAGTTTTGGAGCGTCGTGTGGGGAGCGGGACCTTTGTTTCTAGTACTCGTGTTCAGGAAAAAATGCGTGGAACGACTAGTTTTACGGAAATTGTGAAGGCTCAGGGGAAAACACCATCGAGTCATCTGATTTCCTATCGTCGGACTATTCCGAATGAGCAAGAAGTTGAAAAATTAGGGATCAAGGCCACTGAAAATATTATTCGGATGGAACGTGTTCGTTATGCAGATCAAGTTCCGGTAGTCTACGAGGTGGCTTCTATTCCTGAGAAATTTATCAAAAATTTCAAGAAAGAAGAAGTAACCAAGCACTTCTTTCAAACCTTACAGAAACATGGTTATCGGATTGGGAAATCTCACCAGACTATTTATGCTCGCTTAGCCAAGGAAAAAATTGCTCATTATCTAGAAGTAGAAAAAGGTCATGCTATTTTAGGATTGACTCAGGTTTCTTACTTTGATGATGGTACAGCTTTTGAGTATGTAAAGAGCCAATACGTTGGAGAACGTTTTGAGTTTTATCTAGAAAATAATTAGTTTTTAAGAAATCTCTTGAAGTTGGAAATCCTATCCACTTTAAGAGTTTTTATTTGGCTAAGATTAGAAAACAGTTTCCGATTAAGAAAAATAGTAATCATACGAGTATTTTTTAAAGATTCGTGTTATAATAGTTAGGTTATATGGTCCCGATAAGGTGGTAGAGAACGTCGTTTATCGATTCTCTACCAGTACTTTGTAACTCTATAACGAATATTTTTTAAGGGGGGACATTTTTATGTCAGAACGTAAATTATTCACGTCTGAATCTGTATCTGAGGGGCATCCAGATAAGATTGCAGACCAAATTTCAGATGCTATTTTGGATGCTATTTTAGAGCAAGATCCAGAAGCCCACATTGCTGCTGAAACAGCTGTTTATACTGGTTCAGTTCATGTTTTTGGTGAAATTTCAACCAATGCCTATGTAGATATTAACCGTGTGGTACGTGATACGATTGCAGAGATTGGCTATACCAACACTGAGTATGGATTCTCAGCTGAAACAGTAGGAGTTCATCCATCATTGGTAGAGCAATCTCCTGATATCGCCCAAGGTGTTAATGAAGCCTTGGAAGTTCGTGGAAATGCGGATCAAGATCCACTTGATTTGATTGGAGCTGGAGACCAAGGTCTCATGTTTGGTTTTGCGGTTAATGAAACTGAAGAACTCATGCCATTGCCAATCTCACTCAGTCACAAGTTGGTTCGTCGTTTGGCAGAGCTTCGTAAGTCTGGTGAAATTAGCTATCTTCGTCCAGATGCTAAATCTCAAGTTACTGTTGAATATGATGAAAATGACCAGCCAGTACGCGTGGATACAGTCGTTATTTCAACTCAACACGATCCAGAAGTTAGCAATGAACAAATTCATGAAGATGTGATTAACAAGGTTATCAAGGAAGTGATTCCAGCTTCTTATCTTGACGATGAAACTAAATTCTTCATCAATCCAACAGGTCGTTTCGTTATCGGAGGACCTCAAGGAGACTCAGGTTTGACTGGTCGTAAGATCATCGTGGATACTTATGGTGGTTACTCACGCCACGGTGGTGGTGCCTTCTCTGGTAAGGATGCGACTAAGGTTGACCGTTCAGCTTCTTATGCAGCTCGCTACATTGCCAAAAACATCGTTGCTGCAGGTCTCGCTAAGAAAGCAGAAGTTCAATTAGCTTATGCCATTGGTGTAGCTCAACCTGTATCTGTTCGTATTGATACCTTCGGTACTGGAACAGTAGCTGAAAGCAAGCTTGAAAAAGCAGCGCGTCAAATCTTTGACCTTCGTCCAGCAGGAATCATCCAAATGCTGGATCTCAAACATCCAATCTACCGTCAAACAGCGGCTTATGGACACATGGGACGTACAGATATCGATCTTCCATGGGAACGCTTGGATAAGGTTGACGCCTTGAAAGAAGCAGTGAAATAATACAAAAAAGATTGGTAAAACTACCAATCTTTTTGCATATAAAAACCAGTTGTTGAACTGGTTTTTATTTTGTTGGGATTGAGATTTCAATCAATTTTTCAGAGTAGAGGGTCTTGATATTAGCTTCATCGATATTTTGCTTTTCGATCTTGCGATTCAAGAAAAATTCTTGGATTTTTTCTATTTCTTGTTCGCGGATAGCACGATGTTTATTGGAAATGAGGATTTCATAATGAAGCGGTGCCTGAGTAAAGATAACATCAGTGTTGCCTGCAGAGTAGACTTCTACGAGTGTAGCGTCGGTACTCTCCAGTTGGCTTTTAACAAGGTTTGAGTGAGAATTAGTAGTGTTGATGAGCTTCATAGGCTTTCCTCCTGTGTTTCTATTTCTATTATAGCACTTTTTGGAAAAATTGGAAAAGTTAATTTAAACTTGATGCTGTTTTTTCCAAGCTTTAATTGCCCATTTATGACTGCCACGCTTTAAGTTAGCAATGGCTTCATCGATTGGGAACCAAGCTATATGATTGAAGTCCTCCAAAGGTTTTTGGATTTCTTGATAAGAAGTAGCTTCGTAGAGATAGGCTGGATTGTAGTAGTAAGTATCACGATGGCTGGAATAGAAATACTCATCTGCTTGTCCATAATAAGTACCAATCTCAGCTGTAAAACCTAATTCTTCAATCAGTTCTCGTTTGAGAGCTTCAAAATGATCTTCACCTGCTTCAATCTCGCCACCAGGCAAGAACCATGCACCATTTGGAGCTTGAACGAGGATAATCTTTTCATGTGCTGAGTCAGGGATGACTGCATAAACACCATATCTAGTTTTGTAGGTTACACCCTCTTTTTTTTCTCCAAAGGTTGGATTTGTCATAAATTTCTCCTTTATGTGTGCGCTTTCTTTCTATCATATTAAAGAATGCTCTTACTGTCAAGTAAGAACATTCTTTTAGTATGTGGAATTAGTCATTTGAGTCAACTGTTTCCAATTTATTTTTTGATTTAATCATGATTTTACCATTGCTAGTCATGACAGCTTTGAGGTTTTTCTCGCTTGGATTTTCAAGGTAGTAGTCCGTGATTGCATCTTCGATATAGTCTTGAATGGTACGACGTAGCGGACGAGCTCCCATTTTTGGATCATAACCAAGGTCTACAAGTTTTTCTTTAACCTTATCTGTTACATCCAAATGGATGTTATTGCTTGAGAGTCGTTTATTGACATCATCTAACATGAGATCAACGATTTGAAGGAGATTTTCCTTGCTGAGGGCCTTGAATTCGATAATGCCATCAAAACGGTTCATAAATTCTGGACTAAAGAAGTTGCCTAATTCTCCAAGGACTGAGTTGGTACGGCCTTCTCTAGCAGCACCAAATCCAACACTAGCTTCTGCCTTACCTGTACCTGCATTTGAGGTCATGATAATGATGGCGTCTTTAAAGCTAACAGTACGACCTTGACCATCCGTTAAACGACCATCATCCAAGACTTGAAGGAACATATGCATAACATCTGGATGGGCTTTTTCAACTTCATCCAAGAGGATCAGTGAGTAGGGGTTACGACGAACTTTTTCAGTCAATTGACCTGCTTCATCATAGCCTACGTATCCTGGAGGGGCACCAACGAGTTTAGCCACGCTGTGTTTTTCCATGTATTCACTCATGTCAAAGCGAATCATGCTGTCAGCAGAACCAAAGAGTTCGATGGCCAGCTGTTTAGAAAGTTCTGTTTTACCGACACCGGTAGGACCAACAAAAAGGAAGCTACCGATTGGACGGTTTGGAGTACCGAGTCCAACACGGTTACGACGGATAGCCTTGGCGATCTTATCAACTGCATCATCTTGTCCAATAACATGAGCCTTGAGGTCATCTGCTAGGTTGATCAGTTGAGATTGTTCTTTTTCTTTCAAATCACCAACTGGAATATTAGTTTTTTGTTCGATGATGTGTTCGATTGTCTTTTCACTGATGATTGGGGTATCCTGATCCGTTACCTTTGTTTTTTGCATTTCCTTGTATTTGGCAATCTGGTCACGGAAGTAGGCTGCTTTTTCAAAATCTTCATCGCGGGTTGCTTGTGCCTTGAGATTTTCTGCTTCGATTAAGCGTTGGTCGATGACCTTAGGATCTACAAAATTCAAGGTTAAGTTCATTTTTGAACCAGCTTCATCTAGGAGGTCAATGGCCTTGTCTGGCAAGAAACGATCTTGGATGTAGCGGTTAGAAAGGGTAGCGGCCGCTTCGATAGCCCCATCAGTATAGTGAACATGATGGAAATCTTCGTATTTCTTTTGGATACCTTTCAGGATAATGATGGTTTCTTCAACAGTTGGTTCATCAACCTTGACCGGTTGCATACGACGTTCAAGGGCAGCATCTTTTTCGATGATGCGATATTCATTGAGGGTAGTAGCACCAACCAGTTGGAGTTCGCCACGTGCAAGAGCTGGTTTTAGAATATTTCCTGCATCCATATTCCCTTCTCCAGCAGAACCAGCACCGACGATTTCGTGAATTTCGTCAATGAAGAGAATAACATCCTCGCGCTCACGAATTTCTTCCATGAGTTTTTGCATGCGTTCTTCAAACTGACCACGGATACCTGTACCTTGAACTAGACTAACGACATCTAAGCGAATGACTTCTTTCCCTTGAAGCTTATGGGGAACATCACCGTCAACAATTTTCTGAGCTAAACCTTCGACAACAGCTGTCTTACCAACACCGGGCTCACCGATGAGGACAGGGTTGTTTTTTGTTCTGCGGTTGAGGATTTCAATGACACGGATAATCTCTTCGTCACGGCCAATTACAGGGTCAATATTTCCACGACGGGCAATCTCAGTGACATTGATACCATATTCATCCAAGAGTCCTTTTTCCTGGATTGGCGGTGGGGTTTGGGCAGGACCACGATTTTGGGCACCATAGCCACCATTTCCACCGTATCCACCCCCTGACTGAGTTGGGGGGATATTGTTGTTATCAGAAGAAGGTCTAAAGTTGTTGAGATCGTTAAAGAAGTCTCCAAAGGGATCAAAATCACGGTTGTTTAAATCTGTAATGCCCTTGAACAAGCTATTGTTAGGATCTGTTTTGATAATTTTGTAGCAATTTTGACAAAGGTCGATTTGCTTTTGTTGTCCATTGAGATTGGTATAAAGATGAATCGTTGAGTCATTGATTTTACAGTTTTGACAGAGCATACCGCCACCTCATTTCTTTCTTAGTCTTGACTAAATCTAAAAGGTCAAAAATAGTCAAACAAGTATATAATTTAATTATATCATGATTATTGGGCAATTCAAGTAAAAAGATTAGGTATTAGCACTTTTGGTAATAGAGTGCTAATGTTTTTGAAATCTTATAAACTAGGTCAGCATCACTTGAGTTAGTCTCTTTACGGATCGCGCATCAGTTTTTTTCTAATTTAAAAGTAAAATTAAGAGCTACTTCTAGCTGATTTTTGAATTTTCATTGAGTTCGCTTAAATATAGTTAAGTCTTGAGTATAAGAAAAAAATCCTATTTGTCATACAAAAAGGATTCTCGTTGGGTGGGACAGAAATCGATAGACAAAGTCTCGATTTCGTAGTCCCAGCCCCGCGAAGATGATTAGGAGTTTTGGGAGTCTAAAAGACGAACAAAAAGTCCAATCAGCTACCGCGTCAAAGTTTGATTGCTAATAAAAAGTGAGGTCGGGATCTTTTGTCCCAACCTCTGTATATCTATTATTAGTATAGAAGTTCGTAAATTTCCATCGCAATCAAGTCGATGCTGTCAAAAGTATATGTTTCACGAGCTTCAACATCACGAAGTGTAAAGATTGGGCCATTTTCTTCATCATGGTTAAAAGCAACTTCAGCTACAACAACTCCCTCGCGCTCAAAGTTACGTTTTAAGTTACCACCATCTTTTGTCATTGCTTCTAGGCGGTTGATGATTCTAACCAAATGTGATTCCATTTTGATTCTCCTCCATTTCTTATCGTTACTATTTTACCATAAAGAGTATCTACTTGACTAGAAAAAACTAAGATTTCTCGCTATTTCTGTTTTCTTTGAAATTTTATTGAAAATAAAAGGAAAAATATTGAATTTTTATTCAAAACATGTTATACTCATACAAGTTTTAAGTTAGAAATTAGAAAGTAGTGGATTTATGAATTTTTCTTTTTTACCTAAATATCTGCCATATTTTAACTATGGTGCTCTTGTAACAGTCTTGATCTCTGTTTTAGTTGTCTTTTTGGGGACAATTTTAGGGGTAGTCTTGGCTTTTGCTCAACGTTCAAAAATCAAACCTCTAGCATGGATTGCCAATCTTTATATCTGGATTTTCCGTGGAACGCCTATGATGGTACAAATCATGATCGCCTTTGCTCTTATGCATATCAATGCTCCGACAATTCAGATTGGAGTTTTGGGAGTTGATTTTTCACGTTTGATTCCAGGGATTATCATTATCTCTATGAATAGTGGTGCCTATGTATCAGAAACAGTTCGTGCTGGTATCAATGCAGTACCTAAAGGTCAATTAGAGGCGGCTTACTCTCTAGGGATTCGTCCTAAAAATGCCATGCGCTATGTCATCTTGCCACAGGCTATCAAGAATATCTTGCCAGCCTTGGGGAATGAGTTTATTACCATTATCAAGGATAGTTCACTCTTGTCAGCAATCGGTGTCATGGAATTGTGGAATGGAGCTACTACGGTGTCGACAACCACCTACTTGCCTTTAACTCCACTCTTATTTGCAGCCTTTTACTACTTGATTATGACCTCTATTTTGACACTAGCCTTGAAAGCTTTTGAAAATCGTATGGGACAAGGAGAGAAAAAATAATGACTGAAACGCTTATAAAAATTGAAAACCTTCATAAAAACTTTGGGAAGAATGAAGTTTTAAAAGGAATTGATCTTGAAATCAAAAAAGGGGAAGTTGTGGTGATTATCGGACCGTCTGGTAGCGGTAAGTCAACCCTCCTTCGCTCTATGAATCTCCTCGAAGAAGCGACAAAAGGAAAGGTTATCTTTGAAGGAGTAGACATTACAGATAAGAAAAACGACCTCTTTGCCATGCGTGAAAAGATGGGAATGGTTTTCCAACAGTTCAATCTCTTCCCCAATATGACAGTGAAGGATAACATCACGCTTTCTCCTATCAAGACCAAAGGGGAAAGTAAGGAAGTTGCTGAGAAGAGAGCGCATGAGCTCTTGGAAAAGGTTGGTTTACCAGATAAGGCAGATGCCTATCCACAAAGCTTGTCCGGAGGTCAGCAACAACGTATTGCTATCGCGCGTGGTCTTGCCATGGAACCAGATGTACTACTCTTTGATGAGCCGACTTCTGCCCTAGACCCAGAAATGGTTGGAGAAGTTCTAGCTGTTATGCAAGACCTTGCCAAGTCAGGGATGACCATGGTGATTGTGACGCATGAAATGGGCTTTGCGCGTGAGGTAGCAGACCGTGTTATCTTTATGGCGGATGGAGTTGTTGTCGAAGACGGAACGCCAGAGCAAGTCTTTGAACAAACACAGGAACAAAGAACCAAGGATTTCTTGAGTAAGGTTTTGTAAAATATCATGAGAAGCTCCAAGTGGGCTTTTTCTTATAGTCTCAGACTATAGGGTATCTTAGGTAAGAAGTGTTAGAAGGTCGAGCGTTTTTTTGTTATAATAGAGGATATTTGTTAGAAAAGAGAAAATACATGACACAGATTATCGATGGAAAGGCTCTAGCAGCCAAGTTACAAGGGCAGTTGGCAGAAAAGACTGCGAGATTGAAAGAAGAAACAGGATTGGTTCCTGGTTTGGTTGTTATTTTGGTTGGGGACAATCCTGCCAGCCAAGTTTACGTTCGTAACAAGGAACGTTCAGCTATTGCAGCAGGATTCCAGAGTGAAGTTGTGCGAGTTCCTGAAACAATTACCCAAGAGGAATTGTTGGATTTGATTGCCAAATACAATCAAGATCCAGCTTGGCATGGGATTTTGGTTCAATTGCCTTTACCAAAACACATCGATGAAGAGGCTGTTCTACTAGCCATTGATCCAGAAAAGGATGTGGATGGTTTTCATCCGCTCAACATGGGACGCCTTTGGTCTGGTCACCCAGTTATGATTCCTTCAACTCCTGCTGGTATTATGGAAATGTTTCATGAGTATGGGATTGACTTAGAAGGTAAAAATGCAGTTGTCATTGGTCGTTCTAATATTGTCGGTAAGCCAATGGCTCAGCTTTTATTGGCAAAAAATGCAACTGTAACCTTGACCCACTCACGAACACACAATCTGGCCAAGGTAGCTTCTAAGGCGGATATTCTTGTCGTAGCAATTGGTCGTGCCAAGTTTGTGACTACTGACTTTGTCAAGCCTGGAGCAGTTGTCATTGATGTGGGGATGAACCGTGATGAAAACGGCAAGCTCTGTGGAGATGTTGACTATGATGCTGTTGCACCAATCGCTAGCCATATCACACCTGTACCTGGTGGGGTTGGACCTATGACCATTACCATGCTGATGGAGCAAACTTATCAGGCGGCATTGCGTAGCTTGGATAAAAACTAGGTTTATAGGTTGCTAAAATGAATCATCAGAGTAGCAGTTAAACCAAAAGGTTGAATAGCAATATTTCTACCTTTTTTATCTATTGTAAGGACGGTTCTGTCAATTGAAGCTTCTTTCTATCTACTTTGTAGTATAATGAAGTAGAGGTGATTAGATGATTGTAAAAGTTTGTAATGCAGATTTTAGTCTCCAGTGGGATGGGATGTATCAATTTGCTCTTGAAAACTATCCTCAGATTAAAGAATGGGAATTGGAGAAGCTAGCAAAGTTTATTGCTTACGAACAGGACCATCATCGTCAGACCATTGTGGAATGTGAGAATCATGAATTAAATATACAAATTCATGATTACTTGCAAGAGCATAGCTTTTTTCCTCCCTACAGACCAAGTCATCGCCTTGTAGCTTCTACCTATGATATCCAGAGGAAGTTGGTTACTTCAAATTATTGTAGTCATACTTGTACAGTTGAGGTGGCTCAGGCTATTTTTCAGACTGGGAAACTCATGTCGGCGGTAAAAGTATTTGGTAAAAGTGGGGCTGAGCTAGTTACAGATAGTCGTAATGCAGCTTCTGATCCAGCAGACTATTTTGACTATATCATGTTCGGATGGTCTAATACGACTTCGGGTTACCGACTCGCTATGGAGCGTTTGTTAGGACGGGCACCTTCTGAAGAGGAATTGCAAGAAAAGTTCATTCCTGGCGTTAGTTTTCATTTTCTGTATGAAGAATTAATTCAAGCGCCAGGTTATATGTTTGATGGCTATCATGTTGCGAAGGTAAGAGATAGTTTAGATTTGGATACCTTACTTCATTTGTGTATCATCCCGTCAAAAGATAAGGCTTGTTTTGAAGGTTTGATTTCTAGTCAATTACAAGATAGAGTGACTTACCTAGACTATGAAGGAGAAGGGTTACAGGCTTGGAATACTAAGGTTAATCAAGTACTACATGGTAAGGATAAGTTGAAGGAGTAGTGTATGAAAAAGATTGATCAAGCTCTACTGAAAAAAGTTATCATTGAGCGTCCTCGTTCTAGTCATAAGGGAGACTACGGGCGTCTTCTCTTGATTGGGGGAATGTATCCTTATGGGGGAGCCATTATTATGGCTGCCTTAGGGGCTGTTAGAAGTGGCGCAGGATTGGTTACAGTAGCTACGGATAAAGAGAATATTCCAGCGCTACATAGCCATTTGCCTGAGGCTATGGCTTTTGCTCTTGACGATAAGCAATTGCTTGAGCAACAGTTGCAGAAGGCTAGTATTGTCTTGGTTGGACCTGGGTTAGTGGATGATGAGCGTGGAGAACAGCTTCTCCAAACAGTCTTTCATCATTTAAATCAAGACCAGACTCTCATACTGGATGGCGGAGCCTTATCCATTTTTGCTAAGACGGGAATGAAATTTCCTAAAGCTCAGCTTGTTTTAACTCCTCATCAAAGGGAATGGCAAGTCTTGTCAGGCTTAGAATTGACTTCTCAAGGAGCTGAGGAAACAAGAGAGGCTTTGAAGAGATTTCCTTCAGGAACGATTTTGGTTCAAAAAGGTCCAGCTACTCGAATCTGGCAAGCTGGACAAGTTGATTGTTATCAGCTGAGTGTCGGTGGCCCCTATCAGGCAACTGGGGGAATGGGTGATACTCTGGCGGGGATGATCGCTGGTTTTACAGGGCAATTTCCTCAAGTTAGTCTTTACGAAAGAGTGACGGTAGCAACCTATTTACATTCAGCAATTGCCCAAGAACTGGCTGAGGACAATTTTGTAGTTCTGCCAACCACGATCAGTCAACATATCCCAGCCTTTATGAAGAAAATACAAAAAGACACCTGAGGTTTTCAGGTGCCTTTTGACTATTAGAAGAGGCCTTTGACCTTATTTACAAGTCCGTCAAGTCCTTCTGAACCTGAAACCAAAGCTTGTGCTTGGTTAAGATACTCACCGAGTTGGACCTTATTTTCTTCGACAAAGGTTTTTGCGGCAGCCAAATCTTTTTTCTCGATTAGCTCTTTTACTTGGTTAAACAAATCTAATGGGTTCATGATGTCCCTCCTTTTCTACACTTCTATTCAATCATTTTTTGAAAAAACTTGCAAGAAACTTGACCCTTCCAATAAAGTTCAGGGGTGTCAAATGGTGCAAATTTTGATATAATTTTTAATGATGAATTTTAGAAATGATCGGTACGTTGTCGTGGATTTAGAGGCGACCAGTACCGGAAGCAAGGCAAAAATTATCCAAGTAGGAATCGTGGTCATTGAAAATGGCGAGATTGTTGACCAATATGCCACGGATGTCAATCCCCACGAACCTTTGGATTCTCATATCAAAGAATTAACGGGTTTGACCGATCAGCGACTGGCAGAGGCACCAGAGTTTTCTCAGGTGGCTGGAAAAATTTTTGACTTGGTCAAGGACGGTGTTTTTGTTGCACACAATGTCCAGTTCGATGCTAATTTGTTGGCAGAATTTCTCTTTTTTGAGGGCTATGAATTGCGCACTCCCCGTATCGATACAGTCGAGTTGACTCAGGTGTTTTATCCTCAGCTTGAAAAGTATAATCTGGGGATTCTCTGTCAAGAGTTGGGTATTTCACTAGAAAAAGCCCATACTGCCCTATCAGATGCCCAAGCAACAGCAGAACTCTTTCTCTGTATGCGACAAAAAATGTTTCAACTGCCAAAAGGCTTATTGGAGCGCTTGTTAAGTTTGTCAGATGGTTTATTATATGAGTCTTATCTAGTTATTGAAGAAGTTTATCAGAAGCAGTCCATCCTAGTTGAACATGACCTGGTAGAAGTGCAAGGTTTATTTTTAAGAAAAGAAAAACCAGCCCTTTCTCCACGTAAACTATCTAAAGATTTCCAAACCAATATTGCCTTGTTGGATTTGGAAGATAGAGCTCCACAAGCTAGCTTTTCTCAAAAAGTTCAAGATTTTCTACAGAATGAGAAAATTGCTTTTGTGCAAGCTCAGACTGGAATTGGGAAAACCTACGGCTATTTGTTACCCGCTTTATCACTAGAAAACGAAAAAGGAATCCTTCTCAGTGTTCCTACTAAAGTTCTACAAAATCAAGTGATGCAAGAAGAGGCTCGTAGATTGGAAGAGGTCTTTCACCTTTCGATTCATAATCTTAAAGGACCACAGAATTATCTAAAACTAGATGCCTTTCATGCAGCGCTAGAGGAAGAAGAATCCAATCGTTTGTACACTCGATTTAAAATGCAACTCCTGGTTTGGTTAACTGAAACGGAAACTGGAGATTTGGATGAGATTGGACAGCTTTATCGCTACCAGCAGTTTTTACCAAACTTGGTGCATGATGGTAATCTTCCCAAAGCTTCTCTCTTTTGGTTAGAGGATTTTTGGAGACGGGGGCAGAAAAAAGCTCGCTCTTGCCAGCTACTTGTGACAAATCATGCTTATCTCGTTACCCGACTTGAAGATGATCCCAGTCTACTAGAGGGCCGTCTCTTGATTTTGGATGAGGCCCAGAAGATCTTATTAACTTTGGAAAGTCTTTTACAAAAGAGTTTCGTTTTAAATGACATAATAGACCAGCTAGATCAAGCTCTAGTTCGAGAAGAAGGGACGCTTCAGAGACGCTTGATGGAGAGTATTCGCTTTGAGCTTTGTCATTTGATGGACCAGTTCCTATCAGGCAAACGAAGAATGTGCCCTGCGACAACAATGGCACAACTCCAACAGGATTTTTCTGAGCTAGTAGTTCAAGGTTTTCAGGATTGTCAGCGATTTTTCTGCACTGATGGAGAATTTTGGCTATCAGCCTCAGACTTGTCTAGCAAGAAGGTTGTCATTTCTTCCAGTCGCAATCAACGTCTGCTCTTTTCGGAAATCTTTCCAGAGAGTTGTCAACTCTTAGCTGTCTCTGCAACTTTGGAAATTAGTAGCAGAGTAACTTTACCAGAACTAATGGGATTCTCGCATGCGGCCTTTGACAGACTGGATGAGAATTTTCAAGAAAATCAAGAAATTTTGGTCGTCAAGGATTTTCCATTGGTGACTGAAACCTCTCAAGAAGACTATGCTCATGCTCTTGTAGAAGTGCTGGAAGATTTGTCTTATCTTGAAGAACCCATGCTTGTTTTATTCACTTCAAAAGACCTTTTGTTGCAGGTATCAGATTCTTTATCTCTTTCTCATTTAGCCCAATATAAAAACGGAGATCCTTCTCAACTCAAGAAACGGTTTGAAAGAGGAGACTCTCAACTCTTGCTAGGGACAGGAAGTTTTTGGGAGGGAGTTGATTTTGCGACTCACCCTCGAGTGATTGAAGTGGTGACACGCTTGCCCTTCCAAAATCCAGAAGATCCCTTTACGAAAAAAATGAATCAGGAACTGCGTCTTGAAGGGAAAAATCCTTTCTACGACTATCAACTGCCAATGGCTATTATTCGCCTCAAACAAGCGATAGGTAGAACCATGCGCCGTCTTGGACAACGCTCCTCTGTCCTTATCTTGGATAGTCGAATGACAAGCAAGCGATATGGAAAGCAGATTGGCAAGGCCTTGTCACAGACTAGTCGAGTGAGAGAAGTTGGCAAAGAGCAAGTATTCTCAAAAGTTCAAGAATTTTTACACAAACATTGAAATAAACATCTGAAAGAATGAAGGAGACCTTTATGAAACGTTCTCTCGACTCTCGAGTCGATTATAGTTTGATTCTACCAGTATTCTGTTTGCTGGTGATTGGAGTGGTAGCTATTTACATTGCTGTCAGTCATGACTATCCACATAATATCTGGCCTATTCTCGGTCAGCAACTAGCTTGGATCGTATTGGGAATTGTTATCAGCTTTGTAGTCATGTTCTTTAATACAAAATTTTTATGGCAGGCGACTCCCTATCTTTACGCCCTAGGTCTAGTCCTCATGGTCTTGCCTTTGGTCTTCTACAACCCGAGTTTAGTAGCTGCAACTGGTGCGAAAAACTGGGTATCAATTGGTGGAGTGACACTTTTCCAGCCTTCTGAATTTATGAAAATTTCCTATATTCTGATCTTGGCTCGGGTCATTGTTCAATTCACACAGAAACACAAGGAAAGTGAACGAACTATTCCTTTAGATTTCCTCTTGATACTGTGGATGATTATCTTCACGCTACCAGTCTTAGGTTTACTGGCCCTGCAGAGTGACTTAGGAACGGCCTTGGTCTTTGTCGCAATCTTTGCTGGACTCGTCTTGCTTTCTGGGGTATCATGGAAAATTATCATTCCAATTTTTGCGACAGTTGTATCAGGAATTGCAGGATTTTTGGCAATTTTCATCACAAAAGATGGGCGTGCTTTCATGCATCAGATCGGGATGCCAACCTATCAGATCAACCGCATCCTTGCTTGGCTCAATCCCTTTGATTATGCACAAACGACCACCTATCAACAGGCCCAAGGGCAAATCGCCATCGGAAGTGGAGGATTATTTGGTCAAGGATTTAATGTATCTAATCTCCTTATTCCCGTTCGTGAGAGTGATATGATTTTTACTGTCATTGCAGAAGATTTTGGTTTTATTGGTTCTGTCCTTGTAATTACACTTTATCTCCTACTTATCTATCGAATGTTAAAAATCACTCTGAAGTCTAATAATCAATTTTATACCTACATTTCAACTGGATTTATTATGATGCTCTTGTTCCATATCTTTGAAAATATCGGTGCAGTGACAGGTCTCCTTCCTTTGACAGGGATTCCTCTGCCATTCATTTCCCAAGGGGGATCAGCCATTATCAGTAATCTGATTGGTGTTGGTTTGCTTCTATCGATGAGTTATCAAACGCATCTAGCCGAAGAAAAGAGCGGTAAAACAAGATTTAAACGGAAGAAAGTTGTATTGAAAAAAGTTAAATAAGGAGTAAATCATGGCTAAAGTAGCAGTTATCTTAGCAGATGGCTTTGAAGAAATCGAAGCCCTAACAGTTGTGGACGTATTACGTCGTGCCAATATTGCTTGTCATATGGTTGGTTTTGAAGCCCGAGTGACGGGATCACATGACATCCAAGTACAAGCAGATCGTGTGTTTGATGGTGATTTATCTGAGTACGACATGATTGTCTTACCAGGAGGTATGCCAGGTTCAGCTCACTTGCGTGATAATGAGCAATTGATTGCTGAACTTCAAAAATTTGAGCAAGTTGGTAAAAAAGTAGCAGCCATTTGTGCAGCACCAATTGTACTGAATAGAGCCGGTCTCCTCAAGGACAAAGAGTTCACCTGCTATGATGGTGTCCAAGAGCAAATTACTGATGGTCACTATCGCAAGGAAACAGTAGTTGTCGATGGTCAGTTGACTACCAGTCGCGGTCCAGCAACTGCCCTTGACTTTGCTTATAACCTAGTAGAACAACTTGGTGGAGATGCAAATGCTTTGAGAGAAGCCATGCTCTATCGTGATGTGTTTGGAATAGATTAACTAAAACGAGAGGAATCTATCAATTAGGGGATTCTTCTCGTTTTTTACTGTTAAAATAGAAGGAAATCGTCGCTTTTTTGATAAAAAAATGCTATAATGAAGGGTATGAAATATCACGATTACATCTGGGATTTAGGTGGAACTTTACTTGATAATTATGAGACTTCGACCGCGGCTTTTGTGGAAACATTAGCTCAATTTGGAATCGAAGAAGAACATGATAAAGTTTACAATGCCTTAAAAGTGTCAACCGCTTTTGCGATTGACCAATTTGCCCCAACAATAGAGCATTTTTTAGAAAAATACAAGGAAAATGAAGCGCGAGAGCTTGAGCATCCTGCCTTGTTTGAGGGAGTACCTGCTTTATTGGAGGAAATCTCAGACCAGGGAGGACGGAACTTTTTAGTTTCGCATCGCAATGACCAAGTTTTGGATATTCTTGAAAAGACAGGTATTGCTGGCTATTTTACAGAAGTAGTAACAGCTAGTTCTGGTTTCAAGAGAAAACCAAATCCAGAGTCTATGATCTATTTGCGAGATAAGTATAAGATTAGTTCTGGTATCGTTATTGGTGATCGACCTATAGACATTGAAGCTGGACAAGCAGCAGGCTTAGCGACGCATCTCTTTAAAAATATCGTGACATTGAGACAAGTATTAGACATGTAAGAAAAAGGAAAAAAAGAAAAAGGGAAAAAATGACAGAAGAAATCAAAAACCAACAGGCACAGGATTATGATGCCAGTCAGATTCAAGTTTTGGAAGGTCTGGAAGCCGTTCGTATGCGTCCTGGAATGTATATCGGATCGACTTCAAAAGAAGGTCTTCACCACCTAGTCTGGGAAATCGTTGATAACTCTATCGATGAGGCCTTGGCGGGATTTGCTAGTCATATTCAGGTCTTTATTGAGCCAGATGACTCTATCACGGTTGTTGATGATGGACGTGGTATCCCTGTTGATATTCAAGAAAAGACAGGCCGTCCTGCCGTTGAAACTGTCTTTACCGTTCTTCACGCTGGAGGTAAATTTGGCGGTGGCGGATACAAGGTTTCTGGTGGACTCCACGGTGTAGGTTCATCGGTTGTAAATGCCCTCTCAACTCAGTTGGATGTTCGTGTTCATAAAAACGGAAAGATTCATTACCAAGAATACCATCGTGGACATGTTGTTGCTGACCTTGAGGTGATTGGAGATACAGATAAAACAGGTACAACAGTACACTTCACGCCAGATCCAGAGATTTTTACAGAAACAACAACTTTTGATTTTGATAAATTAAACAAGCGGATTCAGGAGCTAGCCTTTTTGAACCGTGGCCTTCAAATCTCCATCACTGACAAACGTGAGGGACTTGAACAAACAAAACACTACCATTACGAAGGTGGGATTGCGAGTTACGTTGAGTTTATCAATGAAAACAAGGATGTCATTTTTGAAAATCCAATCTACACTGATGGAGAAATGGATGACATCACAGTTGAAGTAGCCATGCAGTACACAACTGGCTACCATGAAAATGTCATGAGTTTTGCCAATAACATTCATACACATGAGGGTGGAACACATGAACAAGGTTTCCGTACAGCCCTAACTCGTGTCATCAATGACTACGCTCGTAAAAACAAACTCCTCAAAGACAATGAAGATAATCTAACGGGTGAGGATGTCCGTGAAGGATTGACTGCCGTTATCTCTGTGAAACATCCAAATCCTCAGTTTGAAGGACAAACGAAAACTAAACTTGGAAATAGTGAAGTTGTCAAGATTACTAATCGCCTCTTTAGTGAAGCATTTTCAGACTTCCTAATGGAAAATCCACAGATTGCTAAGCGGATTGTTGAAAAAGGGATTTTGGCAGCTAAGGCGCGTGTAGCAGCCAAGCGTGCGCGTGAAGTTACTCGTAAGAAGTCAGGTTTAGAGATTTCAAACCTTCCAGGGAAATTAGCAGACTGTTCCTCAAACAATCCAGCTGAAACTGAACTTTTCATCGTCGAAGGAGATTCAGCGGGAGGTTCTGCAAAGTCTGGTCGTGACCGTGAATTCCAAGCGATTTTACCAATTCGCGGTAAAATCCTCAACGTTGAAAAGGCCAGCATGGATAAAATCCTTGCCAATGAAGAAATCCGTAGCCTTTTCACAGCTATGGGAACAGGCTTTGGGGCTGAGTTCGATGTCAGCAAGGCACGTTACCAAAAACTCGTTATCATGACGGATGCCGATGTCGATGGAGCTCACATCCGTACCCTCTTGTTAACCTTGATTTATCGTTATATGAAACCCGTTTTAGAAGCAGGTTATGTTTATATCGCTCAACCACCAATTTACGGTGTTAAGGTCGGCAGTGAAATTAAAGAATACATCCAACCTGGAGCAGATCAAGAAATCCGTTTACAGGAAGCCTTGGCTCGCTATAGTGAAGGACGTTCAAAACCAACTATTCAGCGTTATAAAGGTCTTGGAGAAATGGATGACCATCAACTTTGGGAAACAACTATGAACCCAGAACATCGTCTCATGGCGCGTGTATCAGTTGATGATGCTGCAGAAGCAGATAAAATCTTTGATATGCTCATGGGTGACCGTGTAGAACCACGTCGAGAATTTATTGAAGAAAATGCTGTTTACAGTACGCTTGACGTTTAAAAAAATTTGGAAATAGTTCCCATGGTTTGAAAAATATGATATAATCATTACAATTGTTTCAAGTATAAAAAGGAGTTTGATATGTCTGATAATCTGTTGATTATTATTATGATTGTAATCGCGACTCTTCTGATCATTGCTTATGTTGTAGCGATTTTGTTACGCAAACGAAATGAAAAGAGGCTCGCAGTACTAGAAGGAAGAAAGGAAGAGTTGTATAACCTTCCAGTTAACGATGAAGTAGAAGCTGTTAAGAATATGCATCTGATTGGTCAAAGTCAGATTGCATTTAGAGAGTGGAATCAAAAATGGGTAGACCTATCCCTCAACTCATTTGCGGATATTGAGAATAATCTGTTTGAAGCAGAAGGGTACAATAATTCATTTCGCTTCTTGAAAGCTCAACACAAAATTGATCAAATTGAAAGCCAGATTACCCTTATCGAAGAAGATATTGCTTCCATTCGAAATGCTTTGGCAGATCTAGAAAAACAAGAATCAAAAAATAGTGGTCGTGTCTTGCATGCTTTAGATTTATTTGAAAGCCTGCAGAAAACAGTCGCAGAAGACTCTGAGAAATATGGTCAAGCACTTCCTGAAATTGAAAAACAATTGGAGAACATCCAATCAGAATTTTCTCAATTTGTGACGCTAAACTCTTCAGGAGATCCAGTTGAAGCAGCAGGAATTCTGGATAATGCTGAAAATCATATCCTCGCTTTGACGCATATCGTAGAGAGAATTCCAGCAATTGTTACTAAACTAACGACAGAACTCCCTGATCAACTTGAAGATCTAGAGGCTGGCTATCGTAAGTTGCTTGATGCCAACTATCACTTTGTAGAAACTGACATTGAATCACGTTTACAGTTATTGTATGAAGCTTTGAAAAATAACCAAGAAAATATTAAAAAATTGGAATTGGACAATGCTGAATATGAAAATAATCAGATTCAAGAAGAAATCAATGCTCTCTATAGTATTTTCACACGAGAGATTGCTTCTCAAAAGGTTGTTGAAAACTTGTTGTCAACACTTCCAACCTATCTTGACCACTTAAAAGACAATAATCAAGTCTTAGTGAAAGATATCGAGCGTTTGAGCAAAACTTACTTGATGTCTGAGAGTGATGTAAATCACGTCCGTCGTCTTCAAGTGGATTTGGATTCCCTAGAAGTTACAGTTAGCGATTTGACTTCAGAACAAGAGGAATATTCAGAAGCTTACTCTGTATTGGAAGAACGTTTAGAAAATGTTCAAGCTACATTAAAAGAAATTGAAGATGATCAAGTTTCAGTGAGCGAACGTTTAGTACAGATTGAAAAAGATGATGTTAATGCTCGTCAAAAGGCAAATGTTTATGTAAATCGTCTCCACACAATCAAGCGCTACATGGAAAAGAGAAATCTTCCAGGAATACCACAGAGCTTCTTGAAATTGTTCTTTGCAGCTAGCCACAGTACCGAAGACTTGATGGCAGAGTTAGAACAGTCGCAAGTCAACATTGAGTCTGTTAATCGTATCCTAGAAATTGCATCACATGATATGGAAGTTTTGGAAACAGAAACTTACAGTATTGTGCAATATGCAACCTTGACAGAGCAATTGCTTCAATATTCTAACCGCTACAGATCATTTGATGAAGGGATTCAACAAGCCTTCCATGAATCTTTAGAAATCTTTGAAAATGCCTTTGATTATCAAGCATCTTTCGAAAAGATTTCCCAAGCTTTGGAAGTTGCTGAGCCAGGTGTAACAAACCGCTTTGTTTCCTCATATGAAAAAACAAGAGAAATCATTCGTTTCTAAACAAAATAAGTTATATAGAAATCTGAATTGCACCCTGAAAGTTAGAGCCAAAAATCTAACTTTTGGGGTGTTTTTATGTGAGTAAAAAACATAGATATCAAAGTGCAATGTAATGAAATAAAATCTGAACAAATTGTCTAGGGAAATCAAAACAATTTCTAGCAATGTTTTAGAAGTTACGATGTATAGTATAGTGGATTGATACTCAATGAAAATCAAAGAGCAAACTAGGAAGCTAGCCGCAAGCTGTACTTGAGTACGGTAAGGCGACGCTGACGTGGTTTGAATTTGATTTTCGAAGAGTATGAAATAAAATATAAACAGAGAGATTAGTAAAGTCAAAATAATTTTTAGTAATGTTTTAGAAGCGACAGTGTACTATTCTATATTCGATATACAATAAGATCAAAAATTCACGCACCTTTCAAAAATATTTGGCATGGTTGACGAATTCAAGATTCTTTGATATATTAAAACTAATGACTAAACCTATGAGGTGAACCATGTATACAAAACTACAAAAAATAATCAACAAGCACAAGAAAATGACCTATGGTCTTATTGGTGCTCTTATACTTCTGATACTTGTAGTGTTTTCCTTTTTAGGAGCATCTGACAATAAAGAAGCTACCATTGTGAATGAATCGAAAACTAAGGATGCATCATCACAAAAAACAAAGGATGTAAGCAAGGATACATCTACTAGCTCTCAAGAAAAAACTAGCCAATCTTCTGAAACTGAGAAGGCTTCTTCTACTAGTACATCAGCTTCATCATCAACTTCTACTACAGAAGACAAGCAAACTAGTGGACCTGTCTACGAACCATCTACGTCATCATATACATCTGATACCAATATATCAACGTATGAAGAGCCAACTTCAACTTATTCTGAACCTGCATATGAAGAACCAGCAGCATCAACCTATACGCCTGCGTCATCATCAAATAGTTATACTGAAATCACAAGAGATGATATGAAAGCGCATAATAAATCGGTATCAGAATGGGATAAGGCTAATGGGTTTGGTGGTGAAGGCCTTGATAGGGTAAATGGTTATCTTGGGTGGTAATAATAAACACAGATATATATGTTTTGTAAATCAAAAGAAAGTCCTAGAGAAGTCTAGGCCTTTTCTTTTACCTTTCTTTTCTTAAAAAATGGACATTTTCCTATTTATCATTGAAATTATAGGCCTGATTTGATATGATAAAACTATGACTAAAAAAAGAACAAATTGTAAAACAAATGACAAGAAGAAAAGAAATTTATGGATTATTGTGGGGCTTCTATTCTTCACAATCCTAACATTAGGTGCAGGTATTGCTTATAAAGTCTTGACCAAGCAAGCTTTTGAGCAAAAAATTGAAGCACTGAAAAAAGAAAAAGATGATTCCTATTCACAAGGAAGTCAGAAAGAGCATTTTCGTAAGGGGCAGGCAGAAATCATCACCTACTATCCTATGACGGGGGACAAGGTCATTACCTCTGTTCAGGATATCATTGTAAAAGATATTACGGATAAAGTAGAAGGTAAAGAACATTTGATTTTTTACTACTCTGAAAAAGATTCTTCTTCCATCAAAGGTGTGGAGAGCCATCTTGTAAAAAAACAGGCCTATGACCTGAGTGATTCTACTGTTGTGGAATTAGAAAATACCTCATTAGATCAGCTTTATCTTAAGGAAGATGGAACCCTGTTTACATTAGATCAGCTCTTTACAGATGCTAGCAAAGCTAAAGAGAAGTTTCTTGAGGATATCAAGTCAACACTCCTTGATAAAAAGATCGAGCAAACACTTGTAGATCAAGTAATAGCCGATTTTTCAGCTAGCGATTTATCATCTTGGAAGTTTGCTTACAAAGATAGTCAATTGGTGTTATATCCAGTTAAAGCAACCAATAATGTAGAAGAAATAGCTTTGCCTATTTCAGACTTCTTTGATGTTGTCCAATCGTCCTATCTAACTGAAAAGGATGCAGAACTTTATAAGAAGGCTCAGGCTGAGAAAAATAAAAAAGTAGTAGCTCTTACCTTTGATGATGGACCAGATGGAAAGACAACTCCACAAGCTTTAGATATTCTAGCCAAGTACAAGATCAAAGCAACCTTCTTTGTACAAGGAAAAAATATTTCAGGTAATGAGTCGATTCTTAAACGTATGCAGTCTGAAGGTCATGAAGTTGGAAACCATAGCTGGAATCATCCAATTTTAACAAAACTGTCATTGGAAGATGCCAAGAAACAGCTCACAGATACAGAAGAAGCTATTACAAAAGTTCTTGGCAAAAGCTCTAAATTGATGCGTCCACCATACGGTGCAATCTCAGATGATATTCGCAATAGCCTTGATTTAAGCTTTATCATGTGGGATGTGGATAGTTTGGATTGGAAGAGTAAAAATGAAGCAGCGATTTTGACAGAAATTCAGCGTCAGGCAAGCAATGGATCTATCATTTTGATGCATGATATCCATCAAACATCTGTTAATTCACTACCAAAAGTAATTGAGTATCTACAGGGACAAGGATATAGTTTTGTGACTGTATCAGATCTACTCAACACTCGTTTGAAGCCACATGAGATTTACTATTCTCGTAATCAATAGATTGCAAGTCGGAAAAATAGAAAAAATTAAAAAAAGATAGTTTTAATCTTGACAAGTAGGGGAAAACTTGATATCATATAAAAGTTGAGAAAAGCAGAAGTGAGAACTTCTCGCCTTGCGACTAACGTTGTCTGGCCCCTACGGATCAAATTTCAGAAATGAAATACAATCATGTAGTGCGGGTTTGCGTTAGCAAGTCCGCTCTTGTTTTTCTCTAAATTAAAAAAAGAGGTGAAAACCATAGCAAAGCAAGACTTATTCATCAATGATGAAATTCGTGTACGCGAAGTTCGCTTAATCGGTCTTGAAGGTGAGCAATTGGGTATCAAACCACTAAGCGAAGCGCAAGCACTTGCGGACGAAGCTAATGTGGACTTGGTTCTCATTCAACCTCAAGCTAAACCTCCTGTTGCAAAAATTATGGACTACGGCAAGTTCAAATTTGAGTACCAGAAGAAACAAAAAGAGCAACGCAAGAAACAAAGCGTTGTGACCGTGAAAGAAGTTCGTTTGAGCCCAGTTATCGACAAGGGTGACTTCGAAACTAAACTTCGCAATGCTCGCAAGTTCCTTGAAAAAGGAAACAAAGTGAAGGTATCCATTCGCTTTAAGGGGCGTATGATCACCCATAAAGAGATTGGTGCAAAAGTTTTAGCCGAGTTCGCTGAAGCAACTCAAGATATTGCAATCATCGAACAACGTGCTAAGATGGATGGACGCCAAATGTTCATGCAATTGGCGCCAGCAACTGACAAAAAATAATTGTCAGAAAGTTAAATAAAGGAGAAAAAATCATGCCAAAACAAAAAACACACCGCGCATCAGCTAAACGTTTCAAACGTACAGGTTCTGGTGGACTTAAACGTTTCCGTGCTTACACATCTCACCGTTTCCACGGAAAAACTAAAAAACAACGTCGTCATCTTCGTAAAGCATCTATGGTGCATTCAGGAGATTTCAAACGTATCAAAGCAATGCTTACTCGCTTGAAATAATAGCCCGACAGTAAGTAAACTATTCTAGGAAATATTTGGAGGAAATATAAATGGCACGTGTTAAAGGTGGCGTTGTATCACGCAAACGTCGTAAACGTATTCTTAAATTAGCAAAAGGTTACTATGGAGCTAAACACATCTTGTTCCGTACTGCAAAAGAACAAGTAATGAACTCTTACTACTATGCATACCGTGACCGTCGTCAAAAGAAACGTGACTTCCGTAAATTGTGGATCACACGTATCAATGCGGCAGCTCGTTTGAACGGACTTTCATACTCACAATTGATGCATGGTTTGAAATTGGCTGAGATCGAAGTTAACCGTAAAATGCTTGCTGACTTGGCTGTTAACGATGCAGCAGCTTTCACAGCTCTTGCAGATGCAGCTAAAGTAAAACTTGGTAAATAATAACAGATAAGACTGGAACAGGATTGTCCCAGTCTTTTTAAAAATAAAGGAGAAAAATATGACTTCAAAAATGCTACACACTTGCTTACGCGTAGAAAATCTTGAAAAATCAATTGCATTTTATCAAGATGCTTTTGGTTTTAAAAAATTGCGTCGCAGAGATTTTCCAGACCATGCCTTCACGATTGTCTATTTAGGACTTGAAGGTGACGATTATGAGTTGGAGTTGACTTATAACTACGATCACGGTCCTTATGTGGTTGGAGATGGGTTTGCCCATATCGCCCTAAGCACACCTGACCTTGAGGCTCTTCACAAAGAACATAGTGACAAAGGCTATGAAGTGACAGCACCTAATGGACTTCCAGGGACTCAACCAAACTATTACTTTATCAAAGATCCAGATGGATACAAGGTAGAAGTGATTCGTGAAAATTCATTATAGTTCCTATCGAGTAGCTTGTATGCTACTCTTTTTTTGAATTTGTGGTAGAATGAAAGAAAAAGAATGGAGGCAAGGTCATGAAAGTTCATGTAAAAGATGATTTTTGGCAACTATTTCCAGATGCTCAAATCTCTGTATTGTTGGTAAAAGGTCTCAACAATACTATTGATGAGAATGAGGATCCATATTTTAAAGCTTTACTAGATGAAGGAACCAAAAAAGCTCGGACTTTTATACCAGATGAAAATTTCACTCAGAATGAAGTGATTCAAGAATGGCGTCAGGCATTCACTAAATTCAAAACCAAAAAAGGTGCTCGTTCTTCTATTGAAGCTTTATTAAAGCGTGTAAGTCAAGGAAGAGAATTTAATCCAATAAATCCTTTGGTAGATATCTATAATAGCGTCTCACTTTCTTACGCAGTTCCTTGTGAGGGAGAGGATTTAGCTAAGATTGTTGGTGACTTATGTCTTGGAAGAGCTCAAGGGAATGAATCCTTCTTTCCACTAGGGACTGAAAGTGATGCTCCTGCCTTAGCTGATGAAATGATTTATTTTGATGAACAAGGTGCGGTTTGTCGGTGTTTAAACTGGCGTGAAGCCCAAAGAACCATGTTAACAGAAGAAACCAAAGATGCTGTTTTAGTCATTGAAGCTATCAATGAAGAACAGGCATCAAGAGCTCGGGAAGCAATGCTAGAATTACATACTAAAATTGAGGAATATTTCGGTGTTAGTGGCAAGATCAGTCACTTGACAGCTACAAATCCTATCTTGGAAATAGAATGATAAGTGAGAATCACAGTTAATTCAGCTGTGGTTCTTTTTCTACAAGGGAAGAAAGAAATTGTTTTTCTATTTTCTAAAATGGTATAATATAAGAAGAAAAAGGGAGGTGATAGCGAGTGATTGCACAACTTGATACAAAAACGGTTTATAGTTTCATGGAGAGTATGATTTCCATTCAGAAGTATGTTGACCAAGGGAAAGCTTACGGCTACTCAGCACTTGGAATCATGGATGTTGACAATCTCTATGGAGCTTATTATTTTATCAAAGAGTGCCAAAAGCAAGGGATCCAGCCCTTATTAGGTCTTGAGATGACAGTTCATCATAAGGAGGAACTCGTCAACCTCCGATTTTTAGCCTTGTCAAATCATGGTTATCGAAATCTCATGAAGCTTTCGACTCTAAAAATGACAGGTAAAAAGGAATGGACTGATTTTTCTCCCTATCTAGAAGATGTTTGTGTTATTGTTCCCTATTATTCTTCAATTGATTCCTTGGACTTAGGGCATGACTATTATATCGGAGTTTATCCAGATACAGTTCAGTCGAATTTTTCTCGACCAATTCTCCCTCTTTATCGTGTTAATTCTTTCGAACCTGAGGATTTAGAAACGCTTCAAATGCTCAAGGCGATTAAGGAAAATGTGACCTTGCGAGAGGTGGATGTTCAAGCGCAACAAGGCTTGTTTTTACCTGCTGACCGTTTAGAGCAAGTATTTCAAGAAAAGTTTCCGCAAGCCTTAGAAAATCTATCTGAACTGATTGGAGCAACTACTTATGAGATTGATAGTAGTCTCAAGCTTCCACGCTTCAATCCAGAGCGTCCTGCTGTTGAAGAGTTGCGCGAAAGAGCTATTAAGGGTTTGGAACAGAAAGGCTTACTAGATTCAGTTTATCAGGTTCGCTTGGAAGAAGAACTATCTGTGATTCATGACATGGGATTCGATGACTATTTCTTGGTTGTCTGGGATCTCTTACGTTTTGGTCGTTCTCAGGGATATTATATGGGAATGGGACGCGGCTCCGCAGTTGGAAGTCTGGTGGCCTATGCTCTAGATATCACTGGTATTGACCCTGTGGCTAAGAATCTCATCTTTGAGCGCTTTTTAAATCGTGAACGTTATACCATGCCCGATATCGATATTGATATTCCCGATATCTATCGTCCAGAGTTTATTCGCTATGTTCGTGACCGTTATGGTAGTATTCACGCTGCTCAGATTGTCACCTACTCAACCTTTGGTGCTAAACAGGCCATCAGAGATGTTTTTAAACGGTATGGTGTTCCCGAGTATGAGTTGACATCCATAACCAAAAAAATTGGATTTAAAGATACCTTGACAAGCGCCTATGAAGGGAATCTAGGATTTAGACAACTGATTCAAGGTAAGATTGAGTACCAAAAGGCTTTTGAAATTGCTAAAAATATAGAAGGCTATCCTCGTCAAACTTCCATCCACGCTGCGGGTGTCGTGATTAGTGACAAAAATCTAACGGACTATATTCCTCTCAAGTATGGTGAGGATATGCTCATTACCCAGTATGATGCTCATGGAGTTGAAGGAAATGGCTTGCTCAAGATTGATTTCTTGGGTCTTCGAAACCTAACTTTCGCTCAAAAAATGCAGGAGCTCTTATTTGAAACTCAAGGAATTCAGCTAAGGATTGAGGATATTGACCTTGAGGATAGGGGAACTTTGGCTCTTTTTGCAGTTGGGAAGACCAAGGGAATCTTTCAGTTTGAGCAACCTGGTGCTATTCGCTTATTAAAGCGCGTGAAGCCTGAAAGCTTTGAAGAAGTAGTGGCAACGACTTCTCTTAACAGACCTGGAGCAAGCGACTATATCGATAACTTTGTTGCTAGAAAACATGGCAAAGAAAAGGTGACAGTTCTTGATCCTGTGTTAGAAGATATTTTAGCTCCTTCCTATGGTATCATGCTCTATCAAGAGCAGGTTATGCAAGTAGCCCAACGCTACGCTGGCTTTAGTCTTGGAAAGGCCGATATTTTACGTCGGGCTATGGGGAAAAAGAATGCTGCGGAAATGCATCAAATGCAAGAGAGCTTCATTCAAGGTGCCCTTGAAAAAGGCCACGGAGCAGAGCAGGCTCAGCAGGTTTTTGCTGTCATGGAAAAATTTGCTGGTTATGGTTTCAACCGATCGCATGCTTATGCTTATGCGGCTTTAGCCTTCCAGCTTGCTTACTTTAAAACACATTACCCAGAAATCTTTTATCAAGTCATGCTCAACTATGCCAGTGGAGATTATATTCTTGATGCCCTTGAAATGGACTTTGAACTGACACCACTCTCTATCAATACAATTCCGTATCTGGATAAATTGACAGACAAGACTATCTACTTGGGACTTAAGAGTATCAAGGGGATGCCTCGAGATTTTGCCTATTGGATTTTAGAGAATCGTCCTTTTAGTAGTGTCGAAGATTTTGTCACTCGCTTGCCTAAAAATTATCAGAAGTTGAGTCTTTTAACTCCCCTAGTCGAGATTGGTTTATTTGATAGTTTTGAAAAAAATCGCCAAAAAATCTTATCCAACTTACCTACTTTATTTATTTTTGTGGAAGAATTGGGTAGTTTATTTGCAGATAATAGCTACAATTGGCTTGAGAGTGAGGATTTTACGCAAGTCGAAAAGTTTCGTAAGGAACAGGAGTGGCTTGGAGTCGGTATCAGTCCGCATCCCTTACTGATTTTAGCAAAGAATCCCCTCTATCCAATTGTGAGTTTGTCTGAACTATCTGAAGGACAGACAGCTACAGTACTCGTTGAGATACAGTCTATCCGAGTAATCAGAACTAAAAAAGGTGAAAATATGGCCTTTTTAAAAGTTAGTGATAGCAAATCAAATTTGGAAGTTACTGTTTTTTCTGACCAGTACCGCCAATTTAAAAATCTCTTACATGAAGGAAGATTTTACTACCTTAATGGAAAAGTGCAGGCAAGAGACGGTCGCCTTCAGTTAGTATTAAATAATCTAAAAGAAGCAGTGAGTGAACGATTTTGGATTCAGGCTGCTGATCATGAACATGATTCTGAAATTTATCATATTTTAGAACAATATAAGGGACAAATTCCTGTTATCATTCGCTACGAAAATGAACAAAAAAATGTCCTTTTGCCGGGTTATTTTGTTGCAAAAGATGTTAGTTTACAGGAATCTTTAAGTCAAATAACTATGAAAACGATTTATCGTTAAAAATCAATGAAAATAAAAGAATTTTAACTTTAATTATGGTATAATCAGTTAGAATGTTAAAAGAAAAAGGAGCAAAACCAAATGAAACGTATTGCTGTTTTGACTAGTGGTGGAGACGCCCCTGGTATGAATGCTGCCATCCGTGCAGTAGTTCGTCAAGCAATCTCAGAAGGAATGGAAGTTTTTGGTATCTATGATGGATACGCAGGTATGGTTGCCGGCGAAATTTATCCACTTGATGCTGCTTCAGTGGGAGACATCATTTCACGTGGTGGTACTTTCCTTCACTCTGCTCGTTATCCTGAGTTTGCAAAACTCGAAGGTCAACTTAAAGGGATTGAGCAGTTGAAAAAACACGGTATCGAAGGTGTCGTAGTTATCGGTGGTGACGGTTCTTATCACGGAGCTATGCGCTTGACTGAGCATGGATTCCCTGCTATCGGACTTCCAGGAACAATCGATAACGATATCGTAGGTACTGATTTTACAATCGGATTTGATACTGCAGTTACAACTGCAATGGATGCCATCGATAAGATTCGTGATACCTCATCAAGTCACCGTCGTACTTTCGTAGTTGAAGTTATGGGACGTAATGCTGGAGATATCGCTCTTTGGGCAGGTATCGCAACTGGTGCTGACGAAATCATCATCCCTGAAGAAGGCTTCAAGATGGAAGACATCGTAGCAAGTATCAAAGCTGGATATGAACACGGTAAGAAACACAACATTATCGTTTTGGCAGAAGGTGTTATGTCAGCGGCTGAATTTGGTCAAAAACTAAAAGAAGCTGGAGATACAAGCGACCTTCGTGTAACTGAACTTGGTCATATCCAACGTGGTGGATCTCCAACTGCTCGTGACCGTGTATTGGCGTCACGTATGGGAGCACACGCTGTTAAACTTCTTAAACAAGGAATCGGTGGTGTCGCTGTTGGTATCCGTAACGAGAAAATGGTTGAAAATCCAATTCTTGGAACTGCAGAAGAAGGAGCTTTGTTTAGCCTAACAGCTGATGGTAAGATTGTTATTAACAATCCTCATAAAGCTGACCTTGAACTTTCTGCTTTGAACAAGAGCTTGTCATAATCAACTTTAACTAAACTGGTAAAATGACCATAAAAGGTCGAATTATATAAAGGAGTCACAAAATCATGAACAAACGTGTAAAAATCGTTGCAACTTTGGGTCCTGCGGTAGAAATCCGCGGTGGTAAAAAATTTGGTGATGACGGGTACTGGGGTGAAAAACTTGACGTTGAAGCTTCAGCTAAAAACATTGCTCAATTGATTGAAGCAGGAGCTAACACTTTCCGTTTCAACTTCTCACACGGTGACCACCAAGAACAAGGTGACCGTATGGCAACTGTTAAACTTGCAGAAAAACTTGCAGGTAAAAAAGTTGGTTTCCTTCTTGACACTAAAGGACCAGAAATCCGTACTGAATTGTTTGAAGGTGAAGCTAAAGAGTACTCATACAAAACTGGTGAAAAAATCCGTGTTGCAACTAAACAAGGTATCAAATCAACTCGTGAAGTGATTGCTTTGAACGTTGCTGGAGCTCTTGACATCTATGATGACGTTGAAGTTGGTCGCCAAGTATTGGTTGACGATGGTAAACTTGGTCTTCGTGTTGTAGAAAAAGACGATGCAAGTCGTGAATTTGTCGTTGAAGTTGAAAACGACGGTGTTATCGCTAAACAAAAAGGTGTAAACATCCCTAACACTAAAATTCCTTTCCCAGCTCTCGCTGAACGTGATAACGCTGATATCCGCTTCGGTTTGGAACAAGGTATCAACTTCATCGCGATCTCATTCGTACGTACTGCAAAAGACGTGAATGAAGTTCGTGCAATCTGTGAAGAAACTGGTAACGGTCACGTTCAATTGTTCGCTAAAATCGAAAACCAACAAGGTATCGATAACTTGGACGAAATCATTGAAGCTGCTGACGGTATCATGATCGCTCGTGGTGACATGGGTATCGAAGTACCATTTGAAATGGTTCCAGTTTACCAAAAAATGATCATCACTAAAGTGAATGCTGCTGGTAAAGTTGTTATCACAGCAACAAACATGCTTGAAACAATGACTGAAAAACCACGTGCAACTCGTTCAGAAGTATCAGACGTATTCAACGCTGTTATCGACGGAACTGATGCTACAATGCTTTCAGGTGAGTCAGCAAATGGTAAATACCCACTTGAGTCTGTTCGTACAATGGCAACTATCGATAAGAACGCTCAAACTCTTCTTAACGAATACGGACGTTTGAACTCAGATTCATTTGAACGTAACTCTAAGACAGAAGTTATGGCTTCAGCAGTTAAAGACGCTACAAACTCAATGGACATCAAATTGGTTGTAACTCTTACTAAGACTGGCCACACAGCACGTTTGATTTCTAAATACCGTCCAAATGCTGATATCTTGGCATTGACATTTGACGAATTGACAGAACGTGGATTGATGTTGAACTGGGGTGTTATCCCAATGTTGACAGAAACTCCATCATCAACTGATGACATGTTCGAAATTGCAGAACGTAAAGCAGTTGAAGCAGGTCTTGTACAATCTGGTGACGATATCGTTATCGTTGCAGGTGTACCACTTGGTGAAGCTGTTCGTACAAACACAATGCGTATCCGTACTGTACGTTAATCTAATATTAAAAAGCCTATCATATCAAGCTTCATCGCTTGTATGATAGGTCTTTTTTGTATCAGAGGGGCAAAGCTTTTTTTCCTATTTGATGATATTGAATCTAAAACATCTAAAACGGCATTCTCCATGTTTTTAGTGATGTGAGTGGAGCTTTCATTGGTCACTTTAGTATCTTAATGGCTAATCTTAGCAAGGATTGTTTTTAAAGAAAAGTTGTTACAATAAAAGGCCTATAAGCATATAACTGAGTGAAGTTATAGATGTTTATTGTCGGAAGGAAAAGACAAAAGATGCAACCTAGTAGGACTCAGCAAAATAAAAAAAAGCTCTCTGGTAAAACCAGAAAGCCTGAGAGGCATCTCCATGTGAGAAATCGGTTCACACAATTTCTCAAGGTTCGCTCCTGCGTTATGACCTCCTATGCTCAATAGTAGCTCTCGCTACATATCGACTCATCGCATTGTCTATTCTACTATAAGGTCCATAAAATGTCAAGAAAAAATCAGCTCCCTATTAAGGAACTGATCAACAATGCTAATTGCCGGGATCGAACCGGCGACCTCATCCTTACCATGGATGCGCTCTGCCTACTGAGCTAAATCAGCTTACTTAAAAAGTATACTATAGTTTCAAATCTTTGTCAATACGTTATTTTCTTTAAAAAATAATCGGATTTCCGCTCAAAAAAAGGCTTAAGGAGATAGCTCCTAAGCCACTGTTTCCTTTAGCCTAATTTTTCTTTTATTTTGTCTGGATTCCAGATAAAGCTTGCGATAAAGCTAAAAATGATGGTGATAACAGCTACGATAATAGCTAGAATAAGGGCAGGGATACGGATAAACCACCAAAGTGGATTTGGTTTCTTATCATTGTGCCATTGTTTCGTTTCCTCATCTAAACGTTGGAATTCAGATTGGATGCGGTCTGCAACCATCTCAATACCTTCATCATTCATTTTTTTGATGTCAGAAATATCAATAGGATTTCCAAAGTTCATGTCGACACGTTCACGACTAATGAGCCCTTTTAAGGTCATTGGACCAGTGTAGGTAACTGGCATGATACGTACTTTTGCCATTTTAGCGATGAGAGCAACACCACCTTTAACATCGTTGGAATGACGACTGCCACTTGGGAACATGATGAGAGAGCGGTCGCTCTTTTTAAGAACATTGATAGGGTATTTGATAGCCGAAGCGCTAGGATTTTCACGATCGATTGGAAAGGCACCGCACATGCGAATCCACCAGCCAAAGATTCGATTAGAGAAAAGTTCCTTTTTAGCCATAAAAACAAACTGTTTCGGTTTGGTCGCAAAGGCCATATAAACTGGATCCCACCAGGTACGATGGGGCGCAACTAGAATATAATTTTCATCTTGACTCGGAATTTTATCCGTATTATGATAATGAGCATTACCGTTGATAGACCAGAGAATCAACATAACTAGCCCACGAAGATAAGTATAAAACATGGTATCTCCTTCAATTTTCTTTCTTTTATTATACCTTATCATACTAGGACAAGCAAATGTTTTTTTGTTTAGGCGGAATTGCTCTTCATATGAAATTAGAATTATTCAAAAAAAAATGATATGATAGAGATTATGGATAAAAATAAAATTTTGGGCTTAAGCCAATCAGAAGTTAAAGAACGTCAGAAACAGGGACAGGTCAATGATTTCAAAGTATCAGCTAGTACCAGTACTTGGCAGATTGTAAAACGAAATGTCTTTACTCTCTTCAATGCTTTAAACTTTGCTATTGCATTAGCGCTCGCTTTTGTTCAAGCCTGGAGCAACCTGGTTTTCTTTGCGGTTATCTGTTTTAATGCTTTTTCAGGAATTGTAACCGAGCTACGTGCCAAGCATATGGTTGATAAACTCAATCTCTTGAATAAAGAAAAGATTACGACTATTCGTGATGGACAAGAGATTGCTTTAGACCCTGAAGAGCTTGTTTTGGATGATGTGATTCGCTTGTCTGCAGGGGATCAAATTCCAAGTGATGCGATTGTATTAGAAGGCTTTGCAGAAGTCAATGAAGCCATGTTAACGGGCGAGAGCGACTTGGTGCAAAAAGAAGTAGAAGACTTAATGTTGTCAGGTAGCTTTCTTGCCAGTGGTTCTGTCCTCGCTCAGGTTCATCATGTAGGAGCAGATAACTATGCAGCTAAACTCATGCTTGAAGCTAAGACAGTTAAACCAATCAATTCTCGTATCATGAAATCGCTAGACCAGCTAGCAGGCTTTACTGGAAAAATTATCATTCCATTTGGAATTGCCCTCTTGCTTGAAGCTTTGGTCTTGAAAGGTTTACCACTGAAGTCTTCTGTAGTGAATTCCTCTACAGCTCTTTTGGGAATGTTGCCTAAGGGGATTGCCCTCTTAACCATTACCTCTCTTCTAACCGCTGTTATCAAGCTTGGTTTGAAGAAGGTCTTGGTGCAGGAGATGTACTCTGTTGAGACCTTGGCGCGTGTGGATATGCTTTGCTTGGATAAGACAGGTACCATCACCCAAGGTAAGATGCAGGTTGAGACTGTTCTTTCTCTTACTCAAGTTTATGATCAAAATGCTATTGCTGACATACTAACTAGCTATATGGCAAACAGTGAGGATAAGAACCCAACAGCACAAGCTATTCGTCAACATTTTCAAGGTCAAGTAACTTATCCGATGATTTCTAATCTTCCATTTTCAAGCGATCGTAAATGGGGAGCAATGGAGTTGGAAGGTCTTGGAACTGTTTTTCTAGGCGCACCGGAGATGTTGTTGGATGCTGAAGTTCCTGAGGCTAGAGAAGCTCTTGAACGAGGATCTCGTGTCTTGGTTCTGGCCCTCAGTCAAGAAAGACTTGATCACCACAAGCCACAGAAACCATCGGATATGCAAGCCTTGGCTTTGCTTGAGATTCTAGACCCAATCCGAGAAGGGGCTGCTGAAACGTTAGACTATCTTCGTTCTCAGGAAGTGGGCTTGAAAATTATTTCTGGTGATAATCCAGTTACCGTTTCAAGTATTGCTCAAAAAGCTGGTTTTGCAGACTACCACAGCTACGTAGATTGCTCGAAAATTACTGATGAAGAGTTGGTTGCCATGGCTGGGGAGACAGCGATTTTCGGACGTGTCTCTCCTCATCAAAAGAAACTGATTATCCAAACTCTGAAAAAAGCAGGACATACTACAGCAATGACAGGGGATGGTGTCAATGATATCCTAGCTCTCCGTGAGGCAGACTGTTCCATTGTTATGGCTGAAGGAGACCCAGCAACTCGTCAGATTGCAAATCTGGTCCTCTTGAATTCAGATTTCAATGATGTTCCTGAGATTCTCTTCGAAGGTCGTCGTGTGGTCAATAACATTGCCCACATTGCTCCGATTTTCTTGATTAAGACAATCTATTCCTTCTTGCTAGCAGTTATCTGTATTGCTAGTGCTTTGTTGGGACGTACTGAATGGATTTTGATTTTCCCATTCATTCCGATTCAGATAACTATGATTGACCAGTTTGTGGAAGGATTCCCACCGTTTGTATTAACCTTTGAACGAAATATCAAACCTGTGGAACAAAACTTCCTCAGAAAATCCATGCTTCGAGCTTTACCAAGTGCCTTGATGGTAGTCTTTAGTGTTCTCTTTATTAAAATTTTTGGAACAAGTCAAGGCTGGACAGCCATTGAAATTTCGACACTTCTGTATTATCTATTGGCATCGATTGGTTTCATGTCTGTAGTTAGAGCTTGCTTGCCATTTAGTCTGTGGCGTGTTCTCTTGATTATTTGGTCAGTTGGTGGCTTCCTTGGAACAGCTCTATTCCCAAGAATCCAAAAATTGCTTGAAATTTCAACACTTACAGGTCAAACACTACCTGTCTATGGCATTATGATGCTCGTCTTTATTGTGATTTTCATCCTGACAAGTCGTTATCAAGTTAAAAGATAAAGAAAGGCTGCAATCTATGATTGCTGTCTTTTTTAGGTGCAGGATTGCTAGCTAAAATATGGTATAATAAAGGGAAATAGAGTTTTTGAAAGTGAGAGAAGATGATTTCAAAGAGATTAGAAACAGTAGCTTCTTTTGTTCCCCAAGGAGCTGTTTTGCTGGACGTCGGTAGCGACCATGCCTATTTACCTATTGAATTAGTTGAAAAAGGGCATATTGAAGCTGCCATCGCGGGTGAAGTTGTAGAGGGGCCCTATCAATCTGCAGTTACAAATGTTGAAAGTCATGGTTTGACTGAGAAAATTCAGGTTCGTTTAGCCAATGGTTTGGCTGCTTTCGAAGAGGCTGAGCAAGTTTCTGTTATCACTATTGCTGGAATGGGTGGTCGCTTGATTGCTACGATATTAGAAGAAGGCTTGGACAAGTTAGCCAATGTAGAACGGTTGATTCTCCAGCCCAATAATCGTGAAGACGACTTGCGTATTTGGTTACAAGATAATAATTTTCAGATTGTAGCAGAAAACATCCTAGAAGAAGCTGGCAAGTTTTACGAGATTTTGGTGGTGGAAGCAGGACAAATGAAGCTATCAGCCAGTGATGTTCGCTTTGGACCTTTCTTGTCCAAAGAGATCAGTCCAGTCTTTGTCCAAAAGTGGCAAAAAGAAGCTGCTAAGCTTGAGTTTGCCCTTAACCAAATCCCAGAAAAAAATTTGGAGGAACGTCAAGTTCTTGTAGATAAGATTCAAGCCATCAAGGAGGTTCTCCATGTTAGCAAGTGAAGTAATTAACGCATATGAAGCCTTTTGCCCTCAGGAATTTTCCATGGAGGGAGACAGTCGTGGCCTACAAATTGGCACTTTGGACAAGGATATCCAAAGTGTCATGGTTGCTCTGGATATTCGTGAAGAAACGGTGGCTGAAGCCATTGAAAAGGGTGTGGATTTGATTATTGTCAAGCATGCGCCGATTTTCCGTCCTATCAAGGACTTGGTTGCCAACCGTCCGCAAAATCAGATTTATATCGACCTGATCAAGCATAACATCGCAGTTTATGTCAGCCATACCAATATTGACATCGTTGAAAATGGTCTCAATGACTGGTTCTGTCAGATGCTAGGCATTGAGGAGACGACTTATCTACAGGAGACAGGTCCTGAACGTGGAATTGGACGTATTGGGAATGTTCAGCCTCAGAATTTTGGGGATTTCGCCCAACATGTCAAGCAAGTCTTTGGTTTAGATAGTCTTCGATTGGTGCATTATCAAGAGAGTGATTTGCAGAAGTCTATTTCAAGAGTGGCCATCTGTGGTGGTAGCGGGCAGTCTTTCTATAAGGATGCTTTAGCTAAGGGAGCTGATGTCTATATCACTGGTGACATTTACTACCACACTGCGCAGGATATGTTGTCTGATGGCTTGTTGGCACTGGATCCAGGACACTATATCGAAGTGCTGTTTGTGGAAAAAATAGCAGCACTCCTTACTCAATGGAAAGAGGAAAAAGGCTGGACAATCGATATTGTACCTAGTCAAGCATCGACCAATCCTTTCCACCATATCTAGTTAGAAAGTGAAAACAATGAAAAAAGTTGCTATTATCGGAGCAGGAATTGTGGGAGCAACAGCTGCCTACTACCTCTCGAAAGAAAGTGACCTAGAAGTAACTGTCTTTGACCATGGACAAGGTCAGGCTACCAAGGCCGCAGCAGGAATTATCAGTCCTTGGTTTTCCAAACGCCGCAATAAGGCCTGGTACAAAATGGCGCGCTTGGGGGCTGACTTTTATGTGGATTTATTAGCTGATTTAGAGAAGTCAGGTCAGGAGATCGACTTTTACCAGCGCTCAGGAGTCTTTCTCCTGAAAAAGGATGAAACTAAGTTGGAAGAACTCTATGAATTAGCCCTCCAGCGTAGAGAAGAATCTCCCTTGATAGGGCAATTAGCCATTCTGGATCCGGGATCAGCTAATAAATTATTCCCTGGCTTGCAGGGATTTGATCGCTTGCTCTATGCTTCTGGTGGAGCGAGAGTAGATGGTCAACTCTTAGTGACTCGTTTGCTGGAAGCCAGTCAGGTCAAGCTGGTCAAAGAAAAAGTAACTCTGACACCTTTAGCATCAGGTTACCAGATTGGCGAAGAGGTGTTTGATCAGGTTATTTTGGCGATGGGAGCTTGGTTGGGGGACATGTTAGAACCCTTGGGTTATGCTGTGGATGTCCGTCCTCAAAAAGGACAACTCCGAGATTATCAGCTTGCCCAAGACATGGAAGATTACCCTGTGGTTATGCCAGAAGGGGAGTGGGATTTGATTCCTTTTGCAGGTGGGAAATTGTCCTTAGGCGCTACCCACGAAAATGACATGGGATTTGATCTTACAGTCGATAAAAATTTGCTCCAACAAATGGCTGAGGCAGCGAGTTCATTTTATCCGAGTTTAAAGGATGCAATTTCATCTGGTGAACGTGTGGGTATTCGAGCCTATACAAGTGATTTCTCTCCATTTTTCGGACAGATTCCAAACTTGTCAGGAGTTTATACAGCAAGTGGTCTAGGTTCTTCAGGCTTAACGACTGGTCCTATTATCGGTTATCATCTAGCTCAAATGATTCAAGGGAGAAGTGGAGTATTAAATCCAGCAGATTATCCGACTGAAAGATACATTAAAAAGAAACAATAGTAAAACTTTTACCTAGTTTTTACGATAGTCTTAGGAAAGTAAATGACTTTCCCTATCAAAAATGGTAAAATGAAAAAAATAATCCAAGAATTGAGGAAATGAAATGCAAGAAAAAATTCTGGTAACAGGTGGAGCTGGTTTTATCGGAACTCACACCGTCATCGAACTGGTCCAAGCTGGACACCAAGTAGTTGTCGTGGATAATTTGGTAAACAGTAGCCGTAAAAGTCTTGAAGTAGTCGAAAGAATCACTGGGGTAGAAATTCCTTTTTACGAAGCTGATATTCGTGATACAGATACACTTCGTGATATTTTCAAACATGAAGAACCAACAGGCGTTATCCATTTTGCTGGTTTGAAGGCTGTAGGGGAATCTACACGTATCCCACTTGCCTACTATGATAACAATATTGCTGGAACTGTCAGTCTCTTGAAAGTTATGGAAGAGACTAACTGTAAGAATATCATCTTCAGCTCTTCAGCAACTGTTTATGGAGATCCGCATACAGTTCCAATCCTCGAAGATTTCCCTCTTTCAGCTACTAACCCTTATGGTCGTACTAAGTTGATGCTTGAAGAAATCTTGACAGATATCCATAAAGCTGATTCAGAATGGAACGTTGTGTTACTTCGTTATTTCAACCCAATTGGTGCACATAAGAGTGGTGATTTGGGTGAAAATCCAAACGGTATTCCAAATAACCTCTTGCCATATGTAACACAAGTCGCAGTTGGCAAGTTGGAACAAGTTCAGGTCTTTGGAGACGACTACGATACTGAAGACGGAACAGGTGTTCGTGACTATATCCACGTTGTTGACCTAGCAAAAGGACATGTTGCGGCCCTTAAGAAACTTCAAAAAGGTTCAGGACTAAACATTTACAACCTTGGTACAGGGAAAGGCTATTCTGTTCTTGAAATTATCCAAAATATGGAAAAAGCAGTCGGACGTCCAATTCCTTACCGTATCGTTGAACGTCGCCCAGGTGATATTGCAGCTTGCTATTCTGACCCAGCAAGAGCAAAGGCAGAGCTCGGTTGGGAAGCAGAACTTGGTATTACAGAAATGTGTGAAGACGCATGGCGTTGGCAAAGTCAACATCCAAACGGATTTGAAGACTAAGATGATGATTTCAATCATAGTCCCATGTTTAAACGAAGAGGAAGTACTTCCTCTTTTTTATCAAACTCTTGAAGCCCTGATCCCAGATTTGGGAACAGAAATCGAATACATTTTTGTAGATGATGGTTCGACTGATAAGACTTTGGATGTTTTAAAGGTTTATCGAGAGAAAAATCCTGCAGTACATTATATCTCTTTCTCGCGAAATTTTGGGAAGGAAGCGGCCATATATGCAGGTTTACAACAAGCAACAGGAGATTTGGTGGTGGTTATGGATGCAGACCTTCAGGATCCCCCAAGACTCTTGCTTGAGATGAAAGAACTACTAGATCAGAATCCGGATTTGGACTGTGTGGGAACTCGGAGAACTAGTCGAGAGGGTGAGCCCTTTTTACGTAGTTTCTGCGCCGATCTTTTTTATTGTTTTATGCAAAAAATTAGCCCAGTAGCCCTTCCATCGGGTGTCCGTGATTTTCGGATGATGAGAAGATCAGTTGTGGATGCAGTGTTAGAATTGACAGAATACAATCGCTTTTCCAAAGGACTCTTTGCCTGGGTTGGTTTCCGTACTCACTATCTAGAATACCCTAATGTTGAAAGGCAGGCAGGTAAGACAAGTTGGAGTTTTAGACAACTCTTTTTCTACTCTATTGAAGGGATTGTGAATTTTTCAGATTTTCCTTTGATATTAGCTTTTGTTGCTGGTATTTCGTCGTGTTTTCTGGCTTTGGTGATGACATTGTTTGTAGTTGTCCGTACTCTCGTACTGGGCAATCCAACTTCTGGTTGGACCTCTCTGATGGCTGTCATTCTATTTCTTGGTGGTGTCCAATTATTGACGATTGGGATTCTCGGAAAATATATCAGTAAAATTTATATGGAAACGAAAAAAAGACCCCTCTATCTGATAAAAGAACAGAGTGAGTCAAGATAAGATTTGCTAAAAATAAGTCCTTCAAAAGACTATAATTTTCTGGAAAAATATGCTAAACTAGAGGAAGTGGGATTTGAACATCAAAACACCACTGATGACAAATTAATATTTGATGAGCGCGCGAGTAGGACACTGTTTCACAGCTTCCAGTAGCTCTTCACTAGCTGGGATGTCTCTCTCTAGTAGATTAGGATCATCATAGAAACGCACAATACCATTATCATGGTAATCAAATAAATCAGAATAGGTTTGGCATAGCCCACAGGCAATGCATCGTTCAGGTATAAGTGTGATTTTCATATTTATATTGTAATAAGAAATTAGAAAAAAAACAAGGAGTAAGGTATGGAAAAGGAACCATGGCAAGAAGATATTTACGACATCGAGGAAAGTCGTTCGGAACGCAGAAGCAGAGGAAATAAGGGAACAGGAGTGGTAGCCAACCGTATTCTAACCATTTTGGCTTGTATTTTCTTTGTTATCGTTGTCGGTATGATTGCTGTTTTAATCTACCTGTCATCTGGTGGAAGTGATCGTACAGCAGCCTTGAAAGATTTTCATGATTCTTCTGCGCCTAAGGTAGAGGAAGTTTCTTCAACGTCATCAAGTAGTTCAGTTGAAGCATCAAGTTCTGAAGCAGGATCAACTTCTTCAAGTAGTTCAGAGGAACATACAAATTCTGAGGGAACCATTACTGTCCTTGCAGGTGAAGGTGAGGCAGCTATTGCAGCTAGAGCAGGCATTTCTATTGCTCAGCTTGAAGCCTTGAACCCTGGTCATATGTCTTCAGGAACTTGGTTTGCAAATCCTGGTGATGTCCTTAAGACAAGATAGGAGTGACGATGAAAACAATTCAGATCGCTATTGATGGTCCAGCTTCAAGTGGTAAGAGTACAGTAGCTAAGATTATCGCTAAGGATTTTGGATATACCTACTTGGATACAGGTGCCATGTATCGTGCTGCGACTTACATCGCTTTAAACAATCAGGTAAGCCCAGAAGAGTCTTCTCGACTTCTTGAATTATTGGAACAATATCCAATTAGCTTTGGTCGTGCTGAAACAGGAGAACAGCTTGTTTTTGTTGGAGATGTTGATGTGACAAATCCAATCCGTGAAAATGAAGTAACCAATGCTGTATCTGCTTTTGCAGCCATTCCAGCTATTCGTGAAAAATTGGTAGCCCTTCAACAAGAAATTGCCCAACAAGGTGGCATCGTTATGGATGGTCGAGATATTGGTACAGTGGTCTTGCCTAAGGCTGAATTGAAGATTTTTCTTGTTGCTTCAGTGGATGAACGTGCGGAAAGACGTTATAAGGAAAATCTTTCAAAGGGAATCGAAACAGATTTGGAAACTTTGAAAGAAGAGATTGCTGCGCGTGATTATAAGGATAGTCATCGTGAAACTTCTCCTCTTAAACAGGCTGATGATGCAATCTATTTGGACACAACAGGGCTAAGTATTTTAGAAGTTGTCGAAAAAATTAAATCTGAAGCAGTTAAACATTTTTAATCGAAATTTTAACCGATTGACCACGATAGTGGTGAGTCGGTTTTTTAGCAATTTGTCAAATTTTTAATTTTAAGGTATAATAGTCTTTGTTAACGAAAATTTGACATTCAAACCATCATGAAAATAGAAGGAGATAAGATGAACAATCTACCAAATTGCCCAAAATGTAATTCAGAATATGTCTATGAAGACGGAGCCTTGCTAGTCTGCCCAGAGTGTGCTTATGAATGGAATCCTGCTGAGCAAGCTGAGGTTGAAGAAGGCATTGTTGCTATCGACGCTAATGGAAATAAATTGGCTGACGGTGATACAGTAACCTTGATCAAAGACCTTAAGGTAAAAGGTGCTCCAAAAGACCTTAAGCAAGGGACACGTGTTAAAAATATCCGTATTGTTGAAGGTGACCACAACATCGATTGTAAGATTGATGGATTTGGTGCTATGAAATTAAAATCAGAATTTGTTAAAAAGATCTAAATCATGACTGCTTGGAATAAAATAATTTTTTTCAGTCGGGCTTTCATGTTTTTAGCCGCATTTACAGGCGTTTATCTGGAAATTACCAAGCACGGCGGTTTCGGGATGTTGCTCTACTATACAGTGCTTTCCAACCTCTTGGTGATGATTTTTACGGGTTATCTTTTATGGAAGATGCGACGTGAGGGTGACCATTGGCAAAGTTCAAGTCTTTTGCGGCTCAAGGGTGGTATCACCATGAGTATCATGATTACCTGTGTCATCTATCATTTCATGTTGGCTCCCTTGACAAAAGATTTTTACCGTTTGGAAAACTTCCTTTGCCATTATATCGTACCCCTCTGGTTTCTAGTTGATACCATCATTTTTGATAAGAGTCGTCAATATAAGTGGTTTGATCCTATTGTATGGACAGTTTTACCACTGCTCTATATGGGATTTGCAATCTTAAACGGCTTTGTTCTAAAGATGGACGTTCCTAACGCTAAGGATAGTCCCTTCCCTTATTTCTTCTTGAATGCCAATAAATATGGTTGGGGATTTGTCTTTAGATGGGCAGCCATTATCTTTGTTGCCTACATGGTTTCAGGATATCTGTTTTATCTTGTTAAAAACATTAAAAAATCTAAGAAATAAAAGTACCCTCTGTGGGTACTTTTTTATGTTTGAATAATTGTACCCAGACAAATCAATTTTTTTTATCTTGTTCTTGAGTCATTTCTACCTTACAATAAAACTGTAGCTACCAATACAACTATTGAGGAAGAGAAAATGACTGAAAATCGTTATGAATTAAATAAGAATTTGGCACAGATGCTTAAAGGTGGCGTCATCATGGATGTTCAAAACCCTGAACAGGCAAGAATTGCTGAGGCTGCAGGTGCAGCAGCGGTTATGGCCTTGGAGCGGATTCCAGCTGATATTCGTGCAGCTGGTGGCGTTTCCCGCATGAGTGATCCAAAGATGATCAAGGAAATCCAAGAAGCAGTCAGCATTCCAGTGATGGCCAAGGTCAGGATTGGGCATTTTGTTGAAGCACAGATTTTAGAAGCCATCGAGATTGACTATATCGATGAGAGTGAGGTGCTATCTCCAGCTGACGATCGTTTCCATGTGGATAAGAAAGAATTCCAAGTTCCTTTTGTTTGCGGTGCAAAAGACCTAGGAGAAGCCTTGCGTCGTATCGCTGAAGGAGCTTCAATGATTCGAACAAAAGGGGAACCTGGAACAGGAGATATCGTTCAGGCAGTCCGCCATATGCGCATGATGAATCAAGAAATTCGTCGCATTCAAAATCTCCGTGAAGATGAACTCTATGTCGCAGCAAAAGAACTCCAAGTTCCAGTAGAATTAGTTCAATACGTCCACGAACATGGGAAATTACCAGTTGTCAACTTTGCAGCTGGAGGAGTTGCAACACCAGCAGATGCTGCTCTTATGATGCAGCTAGGTGCAGAAGGCGTCTTTGTTGGCTCAGGAATTTTCAAGTCAGGTGATCCTGTCAAACGTGCGGCAGCAATTGTCAAGGCTGTTACCAATTATCAGAATTCTCAAATTCTGGCTCAAATCTCAGAAGATTTAGGAGAAGCCATGGTAGGTATCAATGAGAATGAAATCCAAATTCTCATGGCTGAGCGAGGAAAATAGATGAAAATTGGAATATTGGCCTTGCAAGGCGCCTTTGTAGAGCACGAGAAAGTCCTTGCCAAACTAGGAGTAGAAAGTATTGAACTGAGAAACCTAGAAGATTTTCTGCAGCATCAGAGTAATCTGTCAGGATTGATTTTACCTGGCGGTGAGTCGACAGCTATGGGAAAACTCCTACGTGACCAGAACATGCTACTCCCTCTAAGAGAGGCTATTCTCAATGGTTTACCAGTCTTTGGAACTTGTGCAGGTTTGATCTTGCTAGCGAGACAAATCACTTCTCAAGAGGAAAGTCATCTAGCGACTATGGATATAATAGTTGAGCGCAATGCCTATGGACGTCAGCTAGGAAGCTTTTATACCGAAGCAGAATGTAAGGGTGTTGGCAAAATTCCCATGACCTTTATCCGTGGACCTATTATTAGTGAAGTTGGTAAGGGTGTTGATGTTCTGGCAGTAGTGAATTATCAAATCGTTGCAGCTCAAGAAAATAATATGCTAGTGACTTCCTTTCATCCTGAATTGACAAATGATCTTCGCTTGCATCAATACTTTATCAACATGTGCAAATAAAAATAGGTCGGGATTTTCCCGGCCTATTTTTACATGTAATAAACAATGGCAATGTATTGGAGAGCAGAAGCTGCTAGGATGAAGAGATGCCAGATCATGTGGAAGTATGGTTTCTTCTTAGCGTAAAATCCAGCACCAACTGTATAGCAAAGACCACCTGATACCATAAGAGTCCAAAAGATTGGATTTGTTTGACTGATGATTGCTGGTAGGATAGCCACAACTAACCAACCCATGATGAGGTAGAGCAACAGACTAAATTTTTCATTGACTTTTTTGGCAAAGATTTTATAAAGAATACCAAAAATAGTTGTTCCCCACTGGATGGCAATAATCAGATAACCAAACCAGTTATTCATTAAGGTCAAAACGACAGGAGTATAAGAACCTGCAATCGCAACATAAATCATGGAATGGTCGATGATGCGTAAGACATACTTATGAGTCGAACCATAAGCCATAGAATGATAAATGGTCGATGAAAGAAACATGAGAAAGAGGCTAATAACGAAAATCGACACCCCAATCGATGATAAAAATCCATGAGCTTCATAACTATAAGTCGATGAGATAGGGAGCAAAATCAGCATGATAAGTGCCCCTACAGCATGGGTGACACTGTTTGCTATTTCTTCTCCAAAACTAAGGCGTTTGCTAAGTTTGAAACTAGTATTCATTTGTTTCCTCCTCTTCGGTTTCTTTATAGACCAGTGCAAGTGTTTGATGATAGAGCTTGACCGTTTGGCAGCTTGCTCGGATAATAGGATTAGCTGGGTCTAGGTCTTCGTTCATGTAGTCTACAAAAGCATTGTAAAGTTCTTCTGAGTTAGTCTCTGTCTGTAGGGTATTAAGGGTTTGAGCAATTTCCTGGATTGAAAAAACAGACTTGAGCGTTGTGATAGCAATCAATCGGGCGATTTGTTTGCGTTGGTATTTTTTCTTTTCAGGTTTGCTGATATAGCCGTGTTTGACATAGTTGTTCACCATTGATGCAGTTAAACCTTTCTCTTTAGCAAGAGAAATAGGGGAACAAACTTTATTCACATAAAGAAGGACCTGATCCAAATAGAGATCAATGTTTGGAATTTCGTCCCATTCTGGGTAGGAAAAAGTAGATTTCATTTCCAACTCCTGTTTATCTAGTTTTGATAACTAGATTATAAAATAATAGAAATAAAAAGTCAAGTTTTAACTGCTTGTAGAAAGCCTTAAATTATGCTATGATGAGAGAAACTAGTCAGAAAAGAGGAGATAAGATGGAAATTCGTTTAGCCTTTCCAAACGAAGTAGATGCAATTATGCAAGTGATTGAGGAAGCTAAAAAATGCTTGGCGGAAGCTGGTAGCACTCAGTGGCAAAATGGTTATCCAAATACTGATACGATTATCGAAGATATTATCTCAGGTCAGGCTTATGTAGCCCTGGAAGAAGGAGAGCTCTTAGCTTATGCAGCAGTAACCAAGAGTCCAGAAAAAACCTATGAAGCCATTTATGATGGAAGCTGGGAAGGAAGAGAGTCAGAGTATCTAGTTTTTCACCGTATTGCTGTCGCTAGTGATGTGCAAGGACAAGGTGTTGCCCAGACCTTCTTGGAAGGCTTGATTGAAGGCTTTGATTACCTGGATTTTCGTTCAGATACACATGCTAAAAACAAGGCCATGCAGCATATCTTTGAAAAACTTGGCTTTAAACAGGTCGGTAAAGTTCCAGTAGACGGGGAACGTTTGGCCTATCAAAAATTAAAATCAAATGTCTAAGAAGTATGCAAAGATGCTGTATGTCTCTCCCATAGGAGAGCTCTCGCTTGTTGCTGATGACCACTACTTGCTAGGCATTTGGTTTCAAGGTCAGAAACATTTTGAGAGAGGTATGGAAGCTGGGTGTATCTTTGAGGTTCCAAGCCATCCAGTTTTGAACCCAATTGCTTCTTATCTGGATAGTTATTTTTCAGGACAAGTCCAAGACCTGTCTGAGCTTCCTCTGGCTCCGATTGGAAGTGAATTTGAAAAGAAAGTTTGGTCTTATCTACGGGAAATTCCTTTTGGTCAGACTGTTACTTATGGACAAATAGCTAAGGATTTGCAGATAGCTTCGGCTCAGGCAATCGGAGGAGCAGTAGGACGTAATCCTTGGTCAATCCTAGTACCTTGTCATCGCGTACTAGGTGCTGGTAATCGTCTAACAGGCTATGCTTCAGGAATTGACAAGAAGGCTTGGCTCTTAAAGCATGAAGGTGCAGCATTTCAAGAGAATAAGGAATAGAAAGAAAAAAATGTTAGAATTTATCGAATACCCAAAATGTACAACTTGTAAAAAAGCCAAAAAAGAGTTAGAACAACTTGGACTAGAATATAAAGATGTTCATATTGTAGAAGAAACTCCAAGTGAAATGATCATTCTGAACTGGCTTGAAACTTCTGGATTTGAGTTGAAGCAATTTTTCAATACAAGTGGAATTAAATACCGTGAACTGGGCTTAAAAGATAAGGTTGGGACTTTATCCAATAAAGAAGCAGCCAAACTCTTGGCCAGTGATGGTATGTTATTAAAACGTCCAATATTAGTGGAGAATGGTGTTGTTAAACAAATTGGCTATCGTAAAACCTACGACAACTTAGATTTGAAATAGTTTTTTTCTATCTCCTTGATAGGTAAAATATATAACCTCACACTTTTAAAGTATGATAAACTAGTAGGTAGACAAAGTCTCTTCTGCACGTAGCAAATATTTTAAATCTAGGCAGAAGTATGATAGAATGATTCATTATCAGGAGAGGATGTTTCTATGAATGTTACAACACTTTTAGCATCAGATTGGTATCAAAGCTTGATGCAGTATATTCCAGACGGCAAACTGTTTAGTTTTCGTTCTGTCTTTGATGGGATTCCAAGAATTGTACAACAATTGCCAACAACATTGATGTTGACAGTATTTGGTGCTTTTTTTGGTATCATCTTGGCCTTGGTTTTTGCTATTGTAAAAATTAATCGCGTTAGAATTCTTTATCCATTACAAGCATTCTTTGTTAGTTTCTTAAAAGGGACACCAATCCTAGTGCAGTTGATGTTGACTTACTATGGAATTCCTCTGGCATTAAAAGCGTTGAATCAACAATGGGGAACTGCTTTTAATATCAATGCGATTCCGGCTGCAGCTTTTGCAATTGTAGCTTTTGCTTTTAACGAAGCAGCTTACGCTAGTGAAACTATCCGTGCCGCTATTCTTTCTGTCAATCCTGGAGAGATTGAAGCCGCTCGTAGTCTTGGAATGACACGTGCACAAGTTTACCGTCGTGTGATTATTCCAAATGCAGCGGTAGTAGCGACTCCAACCTTGATTAACTCCCTAATCGGTTTGACTAAGGGTACTTCCCTAGCCTTTAGTGCTGGTGTTGTAGAAGTCTTTGCCCAAGCTCAGATTTTGGGTGGTGCCGACTACCGTTACTTCGAACGTTTCATCTCAGTTGCTCTTGTATACTGGGTGGTAAATATCGCTATTGAAAATCTTGGTCGCTTTATTGAGAGAAAAATGGCCATCAAAGCACCAGATAATGCGAAAACAGATGTGAAAGGAGACCTTCGCTAATGATTAAAATCTCAAATTTAAGCAAATCCTTTTCAGGTCAAACCGTCTTGGATCATCTGAATTTAGATATTCAAAAAGGGGAAGTAGTGGCTTTGATTGGTTCATCAGGAGCGGGGAAGTCAACCTTTCTTCGTAGCCTAAATTATCTGGAAACACCTGATAGTGGAAGCATTCAGATTGATGGCTTTAAAGTCGACTTTTCTCAAATTACTCAAGATGAAATCTTGACTCTTCGTCGCAAGTTGTCTATGGTATTCCAACAGTTCAACTTATTTGAACGTAGAACAGCCCTAGACAATGTCAAGGAAGGTTTGGTAGTTGTTAAAAAACTTTCCGACGAAGAAGCAACTAAGATTGCCAAAGAAGAGCTGGCTAAGGTTGGTCTTTCAGATCGTCAACAGCACTATCCTCGCCACTTATCAGGTGGACAAAAACAACGGGTAGCTTTGGCGCGTGCTTTAGCCATGAAGCCAGCAATCTTGCTCTTGGATGAACCTACTTCAGCCCTTGATCCAGAATTGGTTGGTGAGGTAGAACGATCTATTGCTAATGCTGCCAAATCAGGTCAAACTATGATTTTGGTCAGTCACGATATGTCCTTTGTTTCTCAAGTAGCTGATAAGGTTTTGTTCTTGGATAAAGGAAAGATTATTGAGTCTGGAACACCAGATGAGATTATCAATCATCCTAAAGAAGAACGAACAAAAGAATTCTTTGCTAGTTACAAACGGACCTATATTTGATATAATAGAAGATAAGAAAGACTCAGTTGGCTAGGCTAACTGGGTTTGCTCTTTAAAATTAATAGAAATGAGAGAGAGCATGCTAGTTCAGCTATTTGCTTTGTATTTAGAGAGTTTAGTGTTGACAATTCTACTGGTCTTGATTATTTTGGGACTCTGGATTGGACTTAGAGCTCTGTCGGGGGTTGATAAAACTGCTAAAGCACGTCAAGCCCATCTCTACGATATGATTATGATTGGAGTTTTGACCATTCCAGTATTGTCTTTTGCAACCATGAGCATCTTGTTGGTTCTCAAGGCTTAATAGTTGTAAAATGGGATTTAATCCGTTAGAATAAAAACAGTTACAACAAGAAAGAAGGAAAGAGAATGTACGATACGATTATTATCGGTGCAGGCCCTGCTGGGATGACTGCAGCCTTGTATGCAGCACGCAGTAATCTGAAAGTGGCTTTGATTGAAGGAGGCCTTCCAGGAGGTCAGATGAATAATACTTCTGACATTGAAAACTATCCAGGCTATGCCAATATCAGTGGCCCAGAATTAGCAGAAAAGATGTTTGAACCTCTTGAAAATCTGGGTGTTGAGCATCTCTATGGCTTCGTTGAAAATGTTGAGGATCATGGCGAATTCAAAAAAGTCGTAACAGACGACCAAGTTTATGAAACTCGCACAGTTATCGTAGCGACTGGTTCCAAACACCGTCTCTTGGGAGTTCCAGGTGAAGAAGAACTCAATAGCCGTGGTGTTTCTTACTGTGCGGTTTGTGATGGAGCCTTTTTCCGCGACCAAGATTTGTTGGTTGTAGGTGGAGGTGACTCAGCAGTTGAAGAAGCAATCTTCTTAACACGGTTTGCAAAATCTGTAACTATCATTCACCGTCGTGATGAGCTTCGTGCTCAAAAAGTCTTGCAAGATAGAGCTTTTGCCAATGAAAAAATCAATTTCATTTGGGATTCTGTTGTCAAAGAAATCAAGGGTGAAAACCGTGTTGAGTCGGTTGTCATTGAAAATGTGAAAACAGGACAAGTGACAGAACAAGCCTTTGGAGGTGTCTTCATCTATGTTGGATTGGACCCTGTTAGTGACTTCGTCCAAGAGTTGCAGATTCGAGACCAGGCGGGTTGGATTGTGACTGATGACCACATGAAGACAAGTGTTGCTGGTGTCTTTGCAGTTGGGGATGTTCGTCAGAAAGACCTTCGCCAGGTTACAACTGCAGTTGGAGATGGTGCTATTGCAGGTCAAGAAGCCTATAAATATATCATTGAACATAATTAAAAAAGTTTCCAATCAAACGATTGGAAACTTTTTTATAATCGATTTCGAAAGACTTCGTACATGAGAATAGCAGCAGCAACACTGGCATTGAGGCTCTGTACGTGACCATTCATAGGAATGGTGATCATCTCGTCTACTTGTTTCTTGATGTTGCTTGAAATACCTTTGCCTTCATTTCCGATGATGAGAGCAATCTTTCCTTTGGTATTCCATTTGTTGCAAGGAGTTCCATTCATATCAGTACCGAATGTCCAGAAGCCTTCATCCTTGAGTTTGTCCAAGGTTTGGCTGAGATTGGTCACGCGAGCTATAGGAACGTGCTCAATTGCACCTGTTGCTGTTTTTGCTACGACAGGAGTAACACCGACAGCTCGGTGCTTGGGAATGATGACACCTGAAACATTGGTTGCATCCGCTGTTCTCAAGATAGAACCGAGATTATGTGGGTCCGTTAAACCATCAAGGATTAGTAGTAGTGGGTTTTCTTCCTGGCGTGTTTTAGCAATAATCTGCTCAAGTTCAGTGTAGGCAAATTCAGAAACGCGCAAGACAAAACCTTGGTGAACAGCTCCTTCAGTCATCTCAGAAAGTGATTTTTTGGAAGTCCAAGAAATGGATACTTTCTTTTCAGTAGCCAATTCCTTAACTTTGTCCACATTCTTTCCTCGTAAATCTTCCTGAAGGTAGAGTTTGTTTCCAGTATTTGCTAAAAGAGCTTCTGTGACGGCATGAACGCCATAGACAATATCGTTTGTTTTCATATCTTCATTATAACACAAAATCCCGTCTTGCAACGGGATTTTCTTTATTCAAGAATGAGCAAACCATCTTTAACTTCAAATGGGTCTTTTTCATTGATGCGATCGTAGAACATAATGCCATTTAAGTGGTCAATTTCGTGTTGAACTACAATAGAGTTATAGCCCTTAAGTTTGATGCGGTGCTTTTCTCCATCCTTATCAAAATAGTCGACAGTTACTCGAGCGTGGCGGATAACATAACCTGGAACAGCACGGTCAACAGACAAGCAACCTTCCCCTTCGCCTAGGGCAGCATCTTGGACTGAATGTGAGACGATTTTAGGATTGTACATTATAGCTTGTAAGTCATAGGCTTCTTGTGGAGTTTCCCCTTCCTCAGTGATATTCGGTACCAGTACGGCGATGATGCGTTTTGAGATATCCAGCTGTGGTGCAGCAAGCCCAACACCTCCACGTAGACCTAATTTTTCAGCCATAACAGGATCTTGCGAGTGTTTCAAAAATTGCATCATTTTTTCTCCGAGAATGATATCTTGATCACTCAAAGGGAAAGAGACCTCCTCAGCAACGGCACGAAGAGTAGGGTTCCCTTCGCGGATAATATCTTTCATATCGATTAAATGAGCAGCTTTGGTAATTCGTTCTATAGCAGACATATTCTTTCCTTTCTTTCCATTACAATTACATGATAACACAAAACAGATGAGAAAGAAAGTCACAGAAGTTGCTAAAAAATAATATAATGAAAGGAAATACCTATTTGTCTGTGGTATAATAAGGTAAGGAGACTTGCATCAAAAAGCAAGGAGAAAAAATATGGAACAACGTAGTAGAAAAAGAAAAAAAGGTCCTGTTCTACATGCTATTAGACATTCTGTTCGATTTTTCAGGAACTATAAGCAGTGGGATAATCGCACTTTTATTGTGGTCTTGTTAGCTTCGGTAGCTGTCTCGATGATGCTTACTTTATTAGTGGAAGGAACTCGAGGGGTTTCTTTAAGCAGTAGTGATCCAAGTGCTGTGCAGAAAAAGTTAAATTCTCAGGAGAAGAATGCAGAGTCGGAACAGGAAACAAGTGCGCGCATTATGGCAAATGGGGATCTCCTCTATCATATTCCTATTTATCGTACAGCTTTAAAAGATGACGGAAGTTATGATTTTCATGAAAATTTTGACTATGTAAAACCATGGCTCAAGCAAGCTGACTTAGTCATCGGTGATTTTGAAGGAACTGTAAATAAAGACCATTATCTCGCAGGTTACCCCTTGTTTAATGCACCTGGTGAAGTCATGGATGCTATAAAGGATGCTGGTTATCAGGTATTAGACTTGGCTCATAATCATATCTTGGATTCTCAGATTGAGGGAGTTTTTTCAACTGCAGATGCTATCGAAAAAGCTGGAATGACACCAATTGGTGTTTATACCCATGAACCACGAGAGAAAGCACCGATAGTTATCAAGGAAGTCAATGGAATTAAAATTGCCCTTTTAGCCTATTCTTATGGATTTAACGGTATTGAAGAATACATTTCAAAAGAAGACTATGATAATCATCTTTCTGACCTAAATGAAGACAAGATGAAGGCTGAAATTGAACGAGCAGAGAAGGAGGCGGATATTACGGTCATCATGCCTCAGATGGGAATTGAGTACCAATTGGAACCAACTGAAGAACAAAAGATTCTCTACCACAAGATGATTGATTGGGGAGCAGATATTATCTTTGGTGGCCATCCTCACGTAGTTGAGCCTGCTGAAACGGTTGAGAAAGATGGGGATAAGAAACTCATTATCTATTCTATGGGGAATTTTATCTCAAATCAGCGTATTGAAACCATGCAGGATGAGGAAAATGCAAAATGGACAGAACGTGGTGTTCTAATGGATGTGACTATTAAGAAAAAAGCAGGTAAGACTACGATTGAGACAGCTCAAGCTCATCCTAGCTGGGTTAATAGAACACCAAAAGGAACTTATTCTCCTGAAGGCTATCCGCTCTATCTGTACCAGACCTACATTTTAGAAGATTTTATAGAGGGCGGGAAATACCGTAGTCAGTTAGATGAAGATACCAAGGAACGGATTGATACAGCCTATAAAGAAATGAACGAGCATGTAGGTTTGAAGTGGTAGTGACATTAAAAGAGGAGCAAGATGGAAATTAAGATAATAGCGACAGATATGGATGGTACTTTGTTGGATCCTCAAGGACAACTGGACCTACCTCGTCTAGAGAAAATTCTAGATCAGCTAGATCAACGTGGCGTTCGTTTTGTCATTGCAACGGGAAATGAAGTTCATCGTATGCGACAATTATTGGAGCATTTAGCAGAGAGAGTAGTTCTCGTGGTTGCTAATGGTGCTCGTATATTCGAAAATGATCAATTGATTCAAGCTCAGACTTGGGATGATACTATGGTTGATAGGGCTTTGGGCCATTTTAAAGGTAGAGAGTGCCAGGATCAGTTTGTTGTAACAGGTATGAATGGTGGATTTGTCAAGGAAGGCACTGTTTTTACAGAACTTGATAAATTTATGACTCCGGAGATGATAGAGAAATTCTATCAACGAATGCACTTTGTTGATGAATTTGACTCCAGTCTCTTTGGTGGTGTTCTCAAGATGAGTATGGTTGTTGGAGAAGAACGATTAAATTCTGTTTTACAAGAAATCAATGACTTGTTTGACGGTCATGTGCGAGCTGTTTCTAGTGGATATGGCTGTATTGATATCTTACAGGATGGCATTCATAAGGCGTGGGGCCTAGAAGAATTGCTCAAACGTTGGAACTTAAAACCTGACCAAATCATGGCCTTTGGTGATAGTGAAAATGACATCGAAATGTTAGAGTTGGCAGGAATTTCTTACGCCATGGAAAATGCTGAGGAGTCTGTTAAGGAAGTTGCGACAAAAGTAGCCCCAGCCAACAGTCAGGCGGGTGTTTACCAAGTTTTAGAAAATTGGCTAGAAGAAGGAGAATAACTTGGCAGTACAACTATTAGAAAACTGGCTCTTAAAAGAGCAAGAGAAAATCCAAACCAAGTATCGTGAACTCAATCGGATTTCTGTAATTGAACCTAATATCATTTTTATTGGTGATTCTATTATTGAGTATTATCCCTTGCAGGAATTGCTAGGGACAACAAAGACCATTGTGAACCGAGGGATTCGAGGCTACCAGACGGGACTTTTACGAGAAAATCTTGATGCTCATCTCTATGGCGATGCAGTGGATCAAATTGTGCTTTTGATTGGGACAAATGACATTGGAAAAGATGTTCCAATAAATGAAGCGCTAAACAATCTTGAAAGTGTGATTCAAACCATTTCTCGCGACTATCCACTGTCACAGATAAAGCTAGTTTCTATTCTGCCAGTTCATCAAGGGGAAGAATACAAACAGACAGTTTATATTCGTACCAATGAGAAAATCAATGCCTGGAACCAAGCCTATCAAGACCTTGCCTCTGCCTATATGCAGGTTGAATTTGTGCCTGTTTTTGAGAACTTACTCGATCAGGAAGGGCAACTCAAGGCAGACTATACAACGGATGGTCTTCACCTCAGTGTCGCTGGTTATCAAGCTTTATCAAATACTTTAAAAAAATATATTTTCTAGGTTTAGTATAGATGAACAAGATTTTTTATGATTAATATTTTTGGTAAAATAAATATGTTGTTAATATTATTAAAAAAATTCTCTCAATACTAGCGATCTCATGTTAGTTGATGATACCATTCACCTGTCGGAAGATATACTAAATAATAGACCTTGAAAGTATTAAAATCTGGATAAATTGATTAAGGAAGTCAAATCAATTTCTAGCAATGTTTTAGAAGTCACAGTGCACTATTCTGTATGCAATCTACTATCTGCTCTTCATTTGACAATTCGATACAATAAAAAGCTCCATAATATCTATAGGATTTTGCCTATTACAAATATTATCGAGCTTTTTTTGGCTCTTTCCTACTATTTGTCAAGTCTATCAAGGTTTTAAGAATCAAATGAGACAAGACAGTAGTTATTTTGAGGCTACTGTCATATTTTCAACAAAAATAAATCGTTTTCACTTGACAAAAATTGGTCTATACCATATAATAAAATAAAGAATATGGAGGACAAAATTATGAAAGTTATTCAAGTAGAAAATCCAATTGAAGGTGGAAAAGTTGCTTTTGATATCTTAAAAGAAAAATTGGAAAACGGTGCACAAACATTGGGACTTGCAACAGGAAGTAGCCCTCTGGAGTTTTACCAACGAATCGTTGAGAGCGATCTTGATTTTTCAAATCTTACAAGTGTGAACTTGGATGAGTACGTAGGTCTTGATGGAGACAATCCTCAATCATACCGTTACTTCATGCAAGAAAATCTTTTCAATCAAAAACCATTTAAAGAAAGCTTCTTGCCACGTGGCGATAAAGACCATGCTGAAGAAGAAGTAGAACGCTACAATCAAATTTTGGCTGACCATCCAGTTGACCTACAAATCTTGGGAATTGGTCGTAATGGACACATTGGATTTAACGAGCCAGGGACTCCATTTGATAGCCAAACACATCTTGTAGAGCTTGACCAGTCTACTATCGAAGCTAACGCACGTTTCTTTGATAAGATTGAAGATGTTCCAACACAAGCTATTTCAATGGGGATTAAGAACATTTTGGATGCTAAGTCTATCCTTCTCTTTGCTTATGGTGAATCAAAAGCAGAAGCTATCGCTGGGACTGTTGAAGGCCCTGTGACAGAAAGTCTACCGGCAAGTAGCCTGCAAAACCATCCAGATGTGACCATTATCGCAGATGCAGCAGCACTCAGCTTGTTAAAAAAATAAGATTTTAATCATTAAAGACCATTCGATCCTATGGATTGGGTGGTTTTTTGGTCTGAATATATTTCAAATATGATAAGGGTTGAAAATCAAAATTTTTTGTATTTTTTACATGAAGAAGACAAATTTGACTGTTCATCACTTTCTGCTTTATGTCAGTATTTAGCAAAGTTAGAAACTATTAGTTTAGGTCAAGTAAAGGATTTATATTTTATTCGAGAGCAAATACTGAAACATCTTGTTGATCACGTTGGCAGCAAGGACTTATATACCATTTTTGATCTACCGTCAGATTATTGGGAGTACCTAGACCACATGGGGTTAGAAATTAAAAAATTAAGTGTTCGTTTAGAACAAACTTTAGAAGTGAAGAGCTAGGCTAGACATAATGGTAAAATCTTGTAAATTTTAAATGGAATGATTTGGGAGAATTTCATTTTTTTCTTGACAATTTTCTTCATTCCGTGTAAAATAGAATAGATCTTGAACTTGAAGGGAGTGAAAAAAATGTCTAAAACAGTAGTGCGTAAGAATGAATCTCTTGACGATGCTCTTCGTCGTTTCAAACGTGCAGTTACTAAAGCTGGTACTCTTCAAGAAACACGCAAACGTGAATTCTATGAAAAACCTTCTGTAAAACGTAAACGTAAGTCAGAAGCAGCTCGTAAACGTAAAAAATTCTAATTAATAAGAAAGGCTAGACTTGTCTAGTCTTTTTTGCTTTAAATAAATCCTATAAATCCTGCAAAATTCTGAAACTTCCTACTACAATTTGATATAATAGAGGGAAGAACTTGATTGAAGGAGAAAATTATGTCGGTTTTAGTCAAAGAAGTGATAGATAAGCTCAGACTAGACATTGTCTATGGTGAGCCTGAATTACTTGAAAAGGAAATTAATACTGCGGATATTACGCGACCAGGGCTTGAAATGACGGGGTATTTTGACTACTATACTCCAGAGCGGATTCAGTTATTGGGAATGAAAGAGTGGTCTTATCTGATTAGTATGTCTTCTCATAACCGCTACCAGGTTTTGAAAAAGATGTTTCAACCAGAAACACCTGCAGTTATTGTTGCGCGTGGTTTAGTAGTTCCAGAGGAAATGCTAAAGGCCGCTAGAGAATGTAAAATCGTTATTTTAACGAGTCGTACAGCAACAAGTCGTCTGTCTGGAGAATTATCAAGTTACCTAGATTCTCGTTTGGCTGAGCGTGAAAGTGTACATGGTGTCTTGATGGATATCTATGGTATGGGTGTGCTCATTCAGGGCGACAGTGGTATTGGTAAGAGTGAGACAGGTCTAGAACTTGTGAAACGAGGACACCGTTTGGTGGCTGATGACCGTGTAGATATCTTTGCTAAGGATGAAATGACTCTCTGGGGTGAACCAGCTGAAATCTTGAAGCATTTACTTGAGATTCGTGGTGTTGGTATTATAGATGTGATGAGTCTTTATGGTGCCAGTGCAGTTAAGGATTCTTCACAAGTTCAGTTAGCTGTCTATCTAGAAAATTATGACACGCAAAAGACTTTTGATCGTCTAGGCAATAATGCTGAGGAATTGGAGATTTCTGGAGTAGCTATTCCACGTATCCGCATTCCTGTAAAAACAGGACGTAATATTTCTGTCGTTATCGAAGCAGCAGCGATGAATTATCGTGCTAAGGAAATGGGCTTTGATGCTACTCGACTATTTGAAGAAAGATTGACAAATCTGATTGCAAAGAACGAGGTGAAAAATGATTGATCCAATCGCTTTTCAAATTGGTCCTTTAGCTGTTAGATGGTATGCACTCTGCATCGTTTCAGGTCTTGTTTTAGCGGTATATCTTGCCAGTAAAGAAGCGCCTAAAAAGAAGATTTTATCTGATGATATTTTGGACTTCATCTTAATTGCCTTTCCTTTGTCAATCATTGGAGCTAGACTCTACTATGTTATTTTTAGATTTGATTACTATAGCCAACATCCGGGAGAGATTTTTGCCATTTGGAATGGTGGTCTTGCGATTTATGGTGGTTTAATTACTGGCGCGATTGTACTCTATATCTTTGCTGACCGCAAATTAATCAATACTTGGGATTTCTTAGATATTGCAGCTCCGAGCGTCATGATTGCTCAGAGTCTAGGGCGTTGGGGAAACTTCTTTAACCAAGAAGCTTATGGAGCAGTCGTTGACAATCTAGACTATTTACCTGGTTTTATTAAGAATCAGATGTATATTGATGGCTCATATCGCCAACCAACCTTCTTATACGAGTCTATCTGGAATCTGATCGGTTTTGCCTTGATTGTCATTTTTAGACGCCGATTAAAGAGTATCCGTCGTGGTCATATCACTGCCTTTTATCTAATTTGGTACGGATTTGGACGTATGATTATTGAGGGCATGCGTACAGATAGTCTTATGTTCTTTGGGCTTCGAGTATCTCAATGGTTGTCTGCCCTATTGATTGGCCTTGGTATTTATATCATCTTTTATCAAAATCGGAAAAAAGCACCATTTTATAATGTAAAAAAGGAGAATTAAAATGTTAGAAGTTGCTTATATTATTGTGGCAATTGCCTTGGTTGTATTTTTAGTTTATCTGATTATTACCCTTCAAAAAGTTGGTCGTGTAATTGATGAAACTGAAAAAACTGTTAAAACTTTAACATCAGATGTAGATGTAACTCTTCATCAAACAAATGAATTGCTTACAAAGGTCAACGTTCTTGTTGATGATATCAATGTCAAAGTTGCTACAATTGATCCCCTCTTTACAGCAGTTGCAGACCTCTCTGTTTCTGTTTCTGACCTAAATGAGCAAGCACGTGTTTTGAGTAAAAAGGCATCATCTGCTGGATCAAAAACTATAAAAACTGGTGCAGGTTTGTCTGCTATTCGTGTTGCAAGTAAATTTTTTAAAAAATAAAAAAGGAGTAAGCTAATGGGTAAACTATCATCTATCCTTTTAGGAACTGTTTCAGGTGTTGCAGCTGCCTTGTTTCTAACTAGTGACAAAGGAAAACAAGTTAGAAGCCAAGCACAAGAATTTTTAGAAGATCTAAAAGAAGATCCTGAGTATGCTAAAGAGCAGGTTTGTGAAAAATTAACGGATGTCAAAGAACAAACCAAAGAATTTGTTCTTAAAACAAAAGATCAGATTGAATCTAGGGAAATTACTCTGGACACTGTCTTGGATAAAACAAAATATCATGCTCAACAAGCGACTGAAGCTTCAAAAGAAACCTTGAATCATTTTAAATCACAACTGGAAGAGAAAGTAGTTGTGGAAGAAAAAGAAAATGGTCAAGAAATTGTCATCGAGCTTCAAGAAAATTAACATAGAATCACCATTTCCTGGTTTTCTAGAAAATCAAGAATGGTGATTTTTTTCCTTTAATGAACTCTTTGTGATATAATAGCAGTATAGAGCGTGCAATATTTTGATTTCTTCCATAATGTAGTAAAATTTTAACAGCAGGTTATTGATCTTTATACGGATAAGAAAATGGAACTAGATGATAAAATAGAAAAAGATAACCTTGTACTTTTTTACAGAGTTGTTTGGAAGTCTAAAATTAGCGGTTCTGTCCGTAACCTAAATAACATGCCTGATGAACTGGGTGACTGGGTTTAGCTATTACAACAAATAGTTATTTAAAAATTGAAAGGATTTAAAATGTGATGTATTAATGTGATGTATTAAAGTAGAGTAAACTTCCTAAATTTTAGGAAAATAAAAAGTATGATTTTGTTAACAGAAAATGTTAATGTTTTCTAAGTTTTATATGAAAAATTGTTAAAAAGGATTGGATAACATGAAAGATATCTTTAATAAACGCCAACGTTTTTCGATTCGAAAGTTTTCTGTTGGAGTGGCATCTGTACTAATAGGGGTTTCCTTATTTGCTCCAACTCAAGGAGTCTTAGCTTCTACGGAAAATAATAATGATAATAATACAGGGATAGAAGTTAATTCTGAAATTGACAATTCTCTGCCGACTGTGGAGATCAAAGAAGAAGCTCAAAGTATCTCAGAACATCGAAACAATGCTTCTTCTGAGATAGATGCTAAAGAGATTTCAACAGTAGCTACAAAAGAGACAGTTCTAGATACTTCTGGTGGTAAGGAAAATATCAATTCGACGGCAACTACTTTGGTGGCTGGTGAAGACAGATCAAGTGCTCCAGAGGCTAGAGCAGCATCAAATCCTACTGAGATTAAAAAATATGAATTGACTGAGGAAGATGCTAAAAAAATCAAAGCAGGAATAATCGGTTCAGAAGGGGATCAACTTGATAGTTTGTTAGTTAATGGTCCCAAGTTAAATCCAGAAGGTTATACAGATGATGATTACTTGAAGGATAAAGAAGAAGTTTATATATATGAAAAAAATGGGAAAAAGTATGTAGGCTATAACAGTCATCCACTTTTAGATGATACTGATGGTGATGGTATTATTGATAGTAACGAAAAGCCAGATGAAAAATTAAAATGGAATGTAAGTGAACGTGATATGATTATGTTCATGGAATTGGCTTACCGTGACGATAAGTATATTGACAGAGTACTGGATCATAAGAACCCCTTAAGAGAGTCAGAGTTATACAAAAAGAATGGGGAAAGTAAACCACGCTATGAATATATGATGATGAATAGGGAATTGGGACCTTATTGGGAAAGAAAGAAAAGTTATCATACATCCAGTGGACTTGATGCTGTCTTATTTGAGACCAAGAGCGATTTCTTATATTTACCAAATGGGACTGCTCAAGTATTAGCGTTTCGAGGAACAAGTGATGGGAAAGATATTGTAGCTGATGGAATACTTGGAACAGGGAGTGACCCTAAACAGGCGAAAGAAGCAGAAGCAATTATGCGTGAATTAGCTAAGGATAAGAGTATCACCAACCTTTATCTAACTGGACATTCTTTGGGAGGATATTTGGTTCAGCGTGCCATGGTTGAGGCCTACCAATTAGCATATTCTGATAGCAGGGTTATGTCTTCTAAAGAAAAATTAGATTATAAAAACTTTTATGAAAATATATTAAAAAAAGGGACGACATTTAATGCTCCCAAAGTAAGGACAGGTCTTCTCTCATCATCTGCGTTTTGGCAAAAAGGTTTAGATAGTAAAAAAATAGCTAAGTCTGGGAAAATGACACATTATATAGTTAATAATGATTCTACTATAGGAAAAAGTGTCAGTAATGATAGTGATGTTGTCATAAATGTTGGGAATACAAAAGGAGGTCATAGTTCCCGTTCTTATTTTGAAGCCGATATGATTAATAGACGACCAGAGTTTATTTCTGGAAAACGAATTTCCTTGGATGGGATAGGTTTTCAAAATCCTAAGATTACTACAGCTAAGTCTCTAGAAAAAGTTGGAGAAACTGCTGTATATAGTAAACATGGAGATGACATCATTAAGTCAACAACTGTTAGTATGAAAGATCCTGATACAGGAAACATTACTAAAAATACACTTGATGAAATGTTCAAGAAAGATGGTGCGAAGGACAAAGTAGAAACAACAGCAATCCCATCACCTAAGAAATACGTGAAAGATGATACACGCGAAAAAGGACAAGCTAATATTGAAGTACCTGGTAAAACTGGAGAACAGACGGTAACAACAACTTATAGTGTAAATCCTAACACTGGAGATCTTATTGAACATGTAGGACAGCCAGTAGTTAAGCAACCGGCAACAGAAACAGTTGTCAAAGTCGCAGCCAAGGATGAAGTAGAATACATTAAAAAAGGAGCCGATGTTGTTAAGAAGACAACGAGCTACACAGTAAACTCAAAAACTGGCAGTCTTACTTCGGCTGAGAAGGCAGAAGTAGTCAATAGAGGTGGCGCGAAGGATATAGTTGAGTATAATTCAGTTGAACCCAAACCAGTTTATTTAAAAGATGAGAACAGACCAAAAGGTACTGTTACCGTTCAATTTCCAGGGAAAGCAGGACAAACTAAAGTCACCACAACATATAGCGTAAATCCAGTAAATGGAACCCTAACTCCATCAAAAGGCAAACCAGAAGTCGTAACTCTAACAATAGCTAGAGTTGTAAAAGTGGGAGCGAAGGACAAAGTAGTAGAAACGCCAATTGAACCTGAAGTTGAGTATGTTAAAGATGTTGAAAAAAACTTCGGTACACCATATCAGCGTATTGAGGGTAAAAAAGGTAAAACAGTTACTACAACCACTTACGATGTAGATTCAAAGGACGGTCATATAACAGAACACGTTGGTACCCCAGTCGTCACCCCAGCAGGTAAGACAATCGTTAAAGTAGGAGCTAAAACTAAGGTTGAACAATCTAAAGATTCTGAAGGTCGCGATGTAATTGATACCACTACCTATGAAGTTAATCCAAAAACAGGTAAGGTAACTCCCACAACCGTGCGAACTTATGGGAAAACGAAAGAACCGACAGTCGAGAAGAAAGTAGTACCATCCCCAGTAGTTTATGAAAAAGATGGTACGAAAGAAAAAGGTACAGCCCCAACTACTGTTAAAGGTGAAGATGGTGAAGACACTATCACAACAACTTACACTGTGGACGCTAATACTGGAAAGATTACAGCAAGTGAAGGTAAACCAGTTCGTACGAAAGAACCAACGAATACTATTGTTAAAGTCGCAGCGAAGGACAAAGTAGTAGAAACACCGATTGAACCAGAAGTTGAGTATATTAGAGATAGTGAACGAGAAGTTGGCACACCTAATGAACGCGTTGAAGGAGCTAAAGGTAAAACAGTTACAACAACCACTTACGATGTAGATTCAAACGACGGTCATATCACAGAACACGTTGGTACCCCAGTCGTCAGCCCAGCAGGTAAGACAATCGTTAAAGTTGGTGCGAAAACTAAGGTTGAACAATCTAAAGATTCTGAAGGTCGTGATGTGATTGATACCACTACCTATGAAGTTGATCCAAAAACAGGTAAGGTAACTCCAACAACAGTTCGAACTTATGGGAAAACGAAAGCACCAATGGTTGAGAAGAGAGTAGTATCATCACCTGTTGTCTATGAAAAAGATGATACGAAAGAAAAAGGTACAGCCCCAACTACTGTTAAAGGTGAAGATGGTGAAGACACTATCACAACCATTTACACTGTGGATCCTAATACTGGAAAGATTACAGCAAATGAAGGTCAACCCGTTCGTACGAAAGAACCAACTAATACTATTGTTAAAGTCGCAGCGAAGGATAAAGTAGAAACAACCGAAATCCCATCACCTAAGAAATATGTAAAAGATGATACGCGCGACAAAGGCCAAAACAATGTAGAAGAAGCAGGACAAGCAGGTTCACGCACTACCACAACAACATATAGTGTTGATCCTACTACAGGCACTATTACAGAAAGAGTAGGAAAACCAGTAGTAGTGAATCCAACAGAAACAATTGTCAAAGTCGCAGCGAAGGACAAAGTAGTAGAAACACCGATTGAACCAGGAGTTGAGTATGTTAGGGATGGTGAACGAGAAGTTGACACACCTAATGAACGCGTTGAAGGAGCTAAAGGTAAAACAGTTACAACAACCACTTACGATGTAGATTCAAACGACGGTCATATCACAGAACACGTTGGCAATCCAGTAGTCACCCCAGCAGGTAAGACAATTGTTAAAGTAGGAGCTAAAACTAAGGTTGAACAATCTAAAGATTCTGAAGGTCGTGATGTGATTGATACCACTACCTATGAAGTTGATTCAAAAACAGGTAAGGTAACTCCAACAACTGTTCGAACATATGGAACAACAAAAGAACCAACAGTTGAGAAGAGAGTAGTACCGTCTCCAGTAGTTTATGAAAAAGATGGTACGAAAGAAAAAGGTACAGCCCCAACTACTGTTAAAGGTGAAGATGGTGAAGACACTATCACAACAACTTACACTGTGGACACTAATACTGGAAAGATTATAGTAAGTGAAGGTAAACCAGTTCGTACGAAAGCACCAACGAATACTATTGTCAAAGTTGCCGCGAAGGATAAAGTGGAGACAACTGAACTCCCATCACCTAAGAAATATGTGAAAGATGGTACACGCGACAAAGATCAACCAAATGTGGAAGAAGCAGGCCAAGCAGGTTCACGTACAACAACAACTACTTACGAAGTAAATCCAGCAGATGGAACCATTACAGAAAGAGTAGGAGAACCAGTAGTAGTAAATCCAACAGCAACAATTGTCAAAGTCGCAGCGAAGGACAAAGTGGAGACAACCGAACTCCCATCACCTAAGAAATACGTAAAAGATGATACGCGCGACAAAGGCCAAAACAATGTAGAAGAAGCAGGACAAGCAGGTTCACGCACTACCACAACAACATATAGTGTTGATCCTACTACAGGCACTATTACAGAAACAGTAGGAGAACCAGTAGTAGTAAATCCAACAGCAACAATTGTCAAAGTCGCAGCAAAGGACAAAGTAGTAGAAACCCCGATTGAACCAGAAGTTGAGTATGTTAGAGATGGTGAACGCGAAGTTGCCACACCTAATGAACGCGTTGAAGGAACTAAAGGTAAAACAGTTACTACCACTACTTACGATGTAGATTCAAACGATGGTCATATCACAGAACACGTTGGTATCCCAGTCGTCACCCCAGCAGGTAAGACAATCGTTAAAGTTGGTGCGAAAACTAAGGTTCAACGTAACAGGGATGACCAAGGTCGCGATGTGATTGATACCACTACCTATGCAGTTGATCCAAAAACAGGTAAGGTAACTCCAACAACCGTGCGAACTTATGGGAAAACGAAAGAACCAACAGTTGAGAAGAGAGTAGTACCATCATCTGTTGTCTATGAAAAAGATGATACGAAAGAAAAAGGTACAGCTCCAACTACTGTTAAAGGTGAAGATGGTGAAGACACTATCACAACCATTTACACTGTGGATCCTAATACTGGAAAGATTACAGCAAGTGAAGGTCAACCAGTTCGTACGAAAGAACCAACGAATACTATTGTCAAAGTTGCCGCGAAGGATAAAGTCGTAGAAACCCCGATTGAACCTGAAGTTGAGTATGTTAGAGATGGTGAACGAGAAGTTGCCACACCTAATGAACGCGTTGAAGGAGCTAAAGGTAAAACAGTTACTACAACCACTTACGATGTAGATCCAAACGACGGTCATATCACAGAACACGTTGGCAACCCAGTCGTCAGCCCAGCAGGTAAGACAATTGTTAAAGTTGGTGCGAAAACTAAGGTTGAACAATCTAAAGATTCTGAAGGTCGTGATGTGATTGATACCACTACCTATGAAGTTGATCCAAAAACAGGTAAGGTAACTCCAACAACAGTTCGAACTTATGGAACAACGAAAGAACCGACAGTCGAAAAGAAAGTAGTGCCATCCCCAGTCGTTTATGAAAAAGATGATACGAAAGAAAAAGGTACAGCCCCAACTACTGTTAAAGGTGAAGATGGTGAAGACACTATCACAACCATTTACACTGTGGATCCTAATACTGGAAAGATTACAGCAAGTGAAGGTCAACCCGTTCGTACGAAAGAACCCACTAATACTATTGTCAAAGTTCCAGCGAAGGATAAAGTAGAAACAACAGAACTCCCATCACCTAAGAAATATGTGAAAGATGATACACGCGATAAAGGCCAAGACAATGTAGAAGAAGCAGGCCAAGCAGGTTCAAGCACTATCACAACAACATATAGTGTTGATCCTACTACAGGTGCTATTACAGAAAGAGTAGGAGAACCAGTAGTAGTAAATCCAACAGAAACAATTGTCAAGGTCGCAGCGAAGGACAAAGTAGTAGAAACACCGATTGAACCTGAAGTTGAGTATGTTAGAGATGGTGAACGAGATGTTGACACACCTAATGAACGTATTGAAGGAGCTAAAGGTAAAATAGTTACTACAACCACTTACGATGTAGATTCAAACGACGGTCATATCACAGAACACGTTGGTAACCCAGTCGTCACCCCAGCAGGTAAGACAATCGTTAAAGTAGGAGCTAAAACTAAGGTTGAACAATCTAAAGATTCTGAAGGTCGCGATGTGATTGATACCACCACCTATACAGTTGATCCAAAAACAGGTAAGGTAACTCCAACAACCGTTCGAACTTATGGGAAAACGAAAGCACCAACGGTTGAGAAGAGAGTAGTACCATCACCTGTTGTCTATGAAAAAGATGATACGAAAGAAAAAGGTACAGCCCCAACTACTGTTAAAGGTGAAGATGGTGAAGACACTATCACAACCATTTACACTGTGGATCCTAATACTGGAAAGATTACAGCAAGTGAAGGTCAACCAGTTCGTACGAAAGAACCAACGAATACTATTGTCAAAGTCGCAGCGAAGGATAAAGTAGAAAAAACAGAAATCCCATCACCTAAGAAATATGTAAAAGATGATACGCGCGAAAAAGATCAACCAAATGTGGAAGAAGCAGGCCAAGCAGGTTCAAGCACTATCACAACAACATATAGTGTTGCTCCTACTACAGGTGCTATTACAGAAACAGTAGGAAAACCAGTAGTAGTGAATCCAACAGAAACAATTGTCAAAGTCGCAGCGAAGGACAAAGTAGTAGAAGCATCAATTGAACCTGAAGTTGAGTATGTTAGAGATGGTGAACGAGAAGTTGGCACACCTGATGACCGCGTTGAAGGAGCTAAAGGTAAAATAGTTACTACAACCACTTACGATGTAGATTCAAATGACGGTCATATCACAGAACACGTCGGTAACCCAGTAGTCACCCCAGCAGGTAAGACAATCGTTAAAGTAGGAGCTAAAACTAATGTTGAACAATCTAAAGATTCTGAAGGTCGTGATGTGATTGATACCACTACCTATGAAGTTGATTCAAAAACAGGTAAGGTAACTCCAACAACAGTTCGAACTTATGGGAAAATGAAAGCACCAACAGTAGAGTTAGAACAAGATTCTAAGACAGGTGATGTTACAGTGACACCGAAGAAGCCAGATGGGTCAACATATCCACCAGGAACTAAGGTAGAAATCTCAGGTAAAGATGGTAATCCAATCGTCGTTACAATCGATGAAGATGGTAAAGGTAAAGTACCAAACAGTGATCTACCAAACGTAGAAAAAACAGGTACAGGTAAGATTACTGAACCAGGTAAATCATCTGTGGAAGTTCCTAAGGTAACAACTTTTGAAAACGATGCATTATCGGGTTCAATTGCATTGCCAGAGCTAATGATTGAGGTTCGATGGATTGATGAAGACGGAAATGTATTGAAACCATCCGTTAAGACAGGTAATGAAAAGGATGCTGAACATGGATCAATTCCAGTATATGAATTTGTACGAACTGTGATTGATGAAAATGAACCAGTAATTACTCACATTTTCAGAAAAGTAAGTGGAAATACAAATCCAAATACAATTCCAGTTACTCCAGTCACACCTGCTACTAATGGAGGTTCTGGTCAAGATACACCTTCACCAACAACTCCAACTCCAGATGCAGTTACTCCGAATGTTAATCACGGATCCATTACAACTACTATTGATAAGGAATCTAAGTCAAATGATTCTCAAAATGTATTGCCAAGACTTGGAACAGAGTCAAGTATGACTCTTGCATCTTTAGGACTCCTTGGTATGCTAAGTAGCCTTGGACTTGCGTTTGGAAAGAAAAAAGAAGACTAAAATAAGCATTTCGTTAAAGTTTGAACTACTCACTGTTAAGTGAACGATGAAATAAAAGATTAAGAAACGACCTTGTTCCTCATTTGAAGAAGTACAAGGTCGTTGTTTTATTTTTGAAAAAGGGAGACATCAGTATTGGTACCACCCCCCCTCTCAAAATATTGTATGTCTTTAATCCTAGTGCTCAGTTTTAAAATGTTCCCAAAAGTTCTCAATCGGTGAGCGATTAGTACACTTGCCAATCTACTATATATAGAGAATGTTATCAGAAAGAGGAAAATTTCTGTTTCATTTAAACAAAATATATAAACATCTTATAAATATTCGAATATGTTTGCGCTTTATTTAAGAGATTAAATGGCTTTATGATTGCTTAAATGAATTGAAAATGATATAATCGAGCTGTAATAGCTGTAATAGCTGTAATAGCTGTAATAGCTGTAATAGCTGTAATAGCTGTAATAGCTGTAATAGCTGTAATAGCTGTAATAGCTGTAATAGCTGTAATAGCTGTAATGTGTAAAAATTGCTCATAAGAGTAATTTTTATTGTATTATTCCCCAGAGGGAATACTGCTTCTCAATTTGATTTTGTCTTTAATATAAGGAGGAACAATGGAAAAAAAATCAAATTCACTAAGTAGAGTAAAGCGTCGACAACAGGAAAAAGTCTTACGCTTCTCTATTCGTAAGTATAGCTTCGGTGCGGCTTCAGTTGCTGTTGCAGCACTGATGTTTTTAGGTGCACGCGTCGTTAGTGCGGATAGCGTGACACCTGTTGATCAACCTCATGTAGGGGCTTCAATTCAAGGAACGAGTCCGCTAGCATCGCAGGATAAGGAAGAGCCTGCTAGTTCTGTAAAAGTGGATACAGCTACTGCAAGTCAGCTTGTGGCACAGATCAAAGACCAGCTCCACGTCAAGGAAGCTGCTAATACAGATCTTTTGGTTGCAGCTAAGGAAGAACTTGTTAAGGCTGAACAGACTCTCGCTGATTCAAAAGTGAGTCAAGAAGAAGTGGACGCTTTAGTAGCTCGCTTGACCAATACTTTGGAACAGTTACGAGCAGTGGAAGTATCTCAAGGCAAAGAAGATAAAAATGGTGAAAGTACACAGGAAGCAACTCCGGAAATCAAGCCAGAAGTAGTGAAGCCAACTCCAGAAATTTCAGCTAAGTCTGAGGAAACTTCAGAAAATACTAATGCTGAGCAACTGGAAAAAGCTAAAGCTAGTCTCAAAGTATCTATTGATCGTTTGGAACAGGCTATCGCCCAAACACCTGAGAATGACTTGACACGTGAAATCTTGGAAAAAGCTATTGCTCAAGTTGCTGTAGCCAAGTCTGCATTTGGTGGTGTAGAAGTTAGCCTTCGTGATGTTGAGGATATGAATCGTGTCATCAAACGTAACGAAAGCTCTGTTATGATTGCACGTAATCGTTTGACTTCTGGGCATAATGACGTCCGTAATGGCGCAGCTATCCCAGTTGGGACAACGCTTCGGGCTGATGAAGGGGCAACCTATGACAATGCTGTTGGACTCTACTTCACAAAGGAAGGAGATGGCTCAGGTTACCCACCTGGTACCATGCTCTTTAGAGACCGTAACCAAAATACTGCTGATAACCAAAAAGTTAGTGATGTCAAGAATGTCGTTAAGGTTGATGTCACTAAAAACGGAGATATCTACGATTGGGTCATTGAGTTTGACCATGATCCTGAAGGCCACAAAAATGCTCATGCTTGGTTTACCATTCCAACTGGTCATGACTTGGTAAACGACGGTTCGGCATCATTTGCTAGTTACTGGGCTGGTGATCCTAATAAAGTACGTATTGATACTCAAGGAAGAAGAAAAATATCACGAACCTTACAACAAATCTTTCAACAACAGCTTGCCGCTACGTCTAAGGTTATTAACATTGGTACCCCTGGTGGATATATCGAGACTGCTGATGGCAAAAAGACGAACGGTGGTTTCTGGAGTGGTAGCGATGGAGTTGTTAACACATTAGAAGAAATTATGGCAAATCCTAATACACCATACTGGCATCGTACAGGTGGTGCTCGTACGACTACGGATAAGGATGTTCTGTTATCAGACTATTTGAAGGATTGGTTGATCCAGCATACGCAAAAAGTCTACCATTTTGAAATCGATTATCGTAGTAAAATTAAGGAAAGTACATCAAACTATATCTTTCGTTTCAAAACCAAGGCTGCTGAGGGGACTCCGCTCTTTTATGCAGCAGGGATGCGCTCCTATGAGTTCAACACCCACCGAAATGATATGCAATGGTATGGTTTGCCATCTCCTAAGGTGACGGGGGCTGATCAAACTATCGAAAAAGGTAAGGAAATCCGTCTCGAATTCACAACTAAAGATAATTTGGCAGGATTTTCACTTGGTGATCCAAAACTAGGTTATAATACAGCTGATTCTATCAAGTTAGTGGGTAACGAGTTGAAACTTGATAATCAAAAAGTTGAAGTTCAAAAAGTGAGTGACTATGAGCACAAGCTCATTATCACAGGTCGTGTTGCTTCTGATCCTAGCGACACGGGTTATCATGTAAAAGTCATGTCTGTCAATAACGTTGGACAAAGTGCGGAGTTTACATCAACTGTCAAGGTTACGCAATCTATTACACCAACATTAGAGTTGAATCAAGATCCTAATACAGGTGACGTTACAGTAACACCGAAGAAACCAGATGGCTCAACATACCCACCAAAAACTACGGTAGAAATCCCAGGAGAAAATGGAACAACAATCCCTGTTGAAATCGGTGACAATGGTTCAGGTAAAGTACCAAATGACAAACTTCCTAAGAAAGATGTCCCAGGTACAGGTAAGATTACAGAACCAGGTCAACCAACTGTTGAAGTTCCTGATGTAACAACACCAGCTAAGGTAACACCACGTGATACTATTGCACCAACAATCACAGCCAATGATACAACTGTAACTAAAAACGAACCAATTACTCCAATCCCTGTAACAGCTGAAGATAACAGAGGCGGAGTTGGAATGCGTGATAATAATCCAATCGAGGTAAGCAATTTACCACAAGGATTAAAATATGAAAATGGGCAAATTACAGGTACTACGAATGCTAAAACAGGGTACTATACTGTAAAAATCACAGCCTACGATAAAAACAATAATCATTCAACTAAATCAATCAGAATCACTGTTCAGGATCAAGCTGACAAATATAATCCAACAGGCGATTCACTAACAGTAAACCAAGGTCAAGAAATTACAGATGAAGCAGTAAAAGCAAAAGTAACAAATTATGGCCCTGGAACATTAACAGTAGAAAGTAAACCAACTTCAACTGCAACAGCAGGAGATGCAGGTAATGCGGTAGTTAAAGTTACGTATCCAGATGGATCAAGTGATACTGTAAATGTACCAGTTACTGTAAATGACGTAACAGGACCAACAATTACGGCAAATGACGCAACAGTAACTAAAAACAAGCCAATCACACCAATTCCGGTAACAGCTGTAGATAATCCAGGTGGAGTTGGAATGCGCGATAATAATCCAATACAGGTGAGCAATTTACCACAGGGATTAAAATATGAAAATGGGCAAATTACAGGAACTACGAACGCTAAAACAGGATTCTATACTGTAAAAATTACAGCGTACGATAAAAACAATACGCCATCAACAAAAACAATAAGAATCACTGTTCAGGATCAATTAGCAGGAACAGCAACAGGAAAAACTGTCCCAGAAAAAACACCTGTACCAGCAAATACTAACGTAGTAACTCCAAACAGACCAGGTACAACGATTACAGTAGATAATCCAGTAAATGGTTTAACAGTGGATGAAGGTGGAAATCTAGTAGGCACACCAACAGTAGACAAATGGGAACCAAAAGAAGAAGAACGTAAAGTTACAATCCCAGTTAAAGTTAAGAATGGTGACGAAGAAGTTGTAGTGGATGTTCCAGTTACAATTCAACGTGATACAGATGGAGACGGTATTCCAGATGTTAAGGATCCAGACGATGATAACGATGGAATTCCAGATACAGAAGATGCAAATCCAAAAGTAGCGGATAAGTTAACAGGAACAGTAACAGGAAAAACTGTCCCAGAAAAAACACCTGTCCCAGCAAATACTAAGGTAGTAACACCAAACAAACCAGGTACAACGATTACAACAGATAAACCAGTAAATGGTTTAACAGTGGATAACGGCGGAAATCTAGTAGGAACACCAACCGTCACAGATTGGGAACCAAAAGAAGAAGAACGCACAGTAGAGATTCCAGTTAAACTGAAAAAAGGCACAGAAGAAACTGTAGTCAAAGTTCCAGTTAAAATTCAACGCGATACAGATGGAGACGGCATTCCAGATGTGACTGATCCAGACGATGACAACGATGGAATTCCAGACAAGGATGAAGAGAAAAATGGAACAGATCCTAAGACACCAACAACTCAAACTCCTACAATTGAAATTACTCAACAACCAAATGGTGATGCAGTAGTAACACCGAAGAAACCAGATGGCTCAACATACCCACCAAAAACTATGGTAGAAATCCCAGGTGAAAATGGTCCAATCACTGTTGAAATCGGTAAAGACGGTTCAGGTAAAGTACCAAATGACAATCTTCCTAAGAAAGCTGTCCCAGGTACAGGAACAGTAACCGAACCGAATAAGAAACCAT
>NZ_JASHBO010000014.1:0-71975 GCF_047464615.1 Streptococcus infantis
TATTGTAAACTATATTGATTATTACAACAACAAACGAATTAAGGTAAAACTAAAAGGACTCAGTCCTGTGCAATACAGAACTAAATCCTTTCAATAATTATTTGTCCAACTTTTTGGGGTCAGTACATAATACGAAAAGCTCTTTTTTCTTTTTCTCTTTGATTACTTCAAAAACTAGAAACGGCAGTAAAAGTAGCAATAAACTGGCAATGATTTGCGGTCTAATCGACAATCCAATCAGAGACAACAGAGCTCCTACGATGTATTTTCTATCGAATAATAAAAGTATCCCTGCTGTAGACAACAAATAAGCAATTACTGAAAACGAGAAATACTTCATCAAAATCATTTGAAGTATAACAAGTAGGGGAAGAACAAAATAAAGTTTCTTCCTGAAAAAAGAATCCAAGTATACACTAAAGCTCAAGCAAAAACTGAGGGATAGGAAAATAAAATAAACATTCCAAGTTGTAAACAATTGCTGAAGAAATACTAGAGCAGATGACAACATAATCCCAATGTAGGGAAGCAACATATTATCACCAGATAGTATAGTTTGATTGACCATGATATCATCTACGACTGGATATTCAAAGCCTTTCATCAATCTATATCCATAAAAAATAAAAAATGGTAGCACAATCAAACCAATGCGAATCATTCTATCTGTGATTTGTTTTTGGGTCATGGAAAATTCTCTCTAAAATTATGATTACTTTATATTCTATCATATTTCAATCAAAAAATCTGTTGAATCAATGCAAATCTCCCCAACCACTCCATTTGAATTTTCCTTACAAAACCAGTATAATGATAGAATACAAAAATTCTAGGAAGAGAGTCAGATGAATCAATCAGTTTCAAACTTGAAATTAGCTGAGCGAGGTGCTATTATTAGCATCTTGACCTACCTTTTCTTGTCAGCAGCTAAGCTAGCAGCAGGACACCTCCTTCACTCGTCCAGTTTGGTGGCGGATGGTTTCAACAACGTTTCTGATATCATCGGAAATGTTGCCCTCCTCATAGGGATTCGATTGGCCCGACAGCCAGCAGATAGAGACCATCGTTTTGGTCACTGGAAAATCGAGGACTTGGCAAGTCTCATCACTTCAATCATCATGTTCTATGTTGGTTTTGATGTTCTTCGCGATACGATTCAAAAGATTATCAGTCGCGAAGAAACTGTGATTGACCCACTGGGAGCGATTTTGGGAGTGGTTTCTGCAGTGATTATGTTTGGAGTCTATCTCTACAACACTCACCTCAGCAAGCAATCCAAATCTAAAGCACTGAAAGCAGCTGCTAAGGACAATCTATCAGATGCCGTCACCTCACTTGGAACCACCATCGCCATCCTAGCCAGCAGTTTTAACTTCCCTCTCGTGGATAAATTGGTTGCCATCGTTATTACCTTCTTTATCCTCAAAACTGCCTACGATATCTTTATCGAGTCATCCTTCAGCCTTTCAGATGGTTTTGATGAGCACTTGCTCGAAGATTACCAAAAGGCTATCATGGAAATCCCTAAGATTAGCAAGGTCAAATCACAACGGGGTCGTACTTATGGAAGTAATATTTATCTAGACATTACTCTCGAGATGAATCCAGACCTCTCCGTTTTCGAAAGTCACAAAATTGCAGATCAGGTTGAATCCATGTTATCAGAACGCTTTGGCGTCTTTGATACCGATATTCATATCGAACCAGCACCGATTCCTGAAGATGAAATTCTAGATAATGTCTATAAAAAATTGCTCATGAGAGAGCAACTAATTGACCAAGGAAATCAATTGGAAGAATTACTGGCTGAAGATTTTATTTATATTCGCCAAGACGGACTAGAACTAGACAAGAAAGCCTATAAGGAGGAAAAAGAATTAACCTCTGCTATCAAGGAACTTCACTTGACGTCCATTAGTCAGAAGACAAAACTCATCCGCTATCAGATTGGTGACACCATCCATACAAGTATCTGGCGCAGACATGAAACTTGGCAAAATATATTCCATCAGGAAACGAAAATTGAAAAAGACTAAAGAAAGAGGCCGAGATAAATCTCGACCTCATTTTTTTTACTTATTTTGCTACGCTCTTAGCAAGAACGAAGTTTCCAAGTGTAGCCGAACCATTACCTGCAACAGCTGGTGTCACGATATAGTCGCGTACATCCGGAACTGGTAGGTAACCATTGAGTAAGGATGTGAATTTCTCACGCACACGGTCAAGCATGTGTTGTTGGGCCATAACCCCACCACCAAATACGATAACGTCTGGACGGAAAGTTACAGTTGCGTTTACTGCTGCTTGAGCGATATAGTAGGCTTGAACATCCCATACAGAGTTGTTAAGTTCGATGTTTTCACCACGAATTCCTGTACGAGCTTCTAAGCTTGGACCAGCCGCAAAGCCTTCCAAACATCCTTTGTGGAAAGGACAAACACCGTTGAATTCTTTTTCAATATCCATTGGGTGTTTAGCCACATAGTAGTGTCCCATCTCAGGGTGACCCACGCCACCGATAAACTCACCACGTTGGATAACACCAGCTCCGATACCTGTACCGATTGTGTAGTAAACCAAGTTTTCGATTCGTCCACCTGCGTTATTACGTGCTACTACTTCACCGTAGGCAGAACTGTTTACGTCTGTTGTGAAGTACATTGGAACGTTTAGAGCGCGACGGAGGGCACCAAGCAAGTCCACATTTGCCCAGTGAGGTTTTGGAGTTGTTGTGATAAAGCCATAAGTCTTTGAGTTTTTGTCAATATCAATGGGACCAAATGAACCAATTGCAAGACCTGCAAGATTATCAAATTTTGAAAAGAACTCGATGGTTTTATCGATTGTCTCGATAGGAGTTGTTGTTGGAAATTGTGTTTTTTCTACAATGTTAAAGTTTTCATCACCGACAGCACAGACAAATTTTGTACCGCCCGCTTCCAAGCTTCCGTATAATTTTGTCATGATAAACCTCTAGTTTTTATTTTCTCTATTATAGCATATTTCAAGGAGGAAAGTTGCCCTATATTTTAGTTTTTCCTCTGTAAATTTTAAGATTCAATCAAAAACGAACAAACATGACATTTGTTCGTTTTTTTGTTTTATTAAATCGACAGTAGTATACTCAATGAAAATCAAAGAACAAACTAGGAATCGAGCTGCAGGCAGTACTTGAGTACGGCAAAGCGAGTATGACGCAGTTTGAATTTGATTTTCGAAGAGTATTAAGCTTTAACTTCGATGATTGCATCTCCCTTAGCAACTGATCCAGAAGCAACTGGATTTACTGAAGCAAAGTCTGCAGTGTTTGTCACGATAACCATTGTTGTATTATCAAGGCCTGCAGCAGCAATCTTAGCTGAGTCAAATGTTCCAAGAACATCTCCAGCTTTAACCTTGTCACCTTGAGCAACTTTTTGGTCAAATCCTTCACCGTTCATTGAAACAGTGTCGATACCCACGTGGATCAAGATTTCAGCTCCGTTTGCAGTTTTCAAACCATAAGCATGTCCTGTTGGGAAGACGATTGTCACTTCAGCATCAGCTGGTGCATAAACAACATCTTGACTAGGTTTTACAGCGATACCTTGTCCCATAGCTCCACTTGAGAAGACTGGGTCATTAACGTCTGAAAGAGCAACGACGTCACCAACGATTGGTGTTTGGATGACACCTTCGCTAGGTGCAACAACAGTACCAGTTACTGCTTCGTCAGCCAAACGTTCAGTTGTAGCTTCTGAAGCCACTTCTGCTTCATCTTCATAACCAAACATGTAAGTAAGAGCAAAACCAAGAGCGAATGATACAGCTACCATAAGAAGGTATTGTGGAAGTTGTCCGTTACCAATGTAAAGCATTGTACCAGGGATGATTGTGATACCATTACCAGTACCAGCAAGTCCAAGGATAGATGCCAATCCACCACCGATTGCACCAGCAATCAATGAAAGGAAGAATGGTTTACGGAAACGCAAGTTAACCCCGAAGATAGCAGGCTCAGTAATACCTAGGAAGGCAGAAAGAGCAGCTGGGAAAGCAAGTGTTTTAAGTTTAGGATTTTTAGTTTTCACACCAACGGCTACTGTCGCAGCACCTTGAGCAGTCATGGCAGCTGTGATGATAGCGTTGAATGGGTTAGCATGGTCAGCAGCAAGCAATTGAACTTCAAGCAAGTTGAAGATGTGGTGAACACCTGATACGACGATTAATTGGTGAACTCCACCAATCAAGAAACCACCAAGTCCGAATGGCAAGTTAAGAATTGCTTTAGTTCCAATGAGGATGTAGTTTTCAACAACGTGGAAGACTGGTCCGATAACAAACAATCCAAGAATTGACATTACAAGGAGTGTTACGAACGGTGTTACCAAGAGATCAAGTACATCTGGAACAACCTTGCGAACTGCTTTTTCAAACTTAGCTCCGACAACCCCGATAATGAAGGCTGGAAGAACTGAACCTTGCAAACCTACAACTGGGATAAATCCGAAGAACTGCATTGCAGTTACTTCACCACCAGACGCAACAGCCCAGGCATTTGGAAGTGAACCAGAAACGAGCATCATACCAAGAACGATACCAACGGCTGGGTTACCACCGAATACACGGAAGGTTGACCAAACAACCAAACCTGGCAAGATGATGAAGGCTGTGTCAGTCAAGATTTGAGTGTAAGTTGTCACATCTTCTGGAAGTGTCATTCCAAGAGCATTCAAGAGACCACGAACACCCATGAAGAGACCAGTTGCTACGATAACTGGAATGATTGGAACAAAGACGTCACCAAAAGTACGGATGGCACGTTGGAACCAATTTCCTTGTTTAGCAGCTTCTGCCTTCATCTCATCCTTAGATGTCGTTGGCAAACCAAGAGCTACGACTTCGTCGTACATCTTGTTTACTGTACCTGTACCAAAAATGATTTGGTATTGACCTGAGTTAAAGAAAGCACCTTGAACTTTTTCCAAGTTCTCGATAGCATCTTTGTTGATCTTCGCTTCATCTTTCACCATAACACGAAGGCGAGTCGCACAGTGGGCTACACTGTTAACGTTCTCACGTCCACCCAAGGCTTCGATGACTTTTTTTGCAATTTCTGTATTGGTCATTTGCAAAAATCTCCTTATAAAAAAATTTGTTCTTGTTTGAAAGCGATTTTACTCGCCTCACGAATACTATTCTATCACGTTTAAAAAATATGTCAAGCGTTTTGCAGAAAAAATTTTGCTATTTTTTATTTTTTGATTGTTTTTGCTATTTTTTTCATCAACACAGCCATAACACCCTCTAAAATCAAGGTTTTTACTTTAAAGTTTTCAAAAACTTCCATATTTTCATCATTTTTCATAAAATTACGTTCCTAGATTCTGTCAATCGTTTGACATTTTTTTCTTTAATTTAGTGTAAAAGACTTGCTTTTTTATAAGGAAACGTTTACTATTAAGATAGTAGAATTTATGGAGGAAATAGAAATGGAATGGACTACTGAACGTCGTTACAGACGTTATGAAGATTGGACACAAGAAGAAAGAAAAGAAATCCAAGAAAAGATGGCGCAATCCCCATGGCATGTCAGCTATCACATTGAACCAAAGGAAGGACTTCTCAACGATCCAAACGGTTTTTCTTATTTTGATGGTAAGTGGATTGTCTTTTACCAAAACTTCCCCTTTGGAGCAGCCCACGGCTTGAAATCTTGGGTTCAACTTGAGAGTGATGATTTGGTGCACTTTACTGAAACAGGTGTTAAAATCTTACCTGATACTCCACTGGATAGCCACGGCGCTTACTCAGGATCTGCTATGCAGTTTGATGATCAATTGTTCCTATTCTATACAGGAAATGTCCGTGATGAAAATTGGGTACGCCACCCTTATCAGATTGGTGCCTTGATGGATAAGGATGGAAATATTAAAAAGATTGATAAGGTCTTGATTGATCAACCTGCTGATGCTACTGACCACTTCCGCGATCCACAGATTTTCAACTTTAAAGGACAATACTACGCTATCGTTGGTGGTCAAGACTTGGAGAAAAAAGGTTTTGTTCGTCTCTACAAAGCGGTCGATAACGATTATACAAACTGGCAAGAAGTTGGTGATCTTGACTTCAACAATGACCGTACTGCCTATATGATGGAGTGCCCAAATCTTGTCTTTGTTGGAGAACACCCCGTCCTTCTCTACTGTCCACAAGGTTTGGATAAAAAGGTTCTTGACTATGACAACATCTATCCAAATATGTATAAAATCGGTGCTTCCTTTGATCCTGAAAATGCTCGTATGGTAGATGTGTCTGAACTACATAACCTCGATTATGGGTTTGAAGCATACGCTACTCAAGCATTCAATGCTCCTGATGGACGTGCCCTGGCAGTTAGCTGGCTTGGTTTGCCAGATGTGTCTTATCCATCTGATCGTTTTGATCACCAAGGGACTTTCTCATTGGTCAAGGAACTTACCATTAAAGATGGCAGACTCTATCAGTATCCTGTAGCTGCTATCAAAGAACTCCGTGCTTCAGAAGAGGAATTTTCAAATCGTTCTGAAACCAAAAACACCTACGAGCTCGAGCTTAACTTAGAAGCTAATAGTCAAAGTGAAATCGTTCTTCTTGCTGATAAAGATGGCAAAGGACTCTCTATCAATTTTGACCTTGTCAATGGTCAAGTTACCGTTGACCGCAGTCAAGCAGGTGAGCAGTATGCTCAAGAATTTGGAACTACTCGCTCATGTTCAATCGACAATCAAGCTACTACTGTAAATATCTTCATCGATAATTCAGTTTTTGAAATTTTCATCAATAAAGGAGAAAAAGTATTTTCTGGTCGTGTCTTCCCTCATGAAGATCAAAATGGAATCCTCATTAAATCTGGAAACCCAACTGGAACATACTACGAATTAGAATATGGTCGCAAAACTAACTGATGTCGCAAAATTAGCTGGCGTCAGCCCTACTACTGTTTCACGTGTTATCAATAAAAAAGGTTATCTGTCTGAAAAAACTATTCAAAAGGTCAATGAAGCTATGCGTGAATTGGGCTATAAACCCAACAACCTAGCTCGTAGCCTCCAAGGGAAATCAGCCAAGTTAATTGGGTTGATTTTCCCAAAAATCAGCCATGTTTTCTATGCTGAATTGATTGACAAACTGGAGCACGAACTCTTCAAAAACGGCTATAAGACCATCATCTGTAATAGTGAGCACGATTCGGAAAAAGAACGTGAGTATCTTGAAATGCTAGAAGCCAACCAAGTAGATGGTATTATCTCTGGCAGTCATAACTTGGGGATTGAAGACTACAATCGCGTTACGGCTCCAATCATTTCTTTTGACCGAAACCTATCACCAGACATTCCTGTCGTTTCCTCTGATAACTATGCTGGTGGAGTCCTTGCAGCTCAAACTTTAGAGAAAACTGGAGCCAAGTCTGTCATTATGATTACAGGTAATGACAACTCCAATTCACCAACTGGACTTCGTCATGCTGGTTTTGCTTCAATCTTACCCAAGGCTCCCATTATCAATGTTTCCAGTGACTTTTCACCCCTTCGAAAAGAAATGGAAATCAAAACTATCTTAAGCAAGCAAAAACCAGATGCTATTTTCGCATCAGACGATTTAACAGCCATCTTGGTTATGAAGATTGCTCAGGAACTTGGTATCTCTGTTCCAGAACAACTTAAGGTTATCGGTTATGATGGAACTTATTTCATTGAGAATTTCTACCCTCACCTCACTACCATTAAACAACCCTTGGAAGAAATTGCTCGCCTGACAGTTGATTTACTACTTCAAAAAATCGAAGGAAAAGAAGTTGCCACAACCGGTTATTTCTTACCAGTCAGCCTCTTACCAGGTAAAAGTATTTAAACAAAAAGAGTCTGAGACAAAATAGTTCTCAGACTCTTAATTTAGTATACTATCAATAAATAATATTATAGAAGCAATAATAACTATAATTTTACCTATTTGGATAAGCTTATTTTGAGATTTAAATATATTTTCTAATAAAAATATTTGGATCACACACATTATAGGAATTAAATTTTTTGAAATTGAGAAGTACCCAAACAAATAGACTATAAATAATAAAAATAAAACTATATTGTATTTCTTATTCAAAACAGTTATCACCAATTGCCTTAATTCCCAAAATAGTAGACCCCATGTCAACTACAGTATTTCCAAATTTTGTAGCTGAAGCCACCTCATTAGCATGAACAACTGAAACACCTTCTGTAAGTGCTATATTCAATATTACTGTACTAAGTAATGCAACACTTACCATTTTTATTTTTTTATTCATAATCAAAAATCCTCCTCTCTATATTTTTTTGATTACCAATCTTAATAATTTACAGTTATATTATAATAAAAATCAAAGCGTTATCAATGCATACATCTTGTTTTTTTGAACAAAAATAGAAAAACTGTCAAACACTGTCGTTGAATTAAGAAACTCAAATACGATTCTGTATTTGAGTTTCTTTTATTTAAAAAAACAGTAAAAAGCGCAAAAAATCAAACCAGTCTGAGTTTTTCTTATGATCTTAAGTTTTTCAAAAGAGTTTGGGCTTTTTCTAAATTAAAAGTTTTTTCAGCAATCAAGCTTTCTACTAGCTTAGGTACTTCTTTCTCTGTAGCTCCTGCTAAAAGTGCTAGAGATTTTGCTTGAAGTTTCATGTGTCCATGCTGGATCCCTGTGCTGACCAAAGCTTTAAGTGCTGCAAAGTTTTGAGCGAGACCAATCGAAACGATAATTTGAGCCAATTCTTTGGCAGATGGATGACCAAGCAACTCATGACTGAGTACGACTCGAGGATTAAGACCAATTGATCCACCCTTGGTAGCAACCGGCATCGGCATGGTCATCTCTCCAATTAGCTCTTCTGTTTCCAAATCCATAGTCCAACGACTAAGACCTTGATAGACACCATCGTGGCTCGCATAGGCATGCGCTCCCGCTTCAATAGCACGCCAATCATTTCCAGTAGCAATCAAGAGAGCATCAATTCCGTTAAAGATTCCCTTGTTGTGAGTCGCTGCACGATAAGGATCGGCTTGGGCAAACTGGCTGGCTAAAACCATTTTTTCTGCCAACTCACGCGCCTCATCCTTCTGTCGGCTCAAATAACGAAAAGCAATCCGACAAGTTGCTGTTACTAACGAATCAGTTGCGTAGTTGGATAGGATCCCCATTAAACTTTGCCCTTGACTGAGAGCCTCTAGACTTGGTTTTAAAGCTTCAAGCATGGTATTGAGCATATTAGCTCCCATGGCTTCCTGAGTATCGACATGGAGATAAACCACTAAAAAGTCAGCCTCACCAGAAATTTTTTCAACTGTTAGCTCTCTAGCTCCACCACCACGTTTGACAATAGAAGGATAGGCTTGGTTTGCTTGTTCCAGCAATTCCGCCTTTTGACTCAAAATAGCCTGGCAAGCTCGCTCTCTATCCGGAACCTGATAAAGAGCAACCTGACCTATCATTTGTCGCTGATGAACTTGAGCTGTAAAACCTCCAGCACGTTTGATAATCTTACTGGCAAAACTAGCTGCAGCAACTACAGATGGTTCTTCGGTCACATAGGGAACTGTGTATTCTTGACCATTTACCAGAACTTCTGGAACGATTGAGTATGGAAGTGAGAAGGTTCCTACTACATTTTCACTCAATTGGTCCGCTACTGCTAGACTGAGATTTTCATTCTGCTCAAGACTTTCTTGGGCTTCCATAGAAGTAAGCGCCTGAGACTTAACTAGCTCTAGGCGCTCTTGAATTGATTTTTTAGCAAATCCATTCCAATTTTTTTTCATTATTTTTCAACCTTGCTGTAGCGACGTTGGTGGTCTACAATCTCAACAAGGGCATAGTCTTGCCCTTCATAACCTGACATCGTTGCTGATCCAGACTCATCTAATTGGGCTTCCTCAAAGAAGATTCGTTCATAATCAGCTACGCTCAATGCTTGACGTTGGTCTAGCAACTCTAAGCGATTTTTCCGCAATTGCTTTTCAAAACCTTCAACCAATACTACACTAAAGAACTCAGATACAGCACCACTACCATAGCTGTAGAGAGCAATCTTATCCCCAGCTTTGAGACTATCAGAATTTTCAAGAAGAGACAAGAGACCTAAGAAGAGTGAACCTGTATAAATGTTCCCAACTTTTTGGCTATAAATAATAGATTCATCAAAGTGCTTTTGAAGCAAGTCCTTCTTCTCTTGAGGCAAGGATTTGTCGAGAATTTTCTTCAAACCCTTGAGAGCTAGCTTTGGATATGGCAAGTGGAAACATACAGCTTCAAAATCGTCCAAGTTACAGTCATAACGCTTTTGGTACTCTTCCCAAGTCGTTTTCAAACTATCAAGATACTGCTGTGTTGAGTAGACTCCATTTACAAATGGTGTCGTTGAATAATTTGGACGCCAAAAGTCCATGATATCACGAGTCTGCGCAACGTTATCGTTGTTGAAGACCATAACACGTGGATTTTGGCTAATCAACATGGCAACACAACCTGCTCCTTGAGTTGGTTCCCCAGGAGTTTCAACACCATACCTTGCAATATCACTGGCTAGTACCAAAACTTTTGATTTTGGAGAATTTTCTACGTGTAACTTAGCATAGTGAAGGGCCGCAGTCGCACCATAGCAAGCTTCTTTGATTTCAAAACTACGAGCAAAAGGTTGAATTCCAAGTAGACCGTGTACAAAAACCGCAGCCGCCTTACTTTGATCGACTCCAGATTCTGTCGCTACGATAACCATATCAATCTCTTGCTTCTCTTCTTCAGTCAGGATAGAATTTCCTGCACTGGCAGCCAAGGTAACAATATCCTCTGTTAAAGGAGCAATACTCAATTCTTTTAAAAGGAGTCCTTTACTCAATTTTTCAGGATCAGTCCCTCGAGCTTCTGCTAAATCTTGTAATTTCAAAACGTATTGACTGGTCGCAAAACCAATCTTATCAATACCGATTGTCATATTTACCTCTATTTTTATCATTCATTGTAAAAAATCGTTCACCTCTATTTTATCACAATTGAAGTCAAAAGCACGAAAAAAGACTTGATTCCCCAAATCAAGTTTGCTCATAAATTTAAGTATCAGACTTTAATCAAGCAAGGTCCTAGCATAAACCGATCAGCACAAAAAAATCGAGTCTTAGCTAGCTCGATTCTTTTTGAGATAATGATACAATTTCAACAGAACTGTCCCACTGGCCATTCCAATAGAGATAACGAGAGCTAGCATCATGACTAACATGGCACTAGAAATGGCATGACCGTAGTCACCTGTAACGAAGAAGGATGTGGTTCGATAGGACAGATAACCTGGCACTAGCGGCGCCAATATTGCCAGAGCAAAAACAACCGCTGGTGTCTTATAGAGGATACTCATAATTTGGCTGACACAAGAACCAATCACCGCAGCAATAAAGGTTGCCAAAATAACATTGGTTGGTTCCTTGAGTATCAGATAGAGTAGCCAGATAGACATTCCTAAAACTCCACCAGGGATAAGCATGGAACGCTGGACATTTAAAACGATTAAAAAGGTAATAATGGCAAGCAAACTTGCCAGAGCTTGCAATAAAAATGTTGTTAGTGTCATATTAGTTCATGAGTAAGAGGGCGACTGATGTTCCAGCCCCTAAGGCAAGGGTGATCAGCAAGGATTCAAACATCTTGCTCATACCAGAGTTGATATGATTGGTCATAATATCTCGAACAGCATTAGTCAGGGCAATTCCAGGTACAAAAGGCATGACCGCACCCGCAATCACCAAATCAGCTGTCGACGGCAAGCCAGAATAGCGCGCCCAAAATTGTGCAATCAAACCAAAGACAAGTGCTCCTGCGAAAGCAGTCATAAAAGGGATACGAATAAACTTCTCTACATAGAGAGAGCAAGTAAAAGCAAACAAGGTCGCCACTCCTGCTCCGATGGCATCGTAGACATTCCCACCAAACATGATTGAAAAGAAAGGAGCACTGAGGGTCGCTGCAGCAGTTAGTTGAACATTGGTATAGGGAGATGCCTTGGCATTCAATTCCTTTAGTTGGATAAAGGCTGTCTCCAAATCAAGCTGTCCTGATACAAGCTGCCGTGAAATCTGGTTGACATCACACACCTTCTCAATATTATAAGCAGAGGAGGTCACTCGCTTCATACGAGAGATATTTGTATTTTCAATGGAGAAAAAAATGGCGGCAGGCATGGCTAAAACATTACAATCCATAATGCCCTGTGAATGAGCAATCCGAATCATAGTATCTTCAACACGATAAATCTCAGAACCATTACGGAGTAAAATCGTTCCTGCCAGCATGATGACATCAATAACTGCATTCAGTTTTTTTGATTCTTCCATGTTTCCCTCCTTTTTCAAACTCCATTTTATTTTATCATAATTTCGAAGGAAAAAAAATCTTTGCCACAAAAACTGTGACAAAGATTATTTAGTTATCAGTGTTATGTTCGTCCGCATGAGTTTGCGTAGACGAAGATGGAGTAGATGAACTTTGAGATGGCACCGTATTATCTGCTCTGTTAGAGTTACGCTGGCTCGAAGATGGAACAGAAGAAGATGATGGTGGAGTTTTTGGTTTATAAATAGAGATCTTTATACGTGTCGTACTTAGATCAACTTTCGCACCTAGTTTTGGACTTTGATCGATAACAGTTCCTTCAGCAGTGCCCTCAGGTGCTGTCGAAACCTCTACTACTTCGATATTAGCTTCCTTGACACCAACAATCTGAATTAAGTTATTCTTTGTAAATTCAAGACTTGAGCCAATATAACTTGGCATGGTCACGGTTGTCACCTTTTTAGCAACAGTCAAAACGATAGAAGTTGCCTTGCTAAGATCATAAGTCGTACCTTCTGCTAAGCTCTGTTTTAAAACCACACCTGGTTCTGATTCACTGGACTCTTCTTCCTCAATCTTAATCAGATTTTCAGGAACTTTTTTCCCTTTCAATTCTGCAATAACATCAGTAGATTTGCGTCCAATATAGTTTCCAATCTTAAATGATTGTTTACCTGAAGATATGATTAGATTAACTTTAGACCCTTCTTTGCGAGCTGAGCCAGCATCTGGATCTGTTCGGATGACCCGACCTTCTTCTACGGTATCACTAGCTTCGGTCTTCTCCTCACCAATTTCAAAATTCGCTTTTTTCAAGGTTTCCTTAGCTTCAGCAACAGTTTGACCTGCAACTTTTGGAATCTCAACAGTAGCTGGTGTTCTGGATAAAATCCACACCAAAGAAGCGGCAACCAGTACGAAACTTGCTAGTAGAACTAGATAACGTGCTTTAAAACGACGTTTTTTCACTGGTTTTTCCACGGATTTTTTAGCACTTGCTTCTGGACTAGCTTTAGTTGCCTGATGGCTATCTGTCTGTGGTTGCACCTTAGGAATGGAGGTCAAGGTTGTTTGAGGAACCTTTGGCAATGTCTTTGTGTCCGCCTTAGTGGCGTCATCAAAAACACGTTTAGGTTCATTTCTGCGGTTATAAGATAGACTGCTAGACAAATCAACATACATCTCTGAAACCGACTGGTATCGATCTGTAAGCTTTTTAGCAGTTGCTTTGATGACCACATTCTCCAAAGCTTGGGGAACAGATGGATTTTCAGCTATAACCGAAGGAAGTGGTTTTTGAAAATGCTGGAGGGCAATGGTTACTGCACTATCGCCATCATAAGGGATATGCCCTGTCAGCATCTCGTAGAAAATAATCCCCATGGCATAGATGTCACTCTGGACAGTTGCCTTAGAGCCACGAGCCTGCTCAGGTGACAAGTAGTGGACAGAACCCAACATAGAGTTGGTCTGAGTCAGACTGGTCTCTGCAAAGGCTACAGCAATCCCAAAGTCCGTCACCTTAGCCGTTCCATCAGGAGTTAAAAGAATATTTTGAGGTTTTAAGTCACGATGGACAATACCTTTAGTGTGCGCCAAGCGCATCGCTAAGAGAATCTGACCCATGATACGAACAGCCTCTTCATTTGAGAGGGGATGGTGTTCCTTGATATAGCGCTTGAGATCAAGACCAGCTACATATTCCATAGCTAGGTACTGTTGACCGTCCTCTTCGCCGATATCCGTTATCCGAACGATATGGGGATGATCTAAGTCAGCCATTGCACGCGCTTCACGCTGAAAACGCGCAACAGCAATCGGGTCAGTCTGGTAGTTAGTCCTCAAGACCTTTACAGCTACCTCTTCCCCGTCTAAAATCAAATCCTTGGCTAGGTAGACATCTGCCATACCTCCACGGCCAATTTGTTTGATAATCCGATACCGCCCGGCAAAAATCTTGCCGATCTGGATCATAGTGCCGCCTCCTCCTCAATCGAAACAAGGGCAACTGTAATATTATCAAGCCCTCCGGCATTGTTTGCAAAGCGTACCAAAGTGGCTGCCTTATCATCAAGCGAGATATCACTTGTGACAATATCACAGATTTCACTAGCTGAAATCATATTTGTCAGACCATCGCTATTGAGCAAGAGATAGTCTCCTGCTTCCAAGCTGACAATTCCTAAGTCAGGTTGAATTTCGTCTTTTTGTCCGATAGATTGGGTGATAATATTTTTTTGTGGATGCACTTCTGCCTCTTCTGGTGTCAATTGACCCGCCTTAAGCAATTCGTTAACCAAGGAATGATCACTTGTCAGTTGACGGTACTCTTCCCCTCGAATGAGACCGATTCTAGAATCTCCGATATGAGCATAAATTGCCTGATTTCCGATAACTGCAAGAGCTTCGAGGGTTGTCCCCATTCCCTTGTAGGCTTCATCTCGTCCTAGTTGATAAATCTTTTGATTTTCAACTTCTAGATGGTGGGCAAACCATTCGCGAACTTCATTAACGGTGTCGATCTGCGTATCAACCCAGGCAACACCTAAGTCCGTAACTGCCATCTCACTGGCAATATTTCCTGCGCGATGACCTCCCATCCCATCAGCCAAGATGATCATCGTGCGACCAGCACGATTGACAAAAAGATTGACATAGTCTTGATTATTTGTACGCTTCTGACCCACATCTGTTAATAATGAAATCTCCATTGTGTCAGTTCCTTCCTAATTGGATATCTTACGAAATTGGCTGATGAAGAATCCATCACTTCCGTATAATTCTGGAGTAATAAGGATACAGCCATCTTTTAGAATATCCTTGCATTCGTGATCTAGTTTAACCTGCTCAAACTCGGGATGACTTTCTAAAAATGCTTGAACCACTTGAAAGTTCTCTTCCGAGACAATAGTGCAGGTACTATAGGTTATTATACCACCTTTTCGTAGTGTTTGACAAACACTACCTAATATTTCCAACTGAATTTCCTGTAATGACGCGAAATCTGCTGTCTCTTTATTATATTTGATATCTGGTTTTCGACGCAATAGACCAATCCCTGAACAAGGAGCATCAACCAAAATTTTGTCAAATTGATCCTTGCCAAAAAACTCATGCACTTTTCGTGCATCCAGTTTTTGCGTTTGAACACGATCTGCTACACCTAAACGCTGAGCATTTTCTTGAATCAAAGTTAGTTTATGATCGTAGAGATCCAGTGCCGTCACCTGTCCCGTAGTTAGATAAGACGCCATATGAGCAGTCTTACCACCAGGGGCCGCACAAGCATCTAAAACCTGCTCATCTCCTTGTAGCTCTAGTGTCGGTGCAACCAACTGACTAGACTCATCCTGGATAGTAATAGCCCCTTCAGCAAACAAAGCGTGACCAGCAAAATGCCCCTGCTCCTTGACCAGACCAGCAGGAGATAAAAGAGAATCACTTGCACCAAGCAGAGCTTTAATCTGCTCTTTTCGACTCAAATCTGTCACACGGATACTGGCTTTATTCCGTTGCAAAAGACTTTCAAAAATCGCTTGCACTCTCTCTTCACCATACTCTTCCTTGAGCTTCGAAATCAACCAAACTGGTAAAGAGTAGGCAATGGAATCACGCTTATTTTTACGCTTGATAGAGGCAATATCTGGCAAACCCTCACGCAAAATACGACGAAGAACAGCATTGACCAGTTTTTCACTGCCCTTCTTACGAAGTTTTGCAATTTCTACCGCTTCATTGACCACTGCATGATCAGGAAGCTTATCCAAGTATTGGAGTTGATAGACGCTCATGAGAAGCAGAACATAGAGCCAGCTATCTAGTTTGTCTCTATCCTCAATAAAGTGAGAAATGTACCACTCTAGTGTGAGTTTTCGAGCTACAGTTCCATAGACCAGCTCTGTCACCAAACCCTTGTCAGCTACCGAAAGTTGACTTCCCTTAAGGTGTTTATTTAAGGCGATATTGGAATAAGCTTGATTGACAAAGACGTCCTCTAGCACCTTTAAGGCTAAGTTTCTAGCCGTTTCTACTTTAGTCACCAAATCGTTCTCCTACTGCCAAAGTTCGTCCCACACCGTTGAGGAAGGAAGCAATGTCCATTTTAGGTTTCCCAGCTGGTTGAATCTGTTTGAGAGATAGGGCTCCTTCTGCTGTTGCAACAATCAATTCTTTCTTACCGATGGAGAGAATTTCACCTGGAGTCCCCTGACCATCTACTGGTAGAGCTTCATAGATTTTGAAGCGTTCACCCTTTAGAAAAGTATGAGCAACTGGCCAAGGATTCATCCCACGAATTTGGTTAAAGAGTTGACGATTGGTCTTGTTCCAGTCCAACTTTTCTTCTTCAGGTTTGATATTAGGCGAAAATGTAACCTGGCTTGGGTCCTGTGGTTGAGGCTGAATTTCGCCAGCAATGTATGCAGGCAAAGTATCCAAAAGCAAATCACGACCCACTATAGCCAATTTTTCAAATAAGGTACCGACATTGTCCTCATCTGTAATTGGGATACTACGACGGGAAATCATATCTCCTGCATCCATTTCCTTAACCATTTCCATAATGGTCACTCCTGCTTCCTCATCACCCTGAATCAAGGCATAATGGATAGGAGCTCCACCACGGTGCTTTGGAAGGAGCGAAGCATGAACATTGACTGCAAAATCCATGCTATCAAGGAGTTTACTTGGGAGAAATTGTCCAAAAGCTGCAGTCACAATCCCGTCAGCTCCCAAATTCATGATAGCTTCCATCTCTGGACTACCCGATAATTTTTCAGGTTGGTAAATAGGAAGTCCTGCCTCTTTGGCTGCTTGTTTCACTGGGGTTTCTTGGATGACTTTTTTACGTCCAACCGCACGGTCTGGCTGAGTTACAACTGCAACAATCTCGTAGCGGTCATCTGTCAAAAGTCCCTTTAAAACAGTCGCTGAAAATTCAGGCGTTCCCATAAATATTAGTTTTGTCATCTTTTCTCCTTCTATAAAAATTGTTGCGGTTCGTGGTCAATACTGAGACGAAGTTCGCTATTTTCCCGTTCTTGTGTCAAGGCCAAGACCTGGTTAAGGGTTGGACCCAGCTCATCTTCTAAACGGTATTTAATCAAAATTTGGTAATGATAGAGGTTATGAGTGCGAGCGATAGGTTTTGGTGTTGGTCCAAGGATAATACTAGCATCCGATAAACCTGACCGCAATATTTCCATGACTTCATAAGCACGTCTAAGAACCTCTTCTTCTTTCTTATGAGACAAGGTAATTCCAATTGTGAAATAATAAGGTGGATAACCCAACTGACGTCTGATGCCCATTTCATAGGCATAAAATCCTTCATAGTCCTGATCCTTGGCAAAGCGAATAGCATAGTGCTGAGGATTGTAAGACTGGATCAAGACCTGCCCAGCTTTTTCAGCTCTTCCTGCTCGTCCTGCCACCTGGGTCAAGAGTTGGAAGGTTCTCTCAGAAGAACGGAAATCAGGCAGGTTCAAGGCTGTGTCCGCATTGAGAACACCAACCAAGGTCACATTTGGAAAATCCAAGCCCTTGGCAATCATCTGGGTTCCCAGAAGAATATCCGCTTCACCCTTGCCAAACTGCTCAAGAAGTGCTTGGTGACTGCCCTTTTTACGAGTTGTATCCACATCCATGCGTAGAATGCGTGCCTCTGGAAAGAGTTCCGCTAGCTCATCGTAGGCTTTCTGAGTTCCTGTTCCATAGTAACGAATACTGCGACTTTGACAGTTTGGACAGACATGAGGAATTTCCTTAGAAAAACCACAATAATGACAATTCATAGTCTTAGTATCCATGTGCAGAGTAAGAGAAATATCGCAGTTGGGACAGGTATCAACAGTCCCACATTCCCGACACATAACAAAGCTAGAATAGCCACGGCGATTGAGCATGAGAACCACTTGCTCTTTTTTATCCAGTCGATCTTGTATTGCCTCAATCAGAGGTGGTGTAAAGTTTGACGTTTCATTTTGCCCAATATAATCACGGAAGTCAATCAGTTGAACTTCAGGAATACTTGCTAAAGGATTGGCACGTTGCGTCAGGCGTAGATGTTGATAAACACCCTTACCAGCACGCGCACGACTTTCTAGACTCGGTGTTGCAGAACCAAGGACTAAAGCCGCTTGATTGTACTGGGCACGTAAAAGAGCCACATCTCTAGCATGATAACGCGGATTGCTATCTTGCTTGTAGCTGGCCTCATGCTCTTCATCGATAATGATAACACCTAGATTTTTTAAAGGTGCAAAAATAGCAGACCTGGCCCCTACAACTACCTGAGCATCTCCACGCTCCACCTTGCGCCATTCATCGTACTTTTCACCATTGGACAAACCCGAATGGAGAATGGCTACTTGTTCACCAAAACGAGCAATAAATCGCTCGGTCATTTGAGGTGTCAGAGAGATTTCCGGAACTAGAACAATCGCTGTTTTTCCCATATCCAAGGCACCTTGGATAATCTGCAAGTAAACCTCAGTTTTCCCACTTCCAGTGATTCCTTGTAGAAGAAATGGAGGATATTGCTTCCCAATCGCTCCAACAACCGCCTCACAGGCTTCTTTTTGCTCTGGGTTTAACTCTAAGGATTGGCTAGCCTCAATGCCTTCAAAATAAGCCGCTGAACGTTGCACTTCCTTTTGAAGAATCGTCAAAGCACCCTGTTTCACAAAGAAATTGACTTGTTCCCGTGAGTAATGTTCTAACAAAGTAGCCAAAGGAACTGTTTCAGGATGAGCTAACAAATACTCTCGCAATTCCAATTTCTTCTTGGCACGGTTTGAGATTTCTTGCTTTTCTAATTTGTCAAGATTCACTTGAATCCAAGACTGTGTTTTGACCTTCTTCTGGTCTATAGCCTGATACTCTAACTTCAAAAGTCCTTTACGAGTCAATCGCATCATCTCAGCCTGCTTTTCTAGGTCGAGAGATGAAAAGGCTAGAGATTCTTGCGTTCCAAACAAACGGTCTCTTTCTTTCTGACTCAAGCCTTCCAGAGGATAGAGGATTTTATCATAGCTAGAGTTCAAAAATCCAGGGAGCATGGCTTTTAAGATAGAAATTTTGTATGAGAAGACTGATTTACGTAGTTCCTCTGCTAGCCAGAGTTGTTCCTCTGTTAAAACGGGAGAAAAGTCCAGCACCTCGGCAATTTCTTTCAAGTCCTCGTCTGCCACATCTGCATCAGATTGAAACTCCAACCCAAGAACAATTCCCTGAATCAAGCGATTGACCTTCCCAAAAGGTACATGAACTCGCATGCCAACTTCCAGCATCTCTTCAAATTCCTCTGGAATCTTGTAGCTATAGGGCTGGTCTGTCTGCATCAAGGGAACATCCACAATGATTTTTGCAATAGCCATATCCTCACCTCCTTCTCTTCTTAAATCCTTTTAATTGATTGAGTATTCTTGCAATAGAAAAAATAAGATTGAGTCCCCCCAACCTTAAATTTTTTCACCTTCTTCTTTTTCTTTCGCGATTTGCTCTTTAATTTTCTTTTCTTCTTCTTCTTTCAATCGTCTTTCTTCTTCGATACGACGACGAACAGCTTCGCGTTTTCCTTCTGGATCTGGGTGGATGGTTACATTCCCTGATTCAATTTCTTCCAAGGCACGAAGAGTAGATTTTTCAGATTTGAATTCTTGAGTTGGAGGTGCTCCAGCTTCTAATTCGTGAGCACGTTTTGCTTCCAAGATTACGAGTGAATATTTTGATGGTACCTTATCAAGCAAGGTATCGATAGAGGGTTTAAGCATCATTTGTTTGTACCTATTTTCTATAGTTTATCGAATAGTCGGAGACTTTGGTAGCATATCCTGATAATGACCAATCACGCGATCTACACGGAAATGTTCTGCTTCAATCACACGTTTGACACGTTCTGCGGCAAGAGGAACATGGTCATTGACAATGGCATAGTCATACTCACGCATCAAAGCAATTTCTTCCTTGGCTTTTTCGATACGCTGAGCAATTACTTCTGCACTATCGGTACCTCGACCAACGAGACGGTCTTGCAATTCTTCCAAATCTGGTGGTGTCAAAAAGATAAAGACAGCATCTGGAACTTTTTTCTTGACCTGAAGAGCTCCCTGTACTTCAATTTCAAGAAAGACATCGATTCCCTTATCAAGCGTTTCATTAACATAGGTCAGAGGAGTTCCGTAGTAGTTGCCTACATACTCTGCATACTCTAACATTTGCCCTTGACGGATCAATTCTTCAAATTCTTCTCGTGTACGGAAGAAATAATCAACACCATCTACTTCACCTGGACGTTGTGCCCGTGTCGTCATAGATACAGAATATTGAAATTGATTTTCAGAACTCTCAAAAATTTCTCGTCTAACCGTTCCTTTTCCAACTCCTGAAGGACCTGAAAAAACGATTAGTAAGCCTCGGTCTGCCATTATGTCTCCTTTGGATAGTTTGTGAAATGACTTGAAAATTTCTGTAAGATTATATATCTAAAGCCATTTCTGCTCGCTACAATCTTTCTATCTAGTGTAACAAAAAAGCAGTAATTTTTCAACTGCTCTTTCTTATTTATTTTGCATAATCAACTGCACGAAGTTCACGAATCACGGTTACCTTGATATTTCCTGGGTAATCGAGATTGTTTTCGATTTTCTCACGAACTTTATGAGCCAAGATTGTGACCTTGTCATCTTTGATTTGACCTGGATTTACCATAATGCGGATTTCGCGACCAGCTTGAAGGGCAAAGCTATTTTGAACACCTTCAAAGCTATTAGCAATTTCTTCAAGATCATGGAGACGTTTGATGTAGCTTTCGAGTGACTCACTACGAGCTCCTGGACGGGCTGCGCTTAAGGCATCCGCCGCAGCAACGATGACTGCGATCACACTTTCAGGTTCTACATCTCCGTGGTGACTGGCAATAGTATTGACCACAACTGGGTGTTCCTTGTACTTGCGAGCCAATTCAGTACCAATCTCAACGTGGCTACCCTCTACCTCACGGTCAATAGCTTTACCAATATCGTGAAGGAATCCCGCGCGACGAGCAAGGGTAGCATTTTCACCAAGTTCGCTAGCCATGATACCAGCCAACTTAGCAACTTCAATCGAATGACGCAAGACATTTTGTCCGTATGAAGTACGGAACTGCAAGCGACCCATGATCTTCATCAAGTCTGGGTGAAGGTTCGGTGCACCAATTTCATAGGCGGCAGCCTCACCGTATTCACGAATCTTGTTATCAATCTCTTGACGATTTTTCTCAACCAACTCTTCGATACGAGCTGGGTGGATACGTCCATCCTTAAGCAAGGTTTCCATCGTCATACGGGCAATCTCGCGACGGATAGGATCAAAACCTGACAAGGTTACTACTTCTGGCGTATCATCAATGATAACATCAACCCCTGTCAAACTTTCAAAAGTACGGATATTACGTCCTTCACGTCCAATGATACGACCTTTCATGGTATCATCAGGCAGATGAACTGTAGAGTTGGTAGACTCAGCTACATACTCACCAGCAATTCTCTGCATGGCTTGAGACAAGATATCCTTAGCCAATTTGTCTGAACGTTCCTTAACTTCTTGCTCAGCCTCACGAATGCGACTAGCAATTTCCTTAGTCAAGTTTTCCTCTGTCTGGGCCAAGATAATGTCTTTTGCTTCCGACTGAGTCAGAGTTCCAATACGCTCTAGTTCAGCTTGCTTTTGTTTCTCAATTTCTTCTAGTTGCTCTTCACGTACATCAAGGTTTTTTGCTCTATCAGAAATACTTTGTTCTTTTTGTTCAAGTGTTTTTTCTTTGTTCGTCAAATTGTCATCTTTACGATCAAGACTGCTAGCACGTTCGGTCAAACGACTTTCGATTTGCTTGAGTTCTTGACGTTCTGATTTAAATTCAGCGTCCACTTCTTCACGGTATTTTCTGGCTTCTTCTTTGGCCTCCAATAGTGCTTCTTTTTTAAGAGACTTGCTTTCGCTCTTAGCTTCATTGAGTAATAAATCCGCTTCGCGCTCCGCTTGTCCTCGTAAATTAGTTGCTTCTTGTTCAGCATTTAAAAGCATCAGCTCCGCAGCCTCTTGTGATGATTTCATCTTGACTGAGATGCTGACATATCCAATGACTAAACCAATGATGACGGCAAAAACAACGATAACAATCGCCATAATTTCCATGTTTTTACCTCAATTTATTTGTTTATCCGAATGATATGCATTCTTATACATTCTACCATAAAAAATCATTTTTAACAAACCTTAAATTGAAGTTGTTTTGGTCATTTCAAGTCTAAAAAACCTTATTTTCCCTAATAAAATAAGCTATTCTCCCTAAGTAAATTTTTAAAGATTTTTTTAGAAAAAAATAAGTTAAAAAGCCTACCTTTCAGTAGACTTAATAATGATCTTTAAAGGATAAAAAAGCGATGCTTTCACCATCCATCATATAAATCAAGCGATTTTCTGCGTCAATACGACGTGACCAAGCTCCTTGGTAATCATATTTGAATGGTTCTGGTTTACCAATTCCTGTAAATGGATCACGTTGAATATCCTTGATTAGTTTGTTGATTCTTTTTAGCGTTTTCTTGTCTTGAGTTTGCCAGTAGCAATAATCCTCCCAGGCATCTTCTGTAAACTTGAGTAGCATTCATCACTCCTCAATAACATGAACCTGCGTGCGTCCTGCACGAACTTGGGACATTCCTCGCAAGACCTTGTCAGAAAGTTCCTTATTCTGAGCAATCCTCAAAGTTTCTTGAATACTATCCCACTCGCTCTTTGATAGGACTACAATATCTTCATCTGGATTTTTATTGACTACTGCCAAAGGCTCAAACTCATCGTTTACCTTCTTCATGTAGTCTTTTAAATGATTTCGGAATGTTGAGTAAAGAACTGCTTCCATAACCATACCTCGTTTTACCTCTTTTCAACTATTATACACGAAAAGAAAAAAATTGTCAGGAACTTGTACAAGTTTTCCCGCTTCTATCTATTTATTCGAAAAAACTAAAAAAGCCTACCTTTCAGTAGACTTAGTTTGATTCGATTCTGATTGGCACTCGACCAAAATTTTGTTCTGCGATACTTGGGTGTCCCAGCTGATAAATTTGGTCCGCCTTTTGAGTCATGGCATCCCAGGGCTCTTTGCCGATTCTACTAACTAGATTGACCTGCTCTTTCAGAGACTTGAGATGTTGCCTGCCTTTTTCGGTAAATCCAAGGATATGAATAGCTTCTGGCAAGGCACATTCTCTGGCTTGTACCAAGATATAAGTCAATAAACGACGTACACGTGCCTTGGTGTACCGTTTGGTAGCAACTATCTCGACTAACTCTTCCACAGACCGAGCTGTCTTTATGGAATCCTTGATACGCACTGCCATTTCCTGATTAACCTGATAAATAGTAGTTAGGTCAGGATTTGACAAAATTTGATAGCAGAGCAAGGGAAAATAGTTATCCCAGCTCACCTTACCAGCATTTTTAAAGATTTCAACAGAAGGCATAAAACGTTCTAAGAAATCTTGGTCCTTCTGGTGCTGACGGAGAGCTGTGGCCGAGGCAAAGTCTACATCTTTGTTCACAGAATGATAGCCGGCTCCTTGACGCTGAATCGGATGAAGTCTGATGTTTCGTCCTGCAACCGCCTTGGCATAAGCGAGAGCAAGGACATGATTAGGCGTATTGCCTGAAAAATCAAGACCTGCAAATTCCTTCCACATAGCTTGCGTTTTCTGAGGGTAAGAAAGAGAATCAGGTAAGTTATCCACAAATTTCTCCATCTCTTGACCACGTTCTGAGTATAGGTCTGCAATTTTCTGATAATCCAGAACTTCCTCTGTCCCAAAAGCTAGGCTATCAATCCCCAACCGTGCCAAGATATCCACAGCCCCTTGACCGAAGAAATCAGCCGCCTGAACACTGACTAAAAAGGGCAATTCCACTACCATATCCGCTCCGTTTTCCAACGCCATCTGAGCCCGTGTCCACTTATCCACGATAGCAGGCTCCCCACGCTGCATGAAATTCCCAGACATGGCAACAATCTTCAGCCCCTCTGCCTGTTCTAGCAGGTATTTGTGGCCATTATGAAAGGGATTGAACTCCACGATAATACCTGTGATGGTCATGGAAATCTCCTACTTCCGAGCGACAAAAAACCAACGGGTGCCAGTTTCTGTTGGCTCCTTGTCTTCAAAGTCCGCATAGAGTTTGAAGGATTTGAAACCAGCCTGTTCCAGCAAAATATCATAGGTCAGAACCTCATAAGTTCTCTCCTCATGCACTTCATCGTGGCGACTAAAGGAACCGTCCGCTTCCTTGATAAAGAAGGTCAACTCATGCACGATGGAGTGAGGAGCTTCGTCCTCATAGGTGTCCCAGAGCATGGCAAAGTCTTCGGCATTTTCATGGTAAGAATAGCCTGGAAAAACCTCATCTGTCTGGTAGGTCGAATGTACATCAAAGATAAATACTCCATCTTCGTTGAGGGCATTATACACTTCCTTAAAGACGTCCCCTACTTCCACCTCATCCTGCATGTAACAGATTGAGTCCGAATAACATGTGACAAAATCGAATTTCCCTGCCTTGGACAAATCCAGCATATTGCCTTCGATAAAATCAATCTTTTGCTTGGCTGAAGCCGCTCTCTTTTCGGCAATCTTCAACATATCCGCACTCAAATCAAGTCCAGTCACATCAAAACCAGCCTGAGAGAAGCGCACTGATTGAATTCCTGTTCCACAAGCCAATTCCAAGAGTTTCTTTCTCTCCTTAGTTTTTGGCAAATGACGCAGAGAAAAATCCGTCCATTTATCGTATAAACTATCATCCATCACAGCATCATAAACCGCCGCAAAAGTTTCATAAGTTGCCATAATCATGATACCAAGAGCCCCATGGTAAACACCACTAGCCCTTACCTTTCTAACAATTTTCTTCTAACATAAGCAAATAAAACCCAGTTGACTACAACTGAGTTCATCTACTAGGCCAAGGTTTCAGATAAATCTACTGAATCCGCCTCATGCCATAGCTTTTCGAGGTTATAGTGGGCACGCATTTCTTCTGAAAAGATATGCACAACGACACCGCCGAGGTCTAGCAAGACCCAACCTCCAGCTGCATCACCTTCGACATGGCTGCCTTTAAAGCCTGCTTCAGCAACTTTTTCACGGATATTATCAGCAATAGCATCCAACTGACGGCTATTCATTGAGCTCGTGATGACAAAGTAGTCTGTCACGCTAGTCAAATCTTGTACATCAAGTGCGAGGATATCCTCTGCACGTTTCTCATCAGCCGCTTTCACGACTAGTTCTAGTAATTCTTTTTCGTTCATTTAATCCTCTTTCAAATAGTGCACAAAGGCGTTATAGGTTTCAAGGGTTTGGGGATAGATGGGAAATCCCTGGTGAGCTAAATGCTCCACAGTACGAGCTGTTTCGTAGGCCACAGCCTTATTGAGCGATTGCTCAGCAATCTCACGTGCCTGGTCCACACCTGGAAAGGCACGATTGTGCTCGATATAGTCTGCGACGTAGATAACCTTATCAAGGTCTGTCATCTGACTTTCTCCGACTGTATGAATTTCGATAGCCCGTGAAATTTCAGGATCTTGCAAATCCAAGTCTTCCTGAATCTTGTAAATGCCGACTATCCCATGCCAGATATTATTACCCCAGTTTTTGAGGTCTGGATCTAGTTGATATCGATCAATCAAGTCTAGAAACTCTTGATCTGATAGCTTTTTAGCATAATCATGAAGTAGCCCTGCCAAACCAGCTTTTTCAACATCCACACCAAAGCGCTGAGCCAATTCTATGGCTGCACGCTCGACACCCAGACAATGGGTTAGACGTTTTTCAGGTAGGAGCTCTGCCATTTTTTCCAACAATTCTTCACGCGAACAGTTGATATAGTCTTGGTATGCCATCAGTAAAGCCCTTCTTTCTCGATATAGTCTAGCACTGGTTTTGGCAAGAGAAAGTTAGGTGTGCGACCTTGGTCGATGAAATCACGTACCATGCTAGAAGAAATATCCATGAGGGGCACATCCACCCAGATGACTGGATAAGAAGTCCCAGTCTTGTATCGTGGTCGCTGAACTCCTACAAACTGAACGAGGTCGACCAATTCATCAATTCTGTACCACTTAGGCAGATAGTCTACCATATCGGCACCGATGATAAAGTAATAATCTGTATCTGGATTCTTCTCTGTCAAAATCTTCATGGTGTCGTAGGTGTAGGAAATACCCTTGCGCTCCAGCTCGATGGTCTCAATAGCTAAACCTTCGATTCCATCGATAGCCAATTCAAGCATCTTGAGGCGGTGGTGTTCAGAAATGGTTTCCTTTTTATCTACGTGAGGCGGTTGATACTCAGGCATGAGCAGAACTTGATCCAATCCCAACTGCTGGCGCACTTGGTCCGCCACGATAAGATGGGCGTTGTGAACAGGGTTAAAATTTCCCCCTAAGATTCCAACTTGCTTACGTTTTTTATCCTTGATTTCTGGCTCTAACTCCACTTTTGTAAAGGGAGTTAATAGTTCGATTGCCATAGGCTAATCTCCTTTAGTCTTCTGTAAAATACAGTTTTTGGGAGTATCGTTCTTAGATTTCTTTAACTTTTTTAGAAATCTTGCGATTTTCTTTCTTGCTTGATTGTTTATACAAAATCAAGATACGACCGATTTTTTGGACTGTATCCACACCGATTTCTTCTTCCAAGATTTCAGCTACTTCGTGGATATTTTCGTCTGTGTTTTGCAAGAGTGTAACCTTAATCAATTCGCGGGCGTCAAGTGCTTGACGGACGCTGGTTTTGATTTGGTCGTTGAGTCCATTTTTCCCGATTTGGATGATGGGTTTGAGGGTGTGTGCCTGGCTGTTGAGGAAGGCACGTTGTTTTGATGTTAATGACATAATTTTCTTCCTTGTTTTTTGATAGTTATTTTAGGTGGTGAGGGACGGTCGGAACTAATTTTCCAAAGATCTCATCTTTGAAAAATGGATTTCCTGACCTCACAATTGAGCCTTGGTCTCAATTGTGCCCCTTGCCAATCTATCGATTGGCAAGACACCACGGCAATAACTATCTTTGTATGAGCTCACTTTGTTCGCTCAGTGATTTTATTTTAAATAATTGCTTTTCGTGTGACGACGGCAACTCCTTCTGGGGCCCAGACGGCGACTTTGGCGGTGCCTGTTACACGAATCCAGCCTAGTCCTGAGATGACTAGGTCTGTCTTGTCCTTGATGGTAAATACATGTTGGACTAGTTTTGGAAAATCTTCCTTTTCCTTGCTATTTGGTGGTGTTAAAAGAGTTCCGAGGTGCTTGTCGTAAAAGGCATTAGCTCCTTCTAACTTGGTACGATGAAGTTTGAGTTCATTGTCAAAGAAGGCAGTGAAACCTTGCTTCTCACCTGCAATGAAGTCAAAGCGTCCAAGTCCACCTAAAAATAGGGTTTGTTCAGGATTAAGCTGATAGGTTTTAGGTTTGATTTCCTTTTTAGGACTGACATACTTGAGGTTTTTAGCCGTCAAGTAGTGAGCCATCTGATGACGATGAATAATTCCTGGTGTATCATAGATATAAGAACCATCATCGAGCGGAATTTCAATCTTATCCAAGGTTGTTCCTGGGAAGCGTGAAGTTGTGATGACGTTCTGATCACCCGTAATTTCCTGGATAATAGCATTGATAAGGGTTGATTTCCCAACATTGGTAACCCCAACTACATAGACGTCACGACCCTTACGATAGTGCTCAATTTTATCAATGACTTCCTTGATAGCATGCTTGTTTTTGGCTGAAGTCAGAACGACGTCAACAGGACGTAAGCCTTCCTCGTGAGCGCGCTCCATGATCCACTGGCTAATCTTACCAGGTTTCACTGACTTAGGTAGGATATCTTTTTTGTTTCCAACCAAGAGCACATCATTACCTGATACGAAACGTGGCAAGCCTGGGATAACAGAGCCATTAAAGTCAAAGATATCAATCACATTGACCACCAAGGCATCACTGTCTCCTACCTCGTGCAAGAGTTTGAGGAAATCATCATCCGTTAACTGAACATCAGTGATTTCATTGTAGTGACGAAGACGGAAACAACGCTGGCAATAAACTTCTCCAGTTTCCAAACCTTTTTCAAGTGCTGATTGAGGTGTAAAACCAAGCCTAGCCTTATCTGTAGTCTGAATAGTTGCTCCACAACCAATACAGAGTATTTCTTCCATAGTTAGATTCCTTTTTTATAAGTGATAGGTCCGTACTTTTGAGCGATTTTTCTCATCACACGACGCTCACGCGCTCGGTTAATCTGAGTCTTAATAGAGTCGTGCTGGACCAAGGGTTTGACCAAAATCGAGCGAATGCCTGCTCGGTGGGCTGCTCGAATATCCGTCATCAGTTGGTCGCCAACCATGACAACTTGGTCTTTTTCATAGTGGAAATGTTTCATGGCACGGTTAATTCCTAAAGTAAAGGGCTTCAGTGCCCAGTAAACATAGTCAATGTCAAATTTTTCAACTGCTCGTTTGACACGTTTGGGAGTGTTGTTAGATACTACAATGATACGTATCCCAGCATCGCGCAAATCATGCAACCATTGCTTCATCTCTGCTGTTCCATCTGGATTATTCCAAGCAATCAGGGTATTATCCAAATCAACCAAAACAGCCTTGATTCCCTGCTCCTGCAGGCTTTGGACTGTCAGATCATAAACTGCTTCCACAGCAAAATCTGGCATATAATTTTCAATCGCCATTCTGGCTCCTTTTCTTTATATTTTTAGTTTCTAGCAATTTTCTTTAGATACTGAGCCAAGATTGCCCATAAAATTAAACTAGCAATCAAAATATATATCCAGGCATTAGGCTCTTCTGTAAATGGCAGAGGGACATTCATTCCGAAAAATCCTGTAATGACTGCAAGAATGGCTAGCAAAACTGAGATAATGGTCAAGGTTGTCAAATTATCATTCAGATTGTTGTTTAGGATATTATTGTAAGATCCTGAGAGTTGTTGTAAAACCTGGGAAATCAAATCTGTCATGGACACCAACTGGTGAGCTTCAATCATAGCATCATCAAACTGCTCTCTTTCCACTTCGTTAAAGTTCCGATAAAGCGCATGTCCCTGGATATGCTCTAAGAGGAGGCGATTTTGTTTAGCCGCAGCTGTCAAGTAAACCATACCAGTTTCCAAGTCAGAGAGGGCAAAGAGATTTTTTTTAGTGGTTGTTTGACGCAACAAGGCACTGATTTCATCCTTACTTTTATCCATCTGTTCAATGACAGGATAATAAGCATTGCTGATAAGCTCTAAACCGGCAAATAGAAACTTGTAGATTGAAATGATTTCATGACTTTCTAGATAGCCTAACATCTGATCAATGACATAAGCATTCTTATGATTGCTGATGGTAATCATTCGTTGCTTTTCCACGATAAAGGTCATGGGAATGGCTTCATAGTATTCCTTGTCCCTTTCTAAGTCAAGAACGTTGTAGATGAAGGTGACTGTCCCGTTTTCACGATTATAATCCATGTGGGCTCGTTCGTTTCTATCCAGCGCATATTCGATGGTTTCTTTATCCAATCCATAGATTTCTGATAGGTCTTCAAGATTTTTGATGATTTCCACATCTAGATTAATCCAGGTACAACCATTCCCTAACTGCTTATCTAAAAACATCGTTTCTCCTTTACCAAACTCTTTCTATTGTACCATAAATCAAGTAAAATTTCAGTTCTCTTCTTTTCTTGAAAAATTGCTAACCACAGTAATATTGCGGTTAGGAACAAAGTGAAGGGCTTGGTCGTCACTTCTCAGTTGAGTCGTTCGAATTCCGACACTAACTACTTTTCCTGATACAGTAATAGGCCCATTGGTCAAAATAACTTCATCTCCTACATCCAACTGACGTTCAAATAGAATAAAGAAGCCGTTGATGACGTCTGATAGAAAACCTTGTGCCCCCATACCGATAGCCACCCCAGCAATTCCTGCACCTGCAAGCAAGCTAGAAACAGGTAACCCTAAGATAGACAAGATACAGTAAATCAAGAAGAAATAAAGGATATAGTTAAAAATATTTTCAAGCAAACGAGAGATAGTCTTTTGTCTACCAGCATCTCGATTTGAAAATTTAAGTGATGGTTTGACAATCTTTCGTACAGCAACATGGAGGAACTTTTTAGCTATATAAGATAGAAGGATAAGAAGTAGAAGAGAAATCACCTTGGTCAAGAGATTTTCTAAAACAGTTGTTAGATCTAATTTATCCAGATAACGTTGAAAAAATTCTTGCATATAAAACTCCTTTTCTATCCATTATACCATAAATCCTTCCCAGCCATCCTTTTCATAAATATTCATTTATTCTAATAAAATCTATGAGACACTTGCTTTTCAAGTATATTTATACTATAATCATAAACAATACACAAAAAGGAGACCTTTATGAAAAGAATTATTCGTGCTTGGAACAAAACAAATCTGATCAAACGGATCGGAATCGGAATGACCTTGGGGGCTATTCTAGGTCTACTCGTTCCTAATCTAACTGGCATCGGTTTATTGGGAGATTTATTTGTAGGAGGACTAAAGGCCATCGCCCCTATCCTGGTTTTTGCTTTAGTCGCTAACGCCCTTTCCCAACACCAGAAAGGTCAAGATAGCAATATGAAAAAAGTCATTTTCCTCTATTTGCTGGGGACCTTTGCTGCGGCTCTTATAGCAGTTTTGGCTAGCTTTCTCTTCCCTGTTCAGATGGTCTTGAGTAGCGCTAGCACAGAAGTTACTCCTCCAGACGGTATCGGACAAGTGCTCAGCAATCTTCTGCTAAAAATAGTAGATAATCCTGTCAATGCCATCATCGAAGCTAACTATATCGGAATTTTGTCTTGGGCTATCGTCTTTGGGATTGCCATGCGAGAAGCTAGCAAAAATAGCAAGGAGCTACTCAAAACAATGGCCAGTGTGACTTCAAAAATTGTCGAATGGATCATCAACCTTGCGCCATTTGGTATCCTCGGGTTAGTCTTCAAAACCATCTCAGACCAAGGTATCGCTAGTTTAGCAAATTACGGAATCTTACTCGGACTTTTGATTACCACTATGGTTTTCGTTGCCCTAGTGATCAATCCTCTGATTGCTTTTCTCTTTATCAAGAAAAATCCATATCCCTTGGTGTGGAAATGCTTGCGTATCAGTGGCGTTACAGCCTTTTTCACCCGAAGTTCCGCTGCTAATATCCCTGTTAATATGAAACTCTGTGAGGATCTAGGTCTTAATCCAGATACCTATTCTGTCTCAATCCCCTTGGGATCAACCATCAATATGGCTGGAGCTGCTGTTACCATCAACATCTTAACCCTAGCAGCTGTCAATACCCTTGGAATCTCAGTTGATTTTGCAACAGCCTTTGTACTCAGTATCGTTGCAGCCATCTCAGCCTGCGGTGCTTCAGGAATCGCTGGAGGTTCACTCCTACTTATCCCAGTTGCCTGCAGTCTCTTTGGGATTACCAACGATATTGCTATGCAGGTTGTGGGTGTTGGTTTCGTCATCGGTGTTATTCAAGACTCTTGCGAAACAGCCCTCAACTCTTCAACAGATGTCCTCTTTACAGCAGTAGCAGAATTTTCCTCTGCTCACAAAAAATAATCTAGGAGGTTGGGACAAAAAATCCCGACCTCACTTTTCATTAACAATCAAACTTTGACGCGGTAGCTGATTGAACTTTTTGTTCGTCTTTTAGACTCCAAAAAGCTCCTAATCATCCTCGCGGGGCTGGGACGACGAAATCGAGACTTTGTCTATCGATTTCTGTCCCACCGCCTTTGTCTGGTTTCTATCATTCATTTTAGGAAATGTCTCATGTCTATCACCCAACGTACTTTTAAACTCGTTCTGGCGACCTGTTTGGCCTGTGTTCTAGCCTACTTTCTGGATTTATCTTCAGCAGTATCCGCTGGTATCATTGCCCTATTGAGCTTATCGGATACCCGTCGAAGCACCATTAAGCTAGCTCGCAATCGTTTATTTTCAACTCTTCTTGCTCTTTTCATTGGTGTCCTTTCCTTTCACCTGACTAGCTACCACATCTGGAGTTTTGGTCTCTATTTGGCCCTCTATGTCCCTCTGGCCTATAAACTGGGCTGGGAAATTGGCATTACCCCGAGTAGTGTCCTGGTCAGTCATCTCTTGGTTCAGAAGTCTACATCACCAGATCTGCTAGTGAATGAGCTCCTCCTATTTCTGATTGGTACGGGATTCGCCTTGATTGTCAATCTTTACATGCCTTCTCGGCAAGAAGAAATCCATCTCTATCATCTCAAGGTAGAAGAAAAACTCAAACACATTTTACAACGTTTTGAATATTATCTTGGAAAGGGCGATGGTCGTAACCGTGCCCAACTCGTTGAAGAACTGGACCAACTCCTCGAAGAAGCTCTCAAACTGGTCTATCTTGATCACTCTGACCACCTCTTTCATCAGACCGACTATCATATCCACTATTTCGAAATGAGACAGAGACAGAGTCGCATTCTTCGTAATATGGCTCAACAAATCAATACCTGTAATCTAGCCGCAAGCGAAAGCCTAATCCTTGCCCAGCTATTCGCTAAAATAGCAGATCAACTCAGTCAGACCAATCCTGCCAACGATTTATTAAAGGATATTGAAAGCTACCTGCAGGTATTTCGCAATCGTAACCTCCCTAAAACAAGGGAAGAATTTGAAACGCGCGCAACCTTACTTCAACTCCTACGCGAATTGGAAAACTTTATTCAACTAAAAGTTGACTTCTATCAACGCTATTCTGAAGAAAAAAGCAATCTATCATCATAAACAAAACACCTTTTGAACTGCGAGAACTTGCAATTCAAAAGGTGTTTCTCTGTCTCGAACCTAGCTAACTAGTTAATCTTACTAAGTAGCAAAATTGCTATGAACTCCTAATGATAGACTTATCTTTTCCTTAAGAAGTATAGATGGAATTTCTAAACTCATTTGATTCTTTGAGGTAGGCTTTATATATAGCTTTTTTCAATTTCTGAACAGGAGTTTCAATGAAACGGTATTGTTTTTGGCTGATATTTCCTGCTTTAATCTGAGCAAGTTCTTCTTTTACCGCTTCTTCCATCAATTGCTTCATTCTTTCAGGACTGGAAATCACTTCTTGCTTACCTTTATAGTCAATGGTAATCGGTTTTAATTTACTGATATTCGCGATCCGTTCATCCATTTGTTCCTTCTTGAATTGGGCATAGGTCTTACCAGTTAAGATCTTTTTAAAGATGTATTGGTCTGACAAGGGACGATTCTCTTTTTCAGCATTTTGCTTGTACTGATTAGAGACATAAGGAACGAAACCTTCGTAATAGCCAAGAGCTGCCATGAGTTCAAAGGCTTGTTTTCTAAAGCTGATATCACCACTCATCCCCTTATCATTTTCGTTGACACCATAAATCGTATCAAACATATCAACGGTATAATAACCATTGGCATCTACTTTCCCTGTAGCCGTGAATCCTTTAATGATATAGCGATTTACCACGATATGATTGTCAATCAAACTATGAATATCGCCTAGCTTGCTAGCATCTGCCTCGGTCAAGACCTTGATTTCCTCGCTCTGGTGGCTTGGTTTGACAGATGGATTTGGATAAGAAACAGGAGTTCTTGAACCACTTGTCGCACTCGGCAAGAGTTGCTTGAAGTAGACTGCCTTATCCGCAGCTGACAATCCTCGACTTGCCTCAGCTTCTAGATAATCTAAAGTATAGAGAACATCGAAACTACCATGCATATATTCTTTCAAATCTGCGGCTGATTTAAAGCGCTCAGGTGTCTTGTTGTAGAAACTGTCTTTGTCACTCTCGTCATAGACAAAGTTCAAGTTAAAGTAGCTATCCATTTCCGGAGTGTAGGAATTTTCAAAGATTCCACGTGCATAGAATTCTGCCCCAGTACCATCTCGTCGACCATAATTGTTAAAGAGGACTGTGCGATCCAACAAGTGAGTCATTTCATGAGAGTAAGTCGCTGACCCTCGATCGTCCAAGACCCTATCAATAAAGTAACGCACACCAGCACCATTTGCCTCAGCACCTACTGATTGAGGCGGAGAATACATGCCTAGCGGAGACATGAAGTCCTTGACTCCCTTATCCGCCTCTGGACCAAACTCCTTAGACCAGGTTTCCTTGATGCCTGCATTTTGCTTGCTAGTATACTTTTTCATAGTATCCACAATCAAACGGTTGGTTACTAGTTTTGATTGATTGTCTTTTTTAGTGATTCTATAAAGCGTATCAACATAAGCAGCCTGACGCTCAGCTGTCAATTCAACCAAAGCCTTCACTTTTTCCAATTCAGCCTTATATTGAGTAGGATTGCTCTGAGCTAGTGAAGTATCCATATAAGTTCCGATATTTCCGTAAGAAACGGTTGCCATATTTGTAATGGCATAAATACTTGGTTCCTTGATGTTTACTAGACCTAGAAGGGTAGACATATTATATTGTTTGCGATTATCAATCTGTTGAGGTTCTGCCCCGTACTTGGCAGGATCAGAGGTCAACTTCGTGTAGAGACTGACATTTTCATCTGTTTTTTCTTTAGATTGTTTCTCAACAACGATGGCTTTTGTAGCATCCTTCAACCAAGTATCGCCATCCATACTTGTAAAGGTAGTTCGGTTATAGTCAAGAAAGTCTAATAGAGTTGACTTATCGGTTACCTTTCCAAAGTATTTTTCAAATGTTCGTGGACTATTGATTAGCTTCATCTCATCATAACTCATTGAACCCAGAGATGTTAGCCACTCTAGTGATGTCACCTTCTTACCAAAAGAGCTTGGATTGTAGGCAAGAATATCACGGATGTTGGTCTTGCCAAAGTCAATATTGTAGAAACGATTGATATAGGTTAAACCTAGGAGAATTTTTTCCTTATTAGCTTCTAGATCTGCCTGAACCTTAGCTCTGGTTTCTGCTGTGTTTCCGAGCACACTCAAGCTATGAGCTACAATTTTTTTAAGGTCTGTATCTATGGTCTTTTTCGTTTCTTCAAGCGCGTCTTTAATAGATAATCTCTCTAGATATTCTTTGCGAAGGACTTCTTTAACCTCTTCATCTGTAATAGTAGGATTTGTCTTTTTAAGTTCAATCTTCTTACTAATCACATCTCGCCCCAGAATATTTGGCCTGAGGGCATTTGTCACGTAAGCATTGGAAAGCAAATCCACAGCCTTCATTCCTTGGCTAGCAGGTCGTACATCGATAGCATTTTCTAACTCCGTATTCACTGGAAGAAGATGTGGTTTGTTTTCTTTGGTTCCCACCAAGATGACATTTGGTTTCATTGTTTTTGTCACAGTACTTGTTTCCGTGTGTGATAGCATTTCACCTGTTTGAGGATTCACTTCATAAACTCTGGTAGTGGTTGTCTCCCCAGGCTCTCCCTGACTTTCTACTTTTTCAAAGTCCTTATCAAGTCTTGGATCCTGACGGCGTTCCTCCTTGATTGGAATTGGTGTCACGACGATTTCGACATTTCCGACTTTCATAACTTTATCAATCGGAACTGTTACTTCTTTTTGGTGATCTCTTTCTGTAACCTGACCTGTCTGAGTATCTACTTGGTAGGTGGTAGTCGTTTTTTCGCTTCCTTCCTTACCGGAAACAGCAACTTTTTCTGTTTGATAAGGAAGTGTTGGGTCCGCTTCATATATCGTTTTATTAGCGATAACCTTCGTTTCCACACTTGGTTTGGTACCAACTAGAACAACCTCATCTACCTTTTCCACCAGAGTTTTTGATATACTAGCCTCTGTAATCTGACCACTGGTTTGATCTCTTGTATATCGTGTAGTGGTTTCTACTTTTCCATTGACCCCATGAATTTTCGTTTTTCTAGAACCGATCTCTTGGCTATCATCTGCTTGATAGATTGTTTTATATGGGATTGTTTGGGTATCAATCTTAGGTTCTGGAACTGGCGCCGACTCTACCTTAGTACCTACTGCTATAATTTCGGAAATTGAATCCACAGTTACAGTGTTGGATTTGACTTGGCGGTCTTCTTTGCCATCCACAGTCGTCACTTCCGTTAAGATCGTGCGCTCACCTGCGACGCCTGATCGGATAAGGCGGGGTTGCCCCTTGAGTAAGTCTGGATCGTCTTGATGAATAGTATCATAAGCAACGGCTTCTGTCGTTACTTCAAGCTCTGGTTTCACCTCGACCAAGCTTGGTGTACCTTCGCTTGGAATTGAAGTGGATTCTACCTTAGTGCCTACTGCTATGATTTCTGAAACTGGCTCCAAGGTTACAGTATTGGATTTGACTTGGCGGTCTTCCTTGCCATCCACAGTCGTCACTTCCGTTAAGATCGTGCGCTCACCTGCTACGCCTGCTTGGATAAGGCGGGTTTGACCCTTGAGTAAGTCTGGATCGTCCTGATAAACAGTGTCATAGACAATGGCTTCTGTCGTTACTTCAAGCTCTGGCTTCACCTCGACCAAGCTCGGAGTACCTTCGCTTGGAATTGAGGTAGATTCTACCTTAGTACCTACTGCTATGATCTCGGTAACTGGTTCTAGGGTTACACTATTTGATTTGACTTGGCGGGCTTCCTTGCCATCTACAGTCGTCACCTCAGTTAAGATTGTACGCTCACCTGCGACCCCTGCTTGAATGACACGGGTTTGACCCTTAAGCAAGTCCGGATCGTCCTGATGAATAGTGTCATAGGCAACGGCTTCTGTTGTAACCTCTAGCTCTGGTTTCACCTCTTCCAAACTTGGAGTACCTTCACTTGGAATTGAAGTGGATTCTACCTTAGTGCCTACTGCTATGATTTCAGAAACTGGTTCTAAGGTTACAGTGTTGGATTTTATTTGGCGGTCTTCCTTGCCATCCACAGTCGTCACTTCCGTTAAGATCGTGCGCTCACCTGCTACGCCTGCTTGGATAAGGCGGGTTTGCCCCTTGAGTAAGTCTGGATCGTCTTGATGAATAGTATCATAAGCAATGGCTTCTGTCGTTACTTCAAGCTCTGACATCACCTCTTCTAAACTTGGAACACCTTCACTTGGAATTGAGGTGGATTCTACCTTAGTGCCTACTGCTATAATTTCGGTAACTGGTTCTATGGTCACAGTATTGGATTTGACTTGGCGGTCTTCCTGACCGTCAATTCTTGTGACTTCCGTCAAAATAGTGCGCTCTCCAGCTACTCCTGCTCGAACAACACGAGTTTGACCCTTAAGTAAGTCTGGATCGTCTTGATGAATAGTATCATAAGCAACGGCTTCTGTCGTTACTTCAAGCTCTGGTTTCACCTCGACCAAGCTTGGAGTGCCTTCGCTTGGGGTTGAGGTGGATTCTACCTTAGTGCCTACTGCGATGATTTCGGTAACTGGCGCCAAGGTTACAGTGTTGGATTTGACTTGGCGGACTTCCTTGCCATCTACAGTCGTCACTTCCGTTAAAATAGTGCGCTCGCCTGCTAGGCCTGCTCTGATGACACGAGTTTGACCCTTAAGCAAGTCTGGATCGTCCTGATAAAGAGTGTCATAGGCGATGGTCTCTGTCGCAACTTCAAGCTCTGGCTTCACCTCTTCTAAACTTGGGACACCTTCACTTGGAATTGAGGTGGATTCTACCTTATCTGCTTGTGGAGAATGAGGTTTTGTATTTTCATTTCTAGAAATTTCTCCATTCCCGCTTACAAAATAATAGCCTGTAAATTCATAACCCTCAATCTTTTCTGGACTTGGCAAAAATTCTCCTGCAACTGTTTTGACAAGAGCTGGACGAAGCTCTACTAAGTTCTCCAAGGCAGAAACTGATAGTGCAGTCCCACCTACAGCCAAAACTGTCACTAGAAAGAGAGAGGCTCCCTTTCTCTTTTTAATGAGAGTGAGTGAAACCAGCAAGATTCCTGTACCTAGCACAGGCAGAATGGCATTTGAAAACAAGCCAGTATCAGGTAACTTAGTAGCAGACTTACGGTAGACGAAGTAATAATCCTTACCTTCCTCCACTTGGATAGCATTCTCTTCAAACCAACGTAGTTCAGCCTTCAAAGATTCAGGAAGATCTTTATCTTCCACATAGTGTGACACTAGCTGAGGAATCCTTTCCTCTGCAAGCACGGCATTTCCACCTGTGCCTACAAAAAACAAACTCGTTCCCAATAAGACGGAACAAGTTCCTACTGCATACTTTCTCAAAGAAAAGCGTTGTTTTGCTTTAAAATGATGTTGTTTCATGATAAACTCCAATTTCGTATCTATTCCTTATCACAGTATATCAAAAATAGTAAACGTCTACAAAGGATTTGAATAACAAAATTGCCATATCTAACTTCTTTATCTAATTTTGAAAGAAAAGTATCCTTATTCTTTGTAAACATTCACAGTAAGAACGTAATTTCCTCCCAGAAGTTCTTCTATTATCTGCTACTTAATAAAAATCTAGTGAATGAAAGTAGGAGGCCGATGAAGCTTAAAGAGCCTAAATTTCTAGATTCTACAAAGTAAAAACCACAAGTAAACTCAGTTTTACTGACTTCACTTGTGGTAGTTATGTTTTATCAAAATATTTACCGAATCCTAATAGAACTCCAAAGCCACATACCTATCTCTTTTTCACCGACATTAAAGATATATCTCGCAAACTAAAATACGTAAGGACCAACATGGCTACTGTAATAAAGAATTCTGTTGGTAGCTGAAAGATTTGCAGGATGGACAACATAAGTAAAATCACGAGGGAAACGAGACCAAAAACAAGAATTACAATATTAACCGTTCCCTTGATACTTTGAGGTGTCGCAAATATATAGAGTAAGAGTAATAAAATCCCTATGATTAAATAGACCATTTTCTGCTCTTTCTAGCTCTTATTCAGCTGATTTTTTCTTTTTGTTTGCTTTCTCACGCTCTGCCTTGTTGAGGATTTGTTTACGCAAACGGATTGATTCTGGTGTTACTTCCATGTATTCATCATCGTTCAAGAACTCAAGTGATTCTTCAAGAGTCAAGATACGAGGAGTCTTGATAACCGCTGTTTGGTCCTTAGTTGCTGAACGAACGTTAGTCATTTGTTTTGCTTTCGTGATGTTAACAGTCAGGTCATTTTCACGAGAATTTTCACCGATAATCATACCTTCGTAAACTTCAGTTCCTGGGTTAACAAAGATTGTTCCACGTTCTTCGATAGACATGATAGAGTAGGTTGTTGCCTTACCAGTATCGATAGAAACAAGGGCACCACGGTGACGTCCACCGATTTCACCTGGAATCAATGGCAAGTATTGGTCGAAGGTATGGTTCATGATACCGTAACCACGAGTCATTGACAAGAACTCAGTTGAGTATCCAATCAAACCACGGGCTGGAACTAGGAAGACCAAACGAGTTTGACCATTACCAGTTGAAATCATATCCAACATTTCACCTTTACGTTCAGAAAGACTTTGGATAACAGATCCTTGGTACTCTTCTGGTGTGTCGATTTGAACACGTTCAAATGGCTCACATTTAACACCATCGATTTCTTTTACGATAACTTCTGGACGAGATACTTGAAGCTCATAACCCTCACGACGCATTGTTTCGATAAGGATTGACAAGTGTAATTCTCCGCGTCCTGAAACCGTCCATTTATCTGGTGAGTCAGTTGGGTCAACACGAAGGGAAACGTCTGTTTGCAATTCCGCCTGCAAGCGTTCTTCTACCTTACGAGAAGTGACCCATTTACCTTCTTTACCAGCAAATGGTGAGTTGTTGACCAAGAAGGTCATTTGAAGTGTTGGCTCATCGATGTGAAGAACTGGAAGAGCTTCAACTGCATCTGTTGGAGTAATAGTTTCACCAACGAAGATATCTTCCATACCTGATACGGCAATCAAGTCACCTGCTTTAGCTTCTTGAATTTCACGACGTTCCAAACCAAAGAAACCAAAGAGTTTTGTGACACGGAAGTTCTTAGTTGTACCATCCAATTTAGAAAGGGTAACTTGGTCCCCAACCTTTACACTACCACGGAAGACACGTCCGATACCGATACGACCTACGAAGTCGTTGTAGTCAAGAAGTGACACTTGGAATTGAAGTGGCTCATCTGAGTTATCAACTGGAGCTGGGATGTGGTCGATAATGGTGTCAAAGATTGGCGCCATAGTCTTTTCTTGATCTGCTGGATCATCTGACAATGAAGAAGTTCCGTTGATCGCTGACGCATAAACAACTGGGAAGTCAAGCTGGTCATCATCCGCACCAAGCTCGATGAAAAGTTCCAAGACTTCATCTACTACCTCTGCTGGACGAGCTGATGGCTTATCAATTTTGTTAACCACAACGATAGGCACAAGGTCTTGTTCCAAAGCTTTTTTCAATACGAAACGAGTCTGTGGCATAGTTCCTTCGTAGGCATCTACGACCAAAACAACACCGTCAACCATTTTCATGATACGCTCAACTTCTCCACCGAAGTCCGCGTGTCCTGGTGTGTCCATGATGTTGATACGAGTTCCGTTGTAGGCAACTGCTGTATTTTTCGCAAGAATCGTGATTCCACGCTCTTTTTCAATATCGTTTGAGTCCATTGCACGCTCAGCTAACTCTGTACGCGCGTCAAGAGTTTCAGATTGTTTCAATAATTCGTCAACGAGGGTAGTTTTACCGTGGTCGACGTGGGCGATAATCGCGATATTACGGATATCTTCTCTTAATTTTGTCATGATTTCCTCTATTGTATTCAAAAATTTATTTTCTAACTGAACGATTATACCACAATTTTAAGCAAATGACTTAATTCAAGTAAGTGTAAATGTTTTCAAAAGAAAATTCATTCCTTCTCTTTTCTTTTCAAAAATTCCGACTTGTGATAAGATAAGCTGGTATGCGTTTAGATAAATTATTAGCCCAGGAAAAAATCAGCCGTAAGGCCATGAAACAAGCTCTTCTGAAAAAAGAAATCTTTGTAGATGGACACCTTGCGCGTTCCCTTGCACAGAATGTTGATACAGGGTTGCAAGAGCTGATTTTCAAATATAGAAAAATCCAAGGATATGAACACACCTATCTCATGCTCCATAAGCCAAATGGAGTCGTGACTGCAAGCAAGGATAAGAAACTCCAAACGGTCATGGACCTCCTTCCTCAGCATCTCCAGTCAGAGCAACTCTACGCCATCGGTCGTCTGGATCGAGATACGACGGGGCTCCTTCTCTTAACGGATAATGGACCTCTAGGTTTTCAACTCCTCCATCCTCAATATCATGTCAATAAAACTTACCAAGTAGAGGTCAATGGGCCACTAACTTCCGACCATATTCAAGAGTTTAAAGATGGGATTGTTTTTCTTGATGGAACTGTTTGTAAACCTGCTCAACTTGAGATTTTATCCTCAAGCCCTTGTCTCAGCCAAGCTACCATTACCATCTCTGAAGGAAAGTTTCATCAGGTCAAAAAAATGTTCCTCACAGTCGGTGTCAAGGTCACTGCTCTCAAACGCATCCATTTTGGCCCTTGGAGTCTTGATGACAATCTCCAAGAAGGCGACTATCGACATCTAAACTCACAAGAATTGGCAATCATTCTTGACTTTCTTAGAAAAAGTGGTTAAAAAATGAGGTTTGGACAAAAGATCCCGACCTCACTTTTTATTAGCAATCAAACTTTGACGCGGTTGCTGATTGAACTTTTTGTTCGTCTTTTAGACTCCAAAAAGCTCCTAATCATCCTCGCGAGGCTGGGACTACGAAATCGAGACTTTGTCTATCGATTTCTGTCCCACCGCCATTTCTTATTTTCCAACTTTTACTTTCCCTGTCCAAGAATCCAATCCGTAAGAGAGGATATAGATTTCTGAGAAACCTTGTTTTTTCAAGAAAAGTGCTGCATTTGTGACACGTTGAGCACGTTGGTTTTCATAGAGAAGGACAGGTTTATCCTTGCGAAGAGCTGCCAGACTTGTCTTCAATTGATTTGAAGGGATATTACGAGCTCCGAGGATATGTTTTCTATGAAAATCAGCTGGATCACGCAAATCAATCAACTGACCTGTACGAATCAAAGACTCAAACTCTGCATTGTCTACAATTTTCGCTGCACGACGAATGCGAAGATAGTTATATCCCATCCAAGCCAACATCGCTATAATAAGTCCCCATAATACCCAAGTTACCATATTACTTAATCTCCATTTTTTTCTAAATAGTCTAATTCTAGTTTGTGCTCTCTGCGAAGAACAGCCTCCGCTTCAAGATAATCCAGCTTGTCCATCAAGCCTGCATCATAGATTCGAGATAGCTCGATCTTCATCAATTCAATGTCATAGAGACGTTTTCCCATATAGACAATGATACCGAACTGTTTGAGAAATTGTTGCACATCGTAGAGTGTTTTCATAGCTTTCATTGTAGCAAATAATCAGAGTTTTTTCAATAGTTCCCTAATAGTTCGGGGTAGGTTTCCTTTTTCACTATTATCTGAATTTCTTTACACTATGACAAAGAAGAAATCCTAGAGTCATTCCAACAACATTTTGCATGAGATTTGGGATGATTTCTGGAATAGCTGCTCCCCAACCATTCATCCAAGCTGATGCCAAGGCATAACCAGCTACCATGAATAGAGTCGCCAAGACTAATCCTAACCATTGCCATTTCCCTTTAAAGCCTGCAAAATAGCCTTGTAAACCATGATTGATTAAGCTAAAAATCATCCACTGAGGGTAGCCTGAAATGAGATCAATGAGAAATCCTGCTAACCCCCCGACAACGGCTCCTTCACGGCTTCCAAAGTAAAAGGCTGTGAAGAAGACTCCAACGTCCAAAAGTGTTAGAAATCCAGTTGGTGTTGGGATTTTTATAAAATACCCCAATACGACAGAACTGGCTGCTAAGATAGATACTAGGGCAATTTTAGTTGTTTTGGTTTGCTTCATACTGTCTCACTCCATATTGATCTGCTTGTGCAATGGCACGGTAAACAAAGGCTTTGGAAGTTTCAATTGCTGGTAATAGTTCCTCTCCCTTTACTAACTGACTAGCAATACTTGATGCAAAGGTACATCCTGCACCAGCATTTTGTCCTTGGATAACTGGATTTTCAAGAATAGTGAAATTCTCCCCATCATAAAAGACATCCACAGCCTTATCCTGACTGAGGCGATTTCCACCCTTGATAATCACTGCTGGTGCACCCAAGTCATGTAATTTCTGCGCTGCAGCCTTCATATCTTCCAGACTTTCAATCTTTTGGCCTGCAAGCAACTCTGCCTCAGGAAGATTCGGAGTAATCACTGATACATAAGGGAAAAAGCGAATCAACTCTTGACAGAGCTCACTGACTGCAACGTCGTGCGTTTCCTTACAAACCAATACAGGGTCCAAGACTACTGGAACTCCTGATCTTTCCTTAATGAAATTCAATGCCTTTTCAGCAACACCGACTGTCGGCAAGAGACCAATCTTAATCCCTCCAAAGTCTACACTTTTCAGGCTATCCAACTGTTGTTGGAAAATAGTCTCATCCGTCGGAAAGACCTCAAAACCATTTTCTGTCAAAGCAGTCAAGCAGGTCATGGCTACAAATCCATGCAAACCATTCAAAGTATAGGTGGCAAGGTCAGCTGCCAATCCACCACCACTAAAAATATCATTTCCTGAAAGTGCTAAAATACGATTATTCTTCATAACGAATCTCCTTTAAATACAAACCATTAGGCGCTGCAGTTGGACCTGCCAACTGTCTGTCTTTTTTCTCCAAGATGAGGTCAATCTGTTCAATCGGCATACGATTGTTACCAATTTTAAGCAGGGTTCCAACCATATTTCGAATCTGCTTATAGAGGAAACCATTGCCTGAGAAGGTAAAGGTCAAGAACTGCCCTGTTTCATCAACCCTAAGACTAGCTTCCGTGATCGTTCTTACCTTGTCTTCCACACTAGTTCCTGAGGCTGTAAAACCAGTAAAGTCATGTGTTCCCTCTAGTTTTTTTACAGCAAGCTGCATCAGCTCCACATCTAGTGGATAGGGATAATGCGTCGCATAATGGCGGCGCATAGGATTTTTAGGACGTCCTCTATCTACGATAAACTCGTAGGTCTTGCTATGCTTGGCATAACGACAATGAAAATCGTCAGCCACAATCTCAATCGAAATCACATCAATATCTTCAGGACTTTGGGTATCGAGAGCAAAGCGAAGTTTCTCCTCATCCATCTGATAGGGAAGATCAAAGTGGATGACCTGACCTAATGCATGAACACCACTATCCGTTCGCCCAGCGCCATGAATGGTAATAGCTTGTCCTTTATTTAATTTGGTTAAAGTTTTTTCAATTTCCTCCTGAACACTACGCGCATGAGGTTGCCGCTGAAAACCAGCAAAAGCGTAGCCATCATAAGAAATTATAGCTTTATATCTAGTCATGTATCTATTTTATCAAGAAAATTTCTCTGCAACAAGTTTGAGAATTAAAAATTGTAAGGGGACAGTTTCTAGTGTAATTTAGTTCTTACCTAGATTTTCTCATTATGTATTTACGTTCTGGAACTTCAATGGTTTGAACGATTTCAAATCCCTCTTTTTGATAGAGATTTTTGGCTGTTTGATTTGACTCAAAAACCGTTAGGGAAATACTTTCTATTTCTTCATTTTCAAACATTTCTTGAAGAAAGTACTGGAAAGTTTTTCGACCTAATCCTTTTCCCTGCTTCTGTGGAGCTATGAGAAATCTTCCAATATGAAGATTTTTATCTTCTAATTTGATTTTCTGGATGATGCCTACAAACTCTTCTCCAACAAAAATGGAAAAAATCCCTTCCATCTTTTGCAAGGATTGGGCAATCAAGGGATAAGAAATCTTTGGCCCCATCCATTGCTTCTGAAAACTTTCTCCCAAAACATTAGACCACTGACAAATGAGTTGGGCATTTCCTGACTGAAGTCCTTTTTCAAAGTGAATTTTCATATTTGTTCCTAAAACTTCTCCTATATCCAACTATTATACTCTTTCTCTTATTTTTTCCGAATAAATAAGTATGATTCATCTTTATTTTTTTCTTGTTGGAACGATTCTTGCTTCCTTTCTAGGCTTAGTCATCGATCGCTTCCCTGAACAATCCATAGTTTTTCCTGCTAGCCACTGTGATTCTTGTCAGACTCGTTTGAGACCACTGGATTTGATTCCGATTGTGTCCCAGATATTCAATCGCTCTCGCTGTCGCTATTGCAAGGCTCGCTATCCTGTTTGGTATGCCCTCTTTGAGTTGTGCTTAGGACTGCTCTTTCTAGCTTTTTCTTGCAGTTTTTTAACGTTGGGGCAAATCATATTGATCACCACTGGCTTGACTTTAAGCATCTATGACCTTCGTCATCAAGAATATCCCTTGATCGTCTGGCTAATTTTTCACTTAATCCTCATGGCTTGCTGTAATTGGAATCTGGCCATGGCTTTCTTCTTGATTCTTGGAATCATTGCTCATTTCATCGATATTCGCATAGGAGCAGGTGATTTTCTCTTTCTAGCCTCTTGTGCACTCGTCTTTACACTTACAGAAATTCTGATTTTAATTCAATTTGCTTCCACAACTGGCATTCTAGCCTTTCTCCTACTAAAGAAAAAGGAAAGACTTCCTTTTGTGCCCTTCCTCTTGCTTGCTGCTTGTGTGATTATTTTTGGTAAGTTGATATTGTAAATATTATTACAAAATAGTATACTAGATATAGTAAAAAATAGGAGATATAAATATGAAATTTGAGTTTCCAAATCTCAATTTTGAACTGCCAAAAATTGAGATTCCAAATTTAGAGATTCCAAAAATTGATGAAAATTCTATGATGCAAGTCCTTGATTGGGCTTACGATACAACTATTAATGGGGTTCCTGGACAGAAAACAATCCAAGAATTAGCAGATGATTATCTTAAGAATGATGATGTTGACACTGCTATTTCAAAAATGATTGCTTTTCAAACTAGTAAAGCAGCGATTTCTGGCTTTGTGACGGGATTCGGAGGTTTTTTAACTTTACCAGTAACTATCCCTGCAAATGTGACATCCGTAATTTTAGTTCAAATGAGAATGATTGCCACCATTGCTTATATGCGTGGATATGACTTAAAAAGTGATCAGGTCCAGACTTTTGTATATGCAGCACTTACAGGAACTACTGTAGCTGATATTGCAAAGAAAGCTGGAATTGTTGTTGCTGAGAAGCTAATACATGGTATGATAAAGAAACTACCAAGAGAAATTCTCACTAAAATTAATCGTGCAGTTGGATTCAGATTGGTCACGAAATTCGGAGAAAAGGGAGTAGTAAATTTAGGAAAAATGATTCCTGTTGCAGGTGCACTTATTGGGGCTGGAGTTGATACTGTTTCCACACAAGTTATTGCAAATCATGCACTTAGTATTTTTACACCTAATGGAATTAATCTTGGAGATGATTTAATTATTGATATGGATGAAATACAATAAAAAATCTTATATTCTTTTATTATCTTCATACTTATCGAATAGAATTAACATAAATTCCTGCCCTCAAAGAGGGCTTTTTATTTTTTATATACATCAAATTATCTAATGGCTATCATTTTTCATTTGCTTCCACAACTGGCATTATAGCCTTTCTCCTGCTAAAGAAAAAGGAAAGGCTTCCTTTCGTGCCCTTCCTCTTACTGGCTGCTTGTGTGATTATTTTTGGTAAGCTACTGCTTCTCGGATAAAATCAGCGATTTCTGCTACTTGTCCTTCATGTAGAGCCTTAACAATCTTGGAACCAACGATAACACCGTCTGATACAGCATTGAAGCGTTCTACATCAGACTGTGTGGATACACCAAAACCGGTCAAGACTGGAATGTCAGCCACTTGATGCAATTGTGCCAAGTGCTTATCCAAGTCTGCACGGTAATTTCCTGACTTCCCTGTCACCCCATTGATGGCAACTGCATAGACGAAGCCTTCTGCTCCCTTGATCAACTCTTTTTGTCGCTCAATTCCTGTCGTCAAGCTGACAAGTGGAATCAAAGCAATGTCTGTACCTGCCAAGAAGGGCTCTACAAAGTTGGCATGTTCATGAGGGAGGTCTGGAATAATCAATCCCTTAACCGCTGTATCAGAAAGGTCTTTGACAAATTTCTCAATACCGTACTGAAAGAGGGGGTTAAAGTAGGTCATGATAACAAGTGGAACTTCTGTTTCAATAGTCTTCAAAGTTTCAACTAGAGCCTGTGTAGAAGTACCACTAGCTAGACTACGCAAACCAGCTTCTTCGATAACAGGACCGTCTGCAACAGGGTCTGAAAAGGGAACTCCTATCTCAATGGCAGACACACCCAAGTCTTCTAAAAAGTGGATTGTTTCAGCTAGTCCATCCAAACCTTTTTCATGGTCTCCAGCCATGATATAGGGAACGAAAATTCCCTTTTTTGCTGCTTTAAGAGTTGTCAATTTTTCGGTTAAGGTCTTAGGCATGAGTTTCTCCCTTCTTTGCTGCGTCTGCTTCCAAACGGTCTTTGACTTGAACTACATCCTTGTCCCCGCGACCCGATAGACAGACAATCATAGACTTGTCTGGACCAAGTTCTTTGGCCAATTTCACTGCGAAAGCGATAGCGTGACTAGATTCCAAAGCTGGGATAATCCCTTCCACACGAGACAAGAGTTGGAATCCTTCCAAGGCTTCCTCATCTGTCACAGGAACATAGGTCGCACGCTTGATATCGTGGTAATGAGAATGTTCTGGACCGATACCTGGGTAGTCCAAACCTGCTGAGATAGAGAAGGCTTCTAAGATTTGTCCATGGGCATCTTGGAGAACATCCATGAGAGAACCGTGAAGAACTCCTGGGCGACCCTTGGTCAAGGTAGCTGCGTGATGCTCTGTATCCACACCAAGTCCTGCCGCTTCAGCTCCATACATAGCTACAGATTCATCTTCCACAAATGGATGGAAGAGACCGATAGCATTAGAACCTCCACCAACACAGGCTACTAGGGCATCTGGCAAATCTTGCCCTGTCAAGTCACGGTACTGTTGTTTAGCTTCGCGTCCGATGACACTTTGGAAGTCACGCACAATTTCTGGGAAAGGGTGGGGTCCTAAGGCAGAACCAAGGATATAGTGAGTGTCATCGATATTTGCCACCCAAGAACGAAGGGCTGCATTGACTGCATCCTTGAGCACGCGCGAACCATCTGTCACAGCCTCTACCTTAGCTCCTAAAAGCTCCATGCGGAAAACATTGAGGGCTTGGCGTTTGACATCTTCCTCGCCCATGTAGATAGTACATTCCATGTTGAAGAGAGCTGCAGCTGTTGCAGTTGCCACACCGTGTTGACCAGCACCTGTCTCAGCGATAATTTTCTTCTTGCCCATGCGTTTAGCCAGTAAAACTTGTCCTAAGGCATTGTTAATCTTGTGGGCGCCTGTATGGTTGAGGTCTTCACGTTTAAGGTAAATCTTGGCTCCGCCGATATGCTGGGTCAAGTTTTTTGCGTAGTAAAGAGGTGTTTCACGACCTACATATTGGCGCAAAAGTTGGTTTAACTCCTCTTGGAAACTTGGATCTGCCTGACTTTCACGATAAGCCTCTTCTAACTCCAATACTGCTGTCATCAATGTTTCTGGGACAAAGCGTCCACCGAATTTTCCGTAAAATCCATCTTTATTTGGTTCTTGATATGCCATTCTTTACCCTCTCTATAAATCTTATAATCTTTTCATGATCTTTTTGTCCGTCTGTTTCTACTCCGCTTGATACATCTACTGCAAAGGGATAGAAATGCTGAATTGCTCTTGCTACATTGTCCTCATTTAGCCCGCCTGCGATGAAGAAAGGCTGGGCCAGTTCTGTCGTATCCAGTCGCCCCCAGTCAAATGTTTGACCACTTCCTGCGACAGGTGCATCAAAGAGTAGATAATCTGCCTGAGAATTGGGTACATGCCCCCCTTCATCGACCTGAACAGCCTGAATGCTACCACAAGGTAAATTTTCAAATAGTTTATCTACTACCTGACCGTGAACTTGTACAAAATCCAAACCAACTTTGTCTACCGCTTCTAACAGTTCTACCCGACTGGGTGAAACAAATACTCCAACTTTTTGAATATGGCTAGGAATAAACTTAGCCAGCTCTATGGCTTGTTCTACGGTCACCTGTCTTTTGCTAGGAGCAAAGACAAAACCAATGTAGTCTGCACCAGCCGACACAGTTGTTTTTACGGCTTCTTTGGTCGATAGTCCACAAATCTTAACCTTTGTCAATCTGCAACTCCTTGATTCTCTGGGCTACATCTTCAGCTTGCATGAGAGCTGTTCCCACCAAAATTCCGTTAAAGTATGGTGCTACTCGTTTTGCATCCTCCTCTGTAAAAATAGCAGATTCGGAAATGTAGAAGCAATCATCCTTGAAATATTTGGCCAAGTCTACACTGGTCTGTAAGTCGACTTCAAAGGTGGTCAAGTTGCGATTGTTGACACCGATAATTTGAGCTCCAAGTCTATGAGCCACTTCCAGTTCAGCAAGATTATGAGTTTCCACCAAAACTTCTAGACCAAGATCTGTCGCGTAGTCATAAAGCTCCTTGAGTCGTTTTTCAGATAAGGCCGCTACGATGAGCAAGATGACGGTCGCACCTGCATTGCGAGCACGGATGATTTGCTTTTCATCGATAATAAAATCCTTATTCAGTGTCGGGATCTGTACCTGACTAGAAATCTCACGAAGGTACTCCAAATGACCTTTGAAGAAAACTTCATCTGTCAGAACAGAAATCATAACTGCTCCGTTAGCCTCGTAAGTCTGGGCCTGTTTTACGATATCCACATCAAGATTGATATCACCTAGACTTGGACTTGCCTTTTTGACCTCAGCAATGATTTGCAAACGGTCTTGGTGATTTTTTAAATATTCACTCAATCGATAAGTTTGACGCAAGGATTGAAGCTCCTCTCGCTCCATCTTTTCAACTTCACGCGCCTTTTGCTCTAGGATACGTGATAAAAATTCCTGACTCATCTTTGGTACTCCTGTAGTAGTCTGAGTTTTTCAAGGGCCTTACCACTGGCAATCACTTGACGTGCCAATTCAACTCCGTCCTTGATACTGTCTGCTTTCCCATTGGCGTAGAATCCGAGACCTGCATTTAAGACTGTTGTTTCCAAGAATAGACTTGGTTCGTTATTAAGAACACTGACAAGAATGGCTGCATTCTCATGAGCATTTCCTCCACGAATGTCTTCAATAGCAATGCGTTCCATTCCCAAATCTTCTGGAGTAAAGGTTGATAAAGTAATTTCACCATTTTCAAGAAGGGCAATGCTGGTAGTTCCATTCAAACCAGCTTCATCCAATCCTTCTGGACCAGCTACTACAATGGCACGTTTGCGACCCATGTTTTTCAAGACCTGAGCAGTACTTTCCAGAAGTTCAGGACGACTGATTCCTAGAAGCTGTGTTTCCAAAATCATTGGATGGATGAGCGGTCCTGTCAAATTCATGATGGTTGGAATTCCCAATTCCAAACGAGCTGGCATAATGTATTTCATGGCTGGGTGCATGTTTTTGGCAAAGAGAAAGACGATTCCTGTTTGATCAAACACCTTACCCAATTGTGATGGTTTGAGGTCAATATTGATTCCCAAAGCTTGCAAGACATCTGCTGACCCAGATTTAGAAGAAATAGAGCGATTTCCATGTTTGGCCATGTGGATTCCTCCACCTGCCAAGACAAAGGCTGCAGTTGTAGAAATGTTGAAGCTAAATGACTTATCTCCACCTGTACCACAGTTATCCATAGCATCTTGAATATTTGTTGGAATGTGTTGAGCATGTCCTCTCATGACTTGAGCGAGGGCTGTTCTTTCTTCAGGTGTTTCTCCCTTCATTTTAAGAGCTAAAAGTAGTGAAGCGATTTGTGCTTCTGTCACTCGCCCTGTCACGATGCGTTCGATAACATCTGTCATTTCAACACTTGATAGATCTTCAAAGTTCGCTAATTTTTCAATAATTTCTCTCATTTTGTGTTCCTCACTTTACAACTTTCTCGATAAAATTCTGAATAGAAGATAGACCATCTGGCGTTCCAATACTTTCTGGATGATACTGCAAGCCATAAATCGGCAAGGTTTTGTGTTGAATACCCATAATAGCTTGGTCATCTGTCGAGCGAGCTGTCACTTCAAACTCTTCTGGCATCTCTTCAATTAAAATACTGTGGTAACGCATGACTGGACGATTGTCCTCAATTCCTTGATAGATAACTGACGGAGTCTCAAATCGAATCTGGCTTTGTTTACCGTGCATAACTTTAGGAGCCAAGCCTAACTTACCACCAAAGACTTCTGCAATGGCTTGGTGCCCCAAACAAATCCCTAGAATAGGTTTCTTACCTGCAAAATCACGAATCATGTCTTCCATCTTCCCAGCATCAGCTGGCCAGCCTGGGCCAGGAGAGAAAACTAATCCATCTGCCTTTGTAGCTTCTTCATAAAGGTTTGGGTTATCATTTCTCAAAACCTGAACTTCTGCGAAATTCCCGATATATTGAGCCAGATTATAGGTAAATGAATCATAATTGTCAATCAATAGAATCATGGTCTTAGTTCTCCCATTCTAGTCATAGATTTAGCTTTGTTAATCGTTTCTTGGTATTCGTTCTGAGCGATGGAATCATAAACAATTCCTGCACCAGCCTGTACGTAGGCTGTTTTATTTTTAAGAATCATGGTTCGAATTGCAATGGCGAAATCCATATCTCCAGTTGCTGATAGGTAACCGATAGCTCCTGCATATACGCCTCGCTTCTCTGTTTCTAGTTCATAGATGCGTTTCATGGCCCGAATCTTTGGTGCTCCCGATACTGTTCCTGCCGGAAGAGTCACCTTCAAGGCATCCATTGCAGTTAATTCTGGTAATAAACGTCCTTTAACCACGCTGGTCAAATGCATGACATAGCGGAAGAGCTCCACTTCCATATACTTGGTGACTTGGACACTTGCTGTTTCAGAAATTCTACCGATATCATTTCTGCCCAAGTCTACTAACATTCGATGCTCTGCTGTTTCCTTCTCATCCGAAAGCAGGTCTGTCGCCAAAGCCTTGTCTTCTTCATCCGTAGTTCCTCTTGGTCGCGTACCTGCAATTGGATTGGTTATCACGATACCATTCTTGACGGAAACCAAGCTCTCAGGACTGGCACCGATGATTTGATAATTTCCAAAATCATAAAAGTAGAGGTAATTTGATGGATTGGTCACTCGAAGATTTCTGTAAAAGTCAAAAGGATTTCCAGTTACCTCTGCGGAGAAGCGCTGGCTAAGCACACATTGGAACATATCTCCATTGCGAATCAAGTCGCGAGCTGTTTCTACCATTTCTTCAAATTTCTGAGGTGCAATATGTGGTCTAAACTGAAGTGGAGAAAGGTCCAAATTTTCAAATTCATTTGGAGCAAGGATTTTTAACTCCTCTAAAACTTGATCCAAAGCCGCTTCTAGTTCATCATTGCTACGATTACTGTAGAGAGCATCCTCAATGATATGAATTTTTTCTTTCTTGTGGTCAAAAACCATATAACTCTCATAGACGAAGAAATGCATATCTGGCGTCCCAATCGTATCCTCAGGAAGCTGACCAATTTCTTCATAAAGAGAAATCATATCATAGCCAACAAATCCGATAGCTCCACCACCAAAAGGTAGATCTGAATGGTGCTGGCTCTTATGAGTCACCTCATAAAGGAAATCCAAAGGATCACGATCAATCACCTGACCATTTTGATAAAGAACTCCATTTTCGAACTTAATCTCAAAAACTGGATTATAAGCCAAAATAGAAAATCGAGCATTTTCCTTTTCTCTTGGGATACTTTCAAGTATAACCTTGTGTTGTCCATTTAAACGCATATACGCCAAGATTGGTGATAAAACATCTCCATGAATGATTCGTTCCATTGTATTTTCCCTTTCAGTTCTTCATAAATCCTGTGGTGATTCTACAAAAAATCCCCACGCAAAATAACTTGCGTGAGGACGAAATTCGCGGTGCCACCTCAATTATAGGATTTCTCCTATCTCTCATTCCTGTCTCAGATAGCTCCTGTAACAGGCTGTGCGATAAAGGGCACTCCCTTGAGAATCATGTTTTCTTCTCTCATTTCAGACAGACCCACCCTTATAACTTTCTCTGCTTGTTTTCAGCAACCACAAGCTCTCTGAGAGAGAAACAGCTATAATTTTTCCATCTTTTATTATTTAGCTTCAAGGTAGTCTGCAATAGCAGCTACGTCCTTGTCTCCACGACCAGAGACATTGATGATGATAATCTCATCTTTACTTAGTTTTGGTGCTCGTTTGACTGCTTCTGCGATAGCATGGGAACTCTCAATAGCTGGGATGATTCCTTCAGTCTTGCTAAGTAAAAGCAAGGCTTGGACAGCTTCTTCATCAGTCGCTGCAACATACTCTACACGACCAGAGTCTTTAAAGAAGGCGTGTTCTGGTCCAACCCCTGGATAGTCTAAACCAGCAGAGATAGAGTAAACAGGTGCAACATTTCCATCTTCACCAAAGACTGCATAGGTTTTCATTCCATCGACAATTCCTACACTACCCTTGGTCATTGTTGCCGCGTGTTTATCGGTATCTAAACCATGACCAGCAGCTTCTACCCCAACCAATTTAACTTCTTCATCAGCTACATACTGCGAGAAGGCACCGATGGCATTAGAACCACCACCCACACAGGCAATGACGTAGTCTGGCAAACGTCCTTCTTTTTCCAAGATCTGACGTCGAGACTCTTCACTAATAACTTTTTGGAATTCATGAACAATCGTTGGATAAGGATGAGGTCCAACAGCAGATCCTAAAACGTAGAAAGCATCAAGGTCATTCATCCATGCTCCAAAGGCTGCGTCAACCGCATCTTTAAGGGTACGAGTACCAGTTTCAACTGCGTGAACAGTTGCTCCCATCATCTCCATACGGAAAACATTGAGACGTTGACGTTCCACATCCTCTGCTCCCATGTAGACATCACAGGCCATACCAAACTTGGCTGCAGCCGCTGCTGTCGCAACACCGTGCTGACCAGCTCCTGTTTCCGCAATCACTCGTTTTTTGCCCATACGTTTGGCCAAAAGAATTTGTCCTAAAACATTGTTGAGCTTGTGAGAACCAAGGTGGTTAAGGTCTTCGCGCTTGAGATAAATCTTAGCGCCACCTAAGTGGTCTGTCAAACTTTCCGCAAAATAGAGCGGTGTTTCGCGACCTGAATAGTCCTTCAAGTAATGGCGAAATTCTGCCAAAAATTCTGGATCATCCTTGTACTTTTCAAATGTCACTTCCAACTCATCCAACAAAGCCTGAATCGGCTCCGGTACAAAACTACCACCAAATTGTCCAAAATAACCTTTAGTTGTCATAAAATTTTTCCTCTTTCTGTATGAATCCGGCCTTTTTGTTTGCTTTTAGTAGTAGGCAAGGAGCTGTAGATAGAACTCAAGTTCATCAAAGCGACTTAACGCCCTAATAAAAGATAAACAAAACGACGGATAGAAAAAAGCCCACACACAGAATTAAATTCCGTGTGAGGGCGTTGGTAACGCGGTGCCACCTCAATTATAAAGGGACTATCCCTTTACATCTCTGCCTTGTCTAACAACAAGTTGCACTGTAAGGTGTGCGCACCGAATTTTCATTGTTTCAAATTCATTTTTAAAATCAGCCCACTTTCACTACTTCCAACCACCTGTTCACAATCACCACAGGCTCCCTGAAGATCAAAAATAGTTACTTTTCTGATTTATTGAACTTATTTTAATACTTTGTTTTTTCTTTGTCAAGACTTTTTTACAATTTTTTTGATGAAGCTAGTACTTTTTCAGAAACTGTTTTGAAAGTCTCAATGATATAATCCACTTCTTCATCACTTAATTTAGTGTGAAGAGGAAGCGTAATTTCATTTTCAAAGAAGGCATAAGCCTTAGGATAATTCGCCATATCAAAGCCAAGATTCTTATAGGCTGTCAAGAGCGGAAGCGGTTTGTAGTGGACGTTACTTGCAATTCCTGCTTTAGCTAATTCTTGGATGATAAGATTGCGTTCCTCTAAGCTCGCTCCTTCTACATGGGTGATGTAGAGGTGGCGTGAAGATTCTACAGTATCAGTCTTGTGTGCCAAAGGATGGATGCGAGAACCTGCAAAACCACGATCATAGAGGTCCACAATGTCCTTACGACGTTCTAGTAAACCAGGGTAACGGTCCAATTGTACCAAACCAAGCGAAGCCATGATATCTGTCATATTGCACTTGTAGGCTGGTGTGACGATATCGTATTCCCATGAACCCAGTTGCATCTTGGCTAGGGCATCCTTAGTTTGACCATGAAGGGAAAGAATTTGGAATTCCTTGTACATCTCTTCGTCGTCAATCGCTGGATTGGCCTTCCAAGTAGCACTTCCTCCTTCTGCCGTTGTAAAATTCTTAACGGCATGGAATGAGAAGGAAGTAAAGTCAGCGATAGAACCAGCAGGTTGCCCTTTATAAGTTGATCCCAAAGCATGGGCACTATCAGAAACAATCACGATACGATTAAAGGCCTGTTGCCACTTGCTTGAAGCAGCAAAAAGATCACGTTTCTTTTCCACAACTTGGAACAAACGGTCATAATCGCAAACAATCCCTGCAAGTTCTACTGGGATAATCACTTTAGTCTTTTCAGTGATAGCTTGCTCAAGCAAGTCATAGTCCATTTCAAAAGTATCTGCTTGGATATCCACCATGACAGGGGTCGCCCCTACGTGAGTGATAACACTACATGAAGCTGTATAGGTCATGGCTGGAACGATGACTTCATCACCAGGTCCCACTTCCAAGACGCGCAAAATCAACTCGAGAGCGGCAGTTGCAGAATTTAGGCAAACAGTCTTAGGCGTCTGTGTGTATTGAGACAAGCGACGCTCCAGTTCTTTTGTCTTAGGACCTGTTGTAATCCAACCAGAACGCAGGGTATCCGCTACTTCAGCAATTTCAGCTTCCGTAATATCGGGTGGTGAAAATGGAATATTGTAATTTGGCATTGATTTGCTCCTTTTATCTGTACTCATTTTCTCATGACTACTTTATTTTAGCACTTCAAACACGGTTTGAAACATGATTTTGATGTCTCCAAGGAAACTAAACTCTCGGAGATAGGCGAGGTTATAGCGCATCTTTTCAGGGAGGACGTGTTCGACATAGGCTTGGTCAACTGACAGGCCTTTTTCGGTCATTTGACTGATGATAGTGTCCTCATCCTTGTAGTTGATGCTGGCTGGAGAGGTAATTCCTGCTGGCAAAAGCAAGGTCGCCATCATTTCAGGGCTATACTGCTCTGTGTAGCGTGGCACTTCAGGTCGTGTACCGACAAAAGACATCTCACCTTTAAGGACATTGACCAGCTGAGGCAGTTCGTCCAAACGCACACGGCGGATGAAATTGCCAACCTTGGTAATACGACTATCGTTAGCTGAAGTCACCAGACTCCCTTTTTTATCCGCATCCGTCACCATGGTACGGAACTTCCAAATCTTGAAAGGTCGATTGTACTGGGTCACCCGCTCTTGCTTATAAATCACTGGCCCCTTGCTATCCAACTTGATCCAAATACTCAAGATGAGAAAGATGGGAGAGGTTAGAACTAGTACAACCAAGGCCAAAACCCAGTCCAAGCAACGCTTGAAAATCAGCGATTCCTTCCTTTTAGAGACAAGCTGGTAGTAAGACTCAACCTCGCTTGATTTCATTTCCACGGGCAAGTCTTCCCATTTCAGCATGCTGTTTCTCCTTTGTTTTTATTATACTATTTGTCAACATTTTTCATTATACCACAAAATGGAAAAGGCGGTGAAAGAAATCTGTAATTTGAAGAATTTCCTTCTGATACTCAATAAAAATCAAAGTACAGCTTTTAGGTTGCAGATAAAGCTGATCTGGTTTTAAGAGATTTTCAAAGAGTATTAAGACATGGCACCTGCCTGCAAACTATACATCTTGTGATAGGTTCCTCCCAATCCCAAAAGTTCCTCATGGGTTCCGCTCTCGATAATGCGCCCCTTGTCCAATACGTAGATACAGTTGGCATCTTGAATGGTAGAAAGGCGGTGAGCGATGGCAATGGTTGTCCGCCCCTGTCTCATCTTAGCCAGAGAAGCTTGAACCAAGCTTTCTGTTTCAGAGTCAATATTGGCTGTCGCTTCATCCAAAATCAAGATTTTAGGCTGACTGGCGACTGTTCTAGCAAAGGCAAGAAGCTGACGCTGGCCAGTAGAAAAGCTCGAACCTCGTTCGGAAACAGGGGCATCATAGCCTAAGGGAAGATTCTGAATGAAAGAATCTGCATCTACAAATTCTGCCGCAGCCTTAACCTGGTCATCGCTGATATCTTGGTACATAGCGATATTGGACTTGATGGTCCCATGATAGAGGAAAGGTTCCTGTAGGACCAGACCGATATTTTTTCTCAACTCCTCTTGACTATACTTACGAATATCCACACCATCAAGGAGAACTCGACCAGACTGAAATTCATAAAAGCGCATGAGAACATTGATGATAGAAGATTTCCCAGAGCCAGTATGTCCGACAAAGGCGATGGTTTCACCTTTATTGACTGTAAAGGAAATATCATCGAGAATTTGGTGTTTTCCATCATAAGAGAAGGACACATGCTCAAAGCGAATATTCCCTTCTTGAATCTCGGCTTGGCCATTTTCTTGGACCGGTTCATAGTTGGACTCATCGATTAGTGCAAAGACGCGACCTGCTGAAACCATAGATGTCTGAAGGGTAGAAAAATTTTGTGTTACCTCGATGAGAGGATCAAAGAGACGATTGATGTACTGGATAAAGGCATACATGGTTCCTGCTGTTATTCCCATATAAAGACCACGATAACCAAAGTAAGCCATCAAAACTGCATAGCCCAAAAGCTTCAGTAAGCTCATAGCCGGCCGTAAGAAGAGGGAATCTAGGGCAACCGAACGGTTAGCGTAGACCAGATGTTCCTGATTTATCTCATCAAACTCTTCTTGCAGACGTTTTTCTTGATTAAAGGCTTGAATAATGCGAATTCCTTCGATATTTTCTGCCAGCTTGCTGTTAATATCTGACAAGAGACTTCTGGTTTTTTCAATGACCTTGACCGATTTTTTACGGTAGAGATTGACCAAAAGGAAAATCAAAGGTAGAAAGAGCAATACTAAAGCTGTCAGACGATAGTCCAAAACGAGCATGGTATAAAGGGTTGTCACAAAGATAAAGACTGCTGAGATAAAGCTAGACAAGATCCCTGAGAACATATCACTTATAGTCTCTGTGTCATTGGTCAAACGAGAAACGATGGAACCTGCTGGTGTTTTATCAAAATAAGACATGCCTAGTTTTTCCATATTGGCAAAGGCATCACGTCGAATGTCTCTAACAATGCTGTAGGACACACGCGCAAAGAGGAGGTTCCCTACATATTGGACAATGGTTTGAAGGATGTAAAGACCATAGTAGGCTAGCAAAACTGTAATGGCAAGCTGGTTGATATTATGCAGATACTGGTCGATAAAGTGCGAAGCTACCAAGGGGATGATACTCTTGATAACAGTCGTCGTAAGGAGAAAAGCTAAGGCTAAAAAGGTTAGGAAACCATAGGGCTTTAGATAGGACAACAAGCGTTTCAATACAGTCCATTGTTCTTGTTTATTGCGCATCTTCTTCTCCTTTCATTTCTAATTGTTGTGACTGGTAGGTTTGTGCGTACCAACCATCCAAGGCTAGTAAGTCTTCATGTCTGCCTCGTTCAATGATGCGGCCATTTTGCATGACCAAAATCAAATCCGCATGGACAACTGCACTGAGTCGATGGGCAGTGATAATGGTTGTCTTGTCCTTGCGAGTTTCCTTGAGATTATCGATAATAGCGAACTCTGTTTTGGCATCTACCGCCGATAAGGAATCATCTAAAATCAAGATATCAGGATTTAGAATCATAGCCCGACTCATGGCCAGACGTTGCTTTTGTCCACCAGACAAACTCACACCTTTTTCGCCGATAACCGTATCAAATCCCTGGGGCATAGCTTGAATGTCTTGATAGACTTGAGCCGACTGAGTCGCTTCTTCTACTTCTGAGAAAGGTAGGTCGGGATTTCCAAAACAAATATTCTCTAAGATAGAGCTAGCAAAGAGAAATTGGTCCTGTGGGACATATCCCATCAAACTTCGTAAGTCAGCTAGTCGATAGTCACGAATGTCATGACCATTTAGATAAATAGCTCCTTGGTCAACATCATACTCACGTAGGAGCAACTTAATCAGAGCTGTTTTTCCTGAACCAGTTTGCCCAACCAAGCCTAGAGTTTGCCCTTTTTCAAGACTAAAGTAAATATCTCGCAGCGTCTCCTCGTCTTCAAAGGCGAAACTATCAATGGCATAGTCCAAACGCCCGTTTTCAATTCCGTCAAGTGGAGATTCTGGGTCTTTGACAGGTGATTTTTGAGACAAGAGACTCTCAATCCGTTGGTAGGAAACTTTTCCTCTCTGAGTGATATTAAAGAGGAAACCAATGGCCATCAAGGGCCAGACCAACATATCCAAGTAAGAGATAAAGGTGACAAGATTACCAACAGTTACCTGTCCTGCTTGCACCATAAAGGCACCAACTAAGAGAGTTAAGGCATAAGAAGAACCAACAAAGAGCAAAACCATCGGGTCAAAGAGGCTATCATATTTCATGGTTTGCAGATTCTTTTGGAAGGTCAAATCATTAACTTCCTGAAAAGATGCCAATTCATCAGACTGATAGCCAAAGGACTTGGTTACCTTTATACCTGATACAGACTCCTGAACCTTATTATTAAGTTCAGAAAAGGCTGCTTGTGATTCTCCGAAAGCCTTATGGGTCTTTCTCCCCAGACGACTAGTCCCATAGGCCATAAACGGCAAAGGTAGAATAGCAACCAAGGTCATCTGCCAAGAAATGCTAAAGAGCATAGTCAAGAGAGTCACCAAGGCTGTGATAGAGGCATCCACTGCCATCATGACACCACCACCTGCTAAACGAGTCAGAGCATTGATATCATTGGTTGCGTGAGCCATCAAATCCCCAGTCCGATAACTCTGATAAAAAGCGGGAGACATCCTTGTAAAATGTTCAAATAGTCTTGAACGCATGATTTGTCCTAGTCGGTAGGAGGTCCCCAGGATATACATGCGCCAAACATAACGCAGATAGTACATTCCGAAAGCTGCCAGCAGGAGATAAAAGATATGAAGCAGGAGCTCATCCTGTGTTAATAGTCCCGAAGTGATGGCATCGATCACGCGCCCCATAACCATAGGTGGGATGAGGTTAAGCACAGAGACTAAAATCAGAGCTACAATTCCAACTAGGTAACGACGTTTTTCTAACTTAAAAAACCACCAGAGTTTTTGGATGATAGACATAAAATTCCTTTCTAATGACAAATGGAAACCTGAGGCATGAACCCCAGGTTTTTCTTATTCATAGGTGACGACGCTTAGTTGACCCTTATCATACTCAGCGATAAAGATATTGGCCACATTATCATACCCTTGCTTATTCAGATGATCTAGGAGCCATTCTTCCGTTAAGCTGAGAGTATCGAGGACATCCGACTGAATGACACCATCTGTGATGACAGGAAACTTAGGATTTTCATCTCCATTTTGTACCACGATGAGCTGACCGTTTTGCTCTTGGACAGCACGCTTAACTTCTTTAAGCTGGAAGATACCTTGACTACGAAGTTTAAGGGCTACGTCAGAAGCTGATAAGCCAACAGATCGACAGGCTTCTGGATCGATTTCCCCATTTTTGATGAGCATAGTTGGTTTCCCGTCAATCATTTGTTTTACAAAGCCAACGTTATTAGTTAACCACTTGAGAAGCAAAACTAAAATCGTCCACATAATCAAGATAACTGCATACTGAAGGATGGTAATAGAGCTATTATAGATAACCCCACCGATGATTCCCCCAAGAACATAGTTTTGGATTTGGTCAATTGCTGAGTTGGGCGCTAGATTTCCCTTCCCTGTCACGTTGATAACAAAGACAAGAGATACAAGACCTAAAGCCAGTTTAATCAGAATTTCGATATAGTTAAATGTCATTTGTTTGCCTCCACTAATTCAATGTCACTTGTTTGATACAAGTCAAGTTTTTCCAAGAGATATTTATCCGGCTCACTGCCGCTTAAGGCACGGTAGAATTTGTCTCCTACCTTGAGAAGGGCACCATCTGTCGTTGCAGAAGTATTGACGTAGACCTCTGATTTATCCACCCCTAAATCCTCAGAAACAACTTCTATAAAGTGAAGTGAAGTTTGAAATTGGTTGTTGGAAGCTTGATTTGACTGATAAGTAGATATAATACCGAGAATGACAGCCAGTAAAGCCAAAGACGAGATCATCACCAACTCGCGAAACTTGGTTCCTCGATGGTCGCGGTAAGCCTTAAAAGCAAAAAATCCAGTGATGGCAAGCAAGAATACTCCAAAGCCAATCATGACACTATTTTGTTGGCCAATCTGGCTCAAGACATATTCATATGAGTAAAATTTCATTTATTTTCAATCCTTTACATAAATCATTCTTTATTATAAAGGAATGACCTTGATTTTTCAAACTATACGTTGGGGAAATGTATTCTTTTCTGGTATAATATTGTCTATAATCTGAATGAAAAGGTACACACTATGAAACTAATCTCATGGAATATTGATTCCCTCAATGCAGCGTTGACGAGTGACTCTGCGCGTGCGAAATTGTCACAAGACGTTCTCCAAACTTTGGTAGCCGAAGATGCTGATATTATCGCCATCCAAGAAACCAAGCTTTCAGCTAAAGGTCCTACTAAAAAACACCTTGAGGTACTGGAAGAACTCTTCCCAGCCTACGAAAATACCTGGCGTTCCTCTCAAGAGCCTGCCCGTAAAGGCTATGCTGGAACCATGTTCCTCTATAAGAAAGAACTCACTCCAACTGTTAGCTTCCCAGAAATTGGCGCACCTTCTACCATGGACTTGGAAGGCCGCATCATTACTTTGGAATTTGATACATTTTTCGTGACTCAGGTCTACACACCAAATGCTGGGGATGGGCTCAAACGCTTGGAGGAACGTCAAGTTTGGGACGTCAAATATGCGGAATACTTGGCTCAACTAGACAAGAAAAAGCCTGTCCTAGCAACTGGAGACTACAACGTTGCCCACAAGGAAATTGACCTTGCCAACCCAGCCAGCAACCGCCGTTCACCAGGTTTCACAGACGAAGAACGTGAAGGATTTACAAACCTTTTAGCCAAAGGATTTACTGACACCTTCCGCCATGTCCATGGCGATGTTCCAGAACGCTACACTTGGTGGGCACAACGCAGCAAGACTTCAAAAATCAACAACACAGGCTGGAGAATCGACTACTGGCTCACAAGTAACCGTGTAGCAGACAAGGTTACCAAGTCAGACATGATTGACTCAGGAGCACGCCAAGACCATACACCGATTGTCTTGGAGATTGAATTATAAGGATTTTCTTTATGGACTACAATGCAGTTATTCCCGAGTTTATGGTCTCAAATATAGAACAGTCCCGTTCCTTCTACTGTGATTTGTTGGGTTTTACCATCGAATACGAACGACCAGAAGAAAACTTTCTCTTCTTATCGCTTGAAGATTGCCAACTAATGCTAGAGGAGGGGAGTAAGGAGGAACTAGCTGAACTAAACTACCCCTTTGGTCGTGGAATCAACATCTCCTTCGGCATAGAGGATGTCCCTCGACTCTATCAGAAAGTAATAGAGTCTAACTGTCCTATTCATCGTCCTTTGACCAAAAGAGAATTTCGTGTTGGTGAACAATATATCTATCCTCATGAATTTGCAGTTTTAGACCCAGATGGCTATTTTTTAAGATTTAGTGAATAGCATAACACTACAGTGGAAAAAGAAATAAAAAAGAGGCTTGAGCCTCTTTTTTATGTTTCCTATATCCTCACCTGTCTATCTTCAGATCGTTGTCCTGTGACAAACATGGTGAAGGTTGCCTTGCAGACATTTCGGCCATCTTGGTTGGTGATATCAACATCGACGACACAAGTGGTGCGTCCTTGATGGACACATTCCCCTTTGATAGTGAGAAGGTCCCCTAGATTTCCAGCTTTCAAATAGTTAATGGAAGACTGGAGCGTCACCCCATCTAAGCCAAGCGAAATCACCACAAGACCACTGATTTGGTCACAAAGGGTAAATAGATAGCCTCCATGGGCATTGCCATAATAGTTGAGTGAGGAGTCCACTACTTTTGTCGTCACCACAACGTGACCATCTCTCATTTTTTCAATTTCGTAGTTTTCAAAGGCAGATATAGCGTCAAAGTGAAAATCTTTCATACTTTCCTCCTGATATTTCAAACGACACTATGATACTACTTTTCAAGACTCTACGCAAGAGAGAAGCACTTATTCGGGCAAAATACCAACCTGCTCCACAAAGCGCATAAAGGCTGCTTGTCCTTCTTCGGTTTGCTTGTAAACTCCTGCATCTTCCAAAACTCGAGCAAAGATTTTTCCAACAGATTCTTGGACGATATTAAGAGCTTGGTCTTTGTCAGTCAATCCAGGATTGGATTCTTTCAATTCATCCGCCCATTCTTGGTGATAAGCTGCAACTGGAACATTATCTCCGACTAGGTAAGCTGCTACCTGCTCCACTTCTTCCTTCAAGCGTGGTGGCAAGATGGCTAAGCCCATCACCTCAATCAAGCCGATATTTTCCTTCTTGATATGTTGGACATCCTTGTGGGGATGATAGATTCCATCAGGATTCTCTGCCGATGTCTGATTGTCCCGCAAGACCAAGTCAAACTCAAGCTGACCGTCACGTTTACGAGCAATCGGTGTAATAGTATGGTGTGGTGTCCCATTACTTTCTGCCAAGACTTGCACCCTTGGATCTGAGTATTGACGCCAAGAAAGTAAGATTTTCTCAGCAAGATTGGTCAAATCGTCTTTTGAATCTGAGGTCAATCGAATCACAGACATAGGCCATTGAACAATTCCTGCTTTGACTGATTCAAAACCAGCAAAAGAGAAAGTCTTCTGCAAGGGAGCCAATTCCATGGGAAATACGTGACGTCCTCCCTGATAGTGGTCATGGGTGAGAATAGACCCCCCCACAATTGGTAAGTCCGCATTTGAACCAGCAAAGTAGCCTGGGAATTGCTCCACAATTGCTAACAAACGTTCAAAACTTTGGCGACTAATGGCCATAGGACGATGCTTGCTGTCTAGGAAAATACAGTGCTCATTAAAGTAAGCATAGGGCGAATATTGGAAGCCCCACTCCTGCCCAGAAATATCAAAACGGATAATACGATGGTTGCTTCTAGCTGGATGATTGACACGTCCATGGTAGCCTTCATTTTCCATACAAAGCTGACACTGAGGGTAGTTACTAGACTTGACTAACTTGGCTGCCGCAATCTCCTTTGGATCCTTTTCAGGCTTAGACAGATTGATGGTAATCTCCAGTTCACCGTAGTCAGACGGAACACGATAAGCAATATTCTTTGCGATGGCCTTTAGTTTGATGTAGTCATTCTTCTGACTGAGTTGGTAGAAGTCCGCAATCGCCTGCTCTGGTGACTGGGCATAGGTAGCCCAAAAGTCACGATTGACCTGACTTGGACAAGGGGTTACCAAGTCCATGAGGTCTGCACCGAGAATTTCACGCGCAGCCAGACTATCTTCAATCGTTTCCAAGCGAACGGCTTCCTCGACAAGCTGATCTTTTAGTTCAATCAAATCATCTTGGTCAGTCTCAACTTCAAGAACTCCATCTCCCACCAGTGCCAAGACGCGATTGCTCAGATAAATCCGATCCAACTCTTCAAAGGTGCTTTCTGCAATGACTTTGGTAACAAATTTTTCTACTAAGGTCACTAGAAAACCTCCTTCTTACTTTCTAAATAGTCTCTAACAGCATCCAAATCGTGAAAAACTTGTTCTGTTTTATTTAAGAAAGACTGTGCTGGTATTTTTAAATCAGGAATACAAATAACTGGAATCCCAGCTCTAGATGCCGCTTCAATCCCTGCTTCACTATCCTCTAGTACCAAGCAATTCTCTGGTGAAACGTTCAAATCACTGCAAGCCTTTAAAAATATATCAGGGTAAGGTTTGCTTCGCTTTACATCTTTTGAAAAAACTAAATGGTCAAATAGTGATAGTATACCATTGCTATCCAATATCATTCTAGCTCGAGATTCAACACTCGATGTTGCTAAAGCGATTGGAATGCCTTCTTTTTGCAAATAAGTGAGCAAATTTTTAGCACCTTTTTTTAAATTTACACCTTTGGCTAAGATTTGAGCTTCCAGTTCATAAACTTTAGCCAAGGTTTGGTCAAAGTTCCAGGGTAAATCATAGGTATCCAAAAATCGTTGAACATTCTCCTCTTCCCTATGTCCACTGTAGTCTCTAGAATAAGTTTCTTCTGTGAAAGGAATTCCAAAATCTCTAAGCAATTCTTGATAAACTTTTAGAGAAATGATTTCAGTATCGGCTAATAAGCCATCTAAATCAAATATTACAGCTTCCATATCCTTCTCTCCTAATCTAAGACACGAGAACCACCTGCAACTTCAGCGATATAGAAGCTTGGTGCATAGCCAACTACTTCTTCGTAGTGCTTGCCAACAGCTTCTTTAAAGGCCTCAACCGCATCTTTTTGAACCAGGGCAATGGCACAACCACCAAAACCTGCTCCTGTCATACGAGCACCAAGAACACCTTCTTGAGCCCATGCAGTATGAACAAGGGTATCCAATTCCAAACCAGTCACTTCATAATCATGCTCAAGAGAAACATGGGACGCATTCATCAAACGACCAAATTTTTCCAAATCTCCCGCTTGAAGTGCTGCTTGCGCTTTAAGAGTACGTTGATTTTCAAGAACTGCGTGGCGAGCACGTTTCAAACGATTTTCGTCTTTGATCAGGTAGCTGTACTCGTCAAAAGCCCACTCATCTAATTCACCCAAGGTTTGGATATCCAAGGCAACTTGAAGTTCTTCCACTGCTTTTTCACACTCAGCACGGCGTTCATTATATTTAGAATCTGCAAGTTCACGGCGTTTGTTGGTATTCATGATAACAACAACATTGTCTTTCAAATCAAGAGGAACCAAGTCGTATTCTAACGTATTTGTATCTAGGTAAATAGCACGTTGGTCTGCACCCATACCAATAGCAAATTGATCCATAATCCCAGAGTTAACGCCGATAAAGTTATTCTCTGTCAGTTTTCCGATTTTAACTAAGTCTAGACGATCCAATTTTAGGTCAAAGAGGTATTCTGCTACGACACCTGTCAAAAGCTCCAAAGATGCTGAAGAAGACAAGCCCGCACCATTTGGAATATTCCCAAAGACATAGAAATCAAAACCTTTGTCAATCACATGCCCAGCTTCTTGCAAGAAATGAAGGACACCTTTTGGATAGTTGGTCCAGTTGTGCTCTTTCTCAAACTTAAGGTCAGCTAGAGGAACTTCGATGATGCCTTTATCCTCAAAGTTAGCTGAGTAGAAACGCAAAACTTGGTCATCACGCTTGCGAGCAGCCCCATAAGTTCCGAGTGAGATAGCAGCTGGGAAAACATGCCCACCGTTATAGTCAGTATGCTCCCCAATCAAGTTGATACGGCCTGGTGAGAAGAAGGTTTGATCCGCTTCTTGACCAAAAACAGCAAGAAAATCCTTGCGAAGTGCTTCAGCAGTAAGATGTTGTGTCATATGAATTCTCCTTTTACGAAATATTAGGTAAAAAAGTTTATCCTGTAATCGTTTTCTTCTATTGTACCCAAGGGTTTTGCTTAGGTCAACATTTTTACCGATATTTTACTAAACTATGAGTAAAAAGGAAGAAAAATATGCTATAATAACCTGAAAAGGAGGGGAATTATGGCTACACTCAAAGATATTGCTCAGCTAGCCTCTGTCTCGATCGCAACTGTATCCCGTGTCCTCAATCGCGATCAGAGTCTATCTGTCACAGAAGAAACCCGACATCGTATTTTAACAGTCGCAGAAGAACTAGGCTATACCAAACATCTCAAAACAGGTGAATCACATAAACTCAAACAGAAAATCGCTATCATCCAGTGGGTCAGTGAACAGGGAGAGTTAGAAGATCTCTACTACTACCAGATTCGACTAGGAATTGAAAATAGAGCACAAGAATTAGATTACGACATCTTGCGCTACTTTAATGACCAGCCTTTCACGCTTAGTGAGGAAGTGATTGGTATTCTTTGTATTGGGAAATTTAGCCAAGCACAGATTGCATCATTTGAGGAATACCACAAACCCCTAGTATTTTTAGACAGTGATACGATTGCTCTTGGTCATACCTGTGTCATTACAGATTTTTATAATGCTGTTAGCCAGGTTGTTGATTACTTTACAGATCATGGGCTTAAAAAGATTGGTATCTTATCCGGACTTGAAACGACCACTGACCAAGAGGAAGTCATCGCAGATAAACGCTTAGATTACTTTAAATCCTATACGCAAGAAAAAGGGATTTATAACGAGAAATTCGTTTTCCAAGGTCTATTTACTGCCCAATCTGGATATGACTTAATGAAAGAGGCTATCGAAAAATTAGGAGAGAAGCTTCCACAGGCATTTTTTGCAGCCAGTGATAGCTTGGCCATTGGTGCCCTTCGCGCCCTCCAAGAAGCCAACATCAGCATACCGGAGCGCGTCAGCATTATTTCCTTTAATGATACTATTCTGACCAAGCAAGTGTTCCCACCACTTTCCAGTATTACAGTCTACACCGAAGAAATGGGACGAACAGGAATGGATATTCTGAACAGAGAAGTCCTTCACGGCCGTAAAATCTCAAGCCTCACTATGCTTGGAACCAAACTGACTTTAAGAGAAAGTACCTTGCATGAAGGATAATAGTTAAACATAAAAAATCCTAATAGAGAATCAAATCTCCATTAGGATTTTCTTTTTTAATCCATCACAATCATAGACTTGATAGTCTTGCGTTCATCCATGTCCTTATAAGCTTGGTCGATATCTTCCAGTTTATAGCTTGAAGTAAAGACACGACCCGGATTGATATCACCGTCAAGGACGGCTTTTAACAAAACTTGTTTGTCATAAGTAGTAACTGAGGCTGCTCCACCTGCCACAGAAATATTTTGGGCAAAGGTTGAACCAAGGGCACGGTTATTGTAGTGAGGCACACCGACAAATCCCATGCGCCCGCCATTGTGGAGTACACCCAGAGCTTGCTCAACAGCCGCTTCAGTACCAACACACTCAAGAGCTGCATCTGCTCCACCACTGAGAATTTCACGCACCTTGGCAATGCCTTCTTCACCACGTTCAGCTACGACCGCTGTCGCGCCTGACTCCAAGGCCATCTTTTGACGGTCTTCGTGGCGACTCATAAGGACAATTTGCGATGCTCCACGCATCTTAGCTGCAATCACGGCACATTGACCAACAGCACCATCCCCGATAACGACCACCTTATCACCCTTTTGCACATTAGCCACACGCGCCGCATGATAACCCGTCGGCATGACATCAGCAAGTGTTAAAAGTGACTTGAGCATGCCTTCACTATAATCTGAAGGTTGACCTGGGATTTTCACAAGTGCCCAATTGGCAAAGTGGAAACGGATATACTCAGCCTGGACACCACCTGACCAGTTGGTGCCAATATGGCGGTCACAAGTCCCATCATAACCAGCACGACAGGCATCACACTCTCCACAACCATGAGTGAAAGGCGCGATGACAAAGTCACCTGGTTTTACAGTAGTGACAGCCTCACCAACTTCTTCAACGATTCCAATTGCTTCGTGTCCACTATTTTTGTGACCCGCTTTAATATCTGGATTTCGGTAACTCCATAGGTCTGAACCACATACGCAAGCACGAACAATGCGAATAATGGCATCATCTGCCGCCTCAATTTTCGGACGATCAATTTCTGCTAGACCAACTTGCCCAGCTTTAGTATAAACTGCTGATTTCATTTAAAATTTTCCTTCCTTGTATAGTTTAATTTTGTGATTTAATCGATTTAAAGCAGCCTGTAACTGAGACAAGCGCTCCTCTAATTTTTTCTTTTCTTCTTCTAAGATACCAAGCCTTTCCTCTCTCGTTTCATCCCCCTTTTGGTAGAGCGACATATAGTCAACTAAACTGTCTACCGAGACACCTGCCGAACGAAAACACTTAATAAATTCCAGAGCTTCTATGTCATGTTCTTTAAAATCACGAATCCCAGTTGCAGTACGAGTAATCGGTGGTACAAGACCAACCCGTTCATAATACCGAATCGTATCCGCTGAAATTCCCAACAAATCACTGGCTGATTTAATGTTCACATGCTATTCTCCTTTCATTTCATTCACCGAGTTTAAGCTATTCTAACTCACTTATCTTATTATATAACTTTGAGTTGACTCTAAGTCAAGCATTTGGCATCTAATCGAAAAATTTTTATAATTAGCATTCATGTATATGGAGTTTGTACAATGCTCTTAACTTACCAATCTTTTAAAGTACTTAAATAATAAAGAAAGTTCTCTATTCCAAATAAGATAGTACCCAATCATTTTTCACTTTTTTCTAATGATGATGCTCATAACTTCTCTCCAACTCACACACCTTTCGCTTATGGGCTTGGTGTGTTTCTAGGTCTGCATCAACCTCAATGGTGATATTTTGAAAACCACAATCTTTGAGTAGGGTTCGAATGGATTCTTTACAAACCTCCATCTGTTCAATTTCTTTTAGACAAACATGGACAATGGCATTTTTTTCCAAACCATCCATGGTCCAGAGATTAAGCTGATTGATACTAGCGACATGGTCCAATTGCTCCAAATCACTCTTGACTTGCTTGATATCGACACCTTCTGGCACAGCATCAAGGAAAATCTTGAGCGTAGACCAAAAACGAGGAATAGCTTTTGAGAGAATAAAGAAAGAAATGATCAGAGATAAGAGCGAATCCAGAATATACCAGTCGGTAAATCGCAGAACAATGGCCATTAGGATAACAGCCACCCAACCCAGAGTATCTTCTATAAAATGAAGGCTCAAAATAGACTCATTCTTGGTTTTTCCCTTACGAACTACTAGACTTGCTATTACATTAACGCTGACAGCAATGATTCCTAACCAGAGGATTCCTTCATCATTGACCGCTTGTGGATGAAAGAGTTTTGTTATATTTTCCAAAATGACCAAAACGGACCCTGTCATGAGAATCACAGCCGTTACCAAGGCTCCTAAGAGACTAAACCGTTTGTAACCCAAGGTGTAGTGACTATCTTCTTCACGATTGGAAATTGTTTCAAGAACGGCTGATACACCAATTGCGATGGCATCTCCCAAATCATGGACAGAGTCAGCAAGAACAGCGCTCGAACCAAATACTCCACCTGCAATAAACTCGACAATAGCATAAGTCAAATTTAAGAAAAAAGCCACCCAAACAGCATATTTTGCCTTCATATTTCTCATTCCTTTGTTATAATAGATTCATGAACATCTTGTTCATTATCATTATCCACTAAAACTCAAAGAAAGGATAGAAGCAAAAGGTCAGCTTTATTCAGTTCTGAACAATTTGCCTCAAATGTCCATATGACTAACATTGACCGCCGTATCAGTAAAACAAAAAAAGCCATCTATCAAGCTTTTCTACAACTTTTGAATGCTAAGGGCTACGAGGCTACTACTGTTCAGGATATCATTGATCTCGCAGATGTTGGACGTTCTACCTTTTACTGTCACTATGAGAGCAAGGAATTACTCCTAGATGAGCTCTGTCGGTATCTCTTTCATCATCTTTTTGAACGCGAGGAAAATATAACTATAGAAGCTTATTTAGCTCATATCTTTTCGCATTTTAAGAAAAACCAAGACCACGTTACCAGTCTTCTTTTCTCTAAAAACGACTACTTCCTCCGTCAATTACAGAAAGAGCTAGAACATCATGTTTACCCCATGGTAGCAGAGGACTTGCAAGTTTCCTATCCTAATATTCCTACTTCCTATCTCAAGCACTTTGTCGTAACTAACTTTATCGAAACACTAACCTGGTGGCTCAAAAAAGGAAAATCCTATAAGGAAGATCAAGTAGTGAGATTTTACTTGGACGTCTTGGAAATGAAGTAGCAAAAAAGACGATAACTTTCATTTTAGCTAGATAGGCACTTTTTACAAGTATCACTAAATTAGTATGATTACACTAGTCATATTCCTAACACTTATACTGCTTGTAATCTAATACAAAAACCCTATCTTGTCTTAAACAAGATGTACTGACCCCAAAAAGTTAGACAATTAATTTATTCAAAGGATTTAGTTCTGTATTGCACAGGACTGAGTCCTTTTAGTTTTACCTTAATTCGTTTATTGTTGTAGTAATCAATATAGTCTACAA
>NZ_JASHBO010000015.1:0-64770 GCF_047464615.1 Streptococcus infantis
GTAAAAACGTTTAAAATATTTTCAACAACCTATCGAAATCGACGTAAACGCTTCGGATTACGAATGAATTTGATTGCTGGCATTATCAACCGTGAACTAGGATTTTAGTTTCGCAGGAAGTCTATTATTCCTTTTCAAATAAAAGCCACTTGCAATAGCTGGTCCAAGTGCACCTACTATATGTAAAGTTCTTCCTATAATCGTTTCTAATCCAAAAATATGAGATTGCGTAATTATGGCAAGAATCCCCCAAGCTATATAAGTAATTCCAAATGTACAATAAAGATAATTTTTTAAATTCTTTTTGTCAATTGCTGTCATTTTATTGCCCTTATCTTGATTATTTTATGAATAATATTTTTACTGCTTCTTAGTTGCTGTCGATTATAACTACCTATATTCTATCACAAAAATGCAAAAAAAGCCTTACAATCAAGGCTTTTGATTATCCCTTTCGTTACAAGGTTTCTAGGCTTTTACCATCAAAGCTACACACTCCACGTGGTGCGTTTGTGGAAATAGATCCACTGGCTGGACTTTCTTCAATTCATAGCCTAGCTCTTGATAGAGTTTGATATCTCGAGCCATGGTTGCTACATTACAAGAGATATAGGCGATACGGTCAGCTCCTATTTGGGCGCTTGCTTTGATAAAGCTTTCAGTCAAGCCCTTGCGTGGTGGGTCAACCAGGATGGCAGTTGGTTGGATGCCTTCCTTGAGCCAATTCTTCATGGCATTTTCAGCAGTATCACAAACATAGTGGGCATTGCTGATATTGTTTAAAGCAGCATTTTTCTGGCTATTCTCTACCGCTTCTGGGATGACCTCTACTCCATAGACTTCCTTGACATGCTTAGCGACGGATAAGCCAATAGTCCCAATTCCTGAGTAAGCATCAATGACCACATCATCTTCACTTAACTCCGCAAAGTCAATAGCTGTCTGATAAAGCTTCTCTGCCATTTCTGTATTGACCTGGTAAAAGGCTGGTCCAGAGATTTGGAAATCATTGCCCAACATTTGGTCAGTAATGTAATCTTGACCATAAATCGTACGCCATTCTTTCCCGAAAATGGCATTGGTATTTTGGTCATTGATATTCTGCATAACAGACACAATTTCTGGAAATTGCTTGATTAGTTGTTCAATCAATTGTTCTACTCGGAAAACTTTAGGACGTGTACACACTATGATAACCATGATTTGTCCTGAATGGTGTCCACGACGCACAACAAGGTTACGAATCAAACCAGACTGTTCCTTTTCATCATAAGGCTTCAAATCATATCGACGGAGCAAATCTCGCAAAGCCACAATAACCTGGTCAATGACTGGATCCTGAATATAAAAATCTTCTAGAGGCATAAGGTCATGAGAATTTTTACGGAAAAAGCCAGTTTCTAGAACACCATTTACTTTACGTACAGGAACCTGGGCCTTGTTGCGATACTTGATAGGATTTTCCATACCAAGAGTATCAGCAACCTCTGCATCTGAAATTCCAGCAATCTTATAAAGACTGTCTTTTACTTGCTTGTTTTTGAACTTGAGTTGCTCTGGATAAGCTAGATGACCTAGGTCAGCGATTCCAGAACGCAAGTAAGCCAAATCTAAGTCTTGGTTACGATGTGGAGATTGCGTAAGGTATTCCTCGACTTTACCAAAACCAATCTTCTTGTTGACTTTAAGGACACGCATGAGGATTTTCTCAGTCGGTAGAGCATTCTCTACAAAAAAGACCAAGCCATCTACCTTGGCAACACCTGCTCCTTCATGTGTCAAATCGACAATCTCTACTTCTACAATATCATTTTTCTTTAACATATTTTTCACTTTCTATCAGCCGACAAAAAAAGACGGCAACTGTTCTGTTACCATCTATTATACCATGAATTACCCTAAGCACCAAAACTCTTGAAAAAGTTTACAATTGCTTGCCAAATAGCACTGAGGATATTGCCACCGTCTTGAATAGCTTTATTAGCATCAAAGTTAAGGTCTATATTGCTAAAACTATCTCCTGCTTGCGCGACGATACTTTGTTTCAGATCCTTTAGAGTCTTTGTGAAATCTTCGTTATTGAGAATATCACTCTTGGAAAGATTGAAGGCAAAGTTGATGATGATATTGATCTGATTTCCTGTTATAACCTGATCCAACTTATAATTTTTCAACGTATCTTCAACAATCTTACGAACATCATCTTCAGTAAGCTCACCCTTGGACTCTTTAGCTTTAGCGATAGCAGATTTGATATCGGCAAGGGCTACATTGAGTTTATTGGCATCATAGCCTGATTTGTCCTTGTTTTCGTCGTTGATGTCTGACAAGGCTTTTAGTTCTTCCTGAGCTAGGTCTTTATTTTCTTGAGGAAGTTGAACACCATTAGATTCTAGTGAATAGTAAATACCTGCTAGGGCACTTTCACCTGTTACAGGGATTGGTGCAGCAACGGTGATACGAGCATGTTCCACACCCAAGGTAACGGCCGCATTACGGTACATATCTTGGGTCACTTTAGTAATATTTTCAGGGGTTTCAATCTTCACTTCAAGTGGAGATTTTTCACCTAATTTTTGAATTTTTGCAGACGAATAGAGCTGGAGACTAGAGTCATTGGCGACGTTCATAATCTTTGAGTAGACATCTGGCGTCATAGTCTTCAGTTCTTTGGTATCTGTAGAGGCGTTATAGCCGAGTTTTTTTAATGTTTGATTTTTTTGATCTTCAGTGAGAGAAGAACCCAAGACGTACTCAGGTTGAACATAAGTTTCATCAATTACTTTTTGAACATCAGTGGCTGCTTGAGCGCTTTGCAAAGTTGCAACTGCTAAAAGAACTGCAGCACTAGTCAGAAAGAATTTCTTTCGCATGAGACGTTCCTCCTTTTCCTATCTAGGATAGTCTATTAGCCTTAAAGAAAGCTTATAAAAACACCTAGAATTTTCTAAGTGCTTAAAATAGATTAAAAAATTTAATAATATAGAGATTTAGTTGAACCTGTCTAGAGTAATAATAGTTCCCTCCATCTACATAAAGTTCTCCACCTTGAAAGATGGAAATTGGATTGACATATCGATAGGTTTTTCCAGTTGTATTTCCTAAAATCGGAGCAACGGTATCTCTTGAGTATTGTTTAGCTAGGGCAAGGGTATTTTCTTTCCCATTTTGGGCGATAAAATCAATATAAGCAGGCCCAAAGTTATAGGCCTGTACAGCAGTCCAAGCATCTACACCCTTTTCTTGAGCTAAATAAAGATTCTCTGTCAAGGTTTGAATTCCCTGACGAATACTACTCCTATTGTCAGAAATCGTATTTGTAGTTCCACTAGCAGACTCACTTGACTGCATCACGTCGCTTTCTTTCCCTTTGGTTTCGGTATAAATCATGGCCAGGACTAGTTCTTCATTTGCTGGCGTATCTTGCTCACTTAAAACCTCTCGTACCAAGGATTGATAGGTCATGACCTGCTTTACATCCCGATACATATGGAAAAGTTTATAGCCAGTAAATAAGATAAGAACAAGCACCAAGACCCTTCTTATAAATTTAAACATTATTTGCTTTGTATATCCTCGATGTTTTTGATTAAGATAGAGTAGGTTCCATTGTCATTTTGGATAAATTCGACCGACTCAGCATCTTGGTAAATATTATTGGGTACGATTAACTCAATCCCATTTGACAGAGAAAGCTTTTGGTTTTCAAATTTCTTTAATTGACGACTAGCATCGATTTCATCAAACTGAACTGGCTCTGGCACTGCTTCCTTGACTTGGTCAATAAAGCTAAGACGTGCAGTGAGATTGTTGTCAAAAAGGTCATTTGCCAATTTTTCTGGAGACAATTCATTGCTTTCTTCAAGGTTGTTGAAAATAGCAGACTTGACCTTAGATTGAAATTGAAAATCATCTGTATTAAATGTTTCAGCAATTCTCTGAGCCGTTTTTTCAAGTTCCTTGATAGACTTTTTAGGTGAAATCTTTGGCTGAGCCTGGATCAGATTCTCAGAAAAATAGTTTAAAAAAGTCCCGTTATACTTGATTCGTTTTTCGATCAGATGATATTTTCGGCTTTGAAGATTGACCACTAAGGCCTCGTCAGCCCCTGTACCAAATCCAGGCAGGTTATTCTGAGTCAGCTTGATTGGATTATCAACCTCTCCACCGAGGTGGGTCAAGGTCTCACGCAGGGCAATACGTAAAAAAGCAAAATGCTCTACTCCTTCTTTAGAAAACTGCACAAAAATCAAGTCGTTAGTCTTGAGATTTTCAGAAATACTGAATTCCTCTTTCCAGAGATTTGCCAGTGTTACTGAAGTCTCCAATAAGTCGTCTGTGATGTGATTGAAGAAGGGATTTTCTTCTTCGAAAATCCCAGTCTTAGCTTCATCTGAATACACACGCTCCACTTTTTTACGCAAGTATTCCTCGATTTTTGGAGTGATATTGAGAAATTTATCCGCTAGAAACAACTCTGTGTCATCCGGGCTGAACTGATGGATAATAGCTTTCTTAATATAAATGTCCATAATAGTATTAGTCCTCATACAATGGGAAGGCATCTGTCAAGGCTTTGACTTCTCTTCTCACTTCTTCTAAGACAGCTTCATTTTCTGCATTTTTAAGGGCTTTAATGATAAGCTCAGCCACTTTACGACTTTCTTCTTGACCAAATCCACGTGCAGTTGTTGCTGCTGCACCGATACGAATACCACTTGTCTTAAATGGTGACAAAGTTTCGTAAGGGATTGAGTTTTTATTTAGGGTAATATTGACCTCATCTAGCAAGTTTTGAGCAACTTTTCCGTTTTCTACAACCTTGGTTACATCCACTAGGAAGAGGTGATTTTCTGTACCACCAGAGATAATACGGAAATCAGGATCTTGCAAGAAGACCTCCGCCATGGCTTTGCTGTTCTTAATAACATTTGCTGCATATTCCTTGAAGGCTGGGTCCAATACCTCTTTAAAGGCAACAGCCTTAGCAGCAACAACGTGCTCTAATGGCCCACCTTGGATACCTGGGAAAATAGCAGAATTAATCTTCTTAGCAAGGTCTTCGTCATTAGTCAAAATCAAACCACCACGTGGTCCACGAAGGGTTTTGTGGGTCGTTGTTGTTGTAATATGTGCATAAGGGATTGGACTTGGATGAAGACCTGCAGCAACCAAACCAGCAATATGAGCCATATCTACCATGAGTTTAGCACCAACAGCATCAGCAATCTCACGGAATTTGGAGAAATCGATAATTTGAGAATAAGCTGAAGCACCAGCAACGATTAATTTGGGTTTCACTTCTTGAGCTTGTTTCAAGATGGCGTCAAAGTCCAAGAGTTCAGTCTCAGGATCAACACTATAAGAAACAAAGTTGTAGGTTTGACCAGAGAAGCTTACAGGAGCTCCGTGGGTCAAGTGACCACCTGCTGCCAAATCCATTCCCATGACCGTATCACCTGGCTCAATTAAAGCCATATAGGCTGCACAGTTGGCTTGACTTCCTGAGTGAGGTTGGACATTGGCAAACTTGGCACCGAAGATTTCTTTTGCACGTTCAATAGCTAGACTTTCAACGATATCTACTACATCAGTACCACCGTAATAACGACGTCCTGGGTAACCTTCGGCGTATTTATTGGTCAAGATAGACCCTTGAGCTGCCATTACAGCCTTAGAAACGACGTTTTCAGAAGCAATCAACTCGATGTTGTTTTGTTGGCGTTCTTCTTCCTTAGCAATAGCATTCCAAAGATCTGCGTCATAAGCTTTAAAATCATCTTTGTCAAAAATCATATGTCTTCTCCTTTATAGTGTGACAGGTCTTTTAGTTTGTTTTTACAACAAGAATATAAAATCCAAACTAAAAAATGCGAATAAACCGTTTCTGCACTTTATCACAAGTATAACCAACTTTTTCGTAAAATGCATGGGCACCCAGACGATGGTCTGCAGAATTTAAGCGAATAAACTCATAACCGCGTCTTTTTGTTTCTTGCTCCAACCCTTCAAGCAAAGCTTTACCGATTCCTTTACCTTGCATTTGAGGTAAAACTGCTAAAGCTAGAATATTAAAACCTGGTTTTGAATAAAGGGATTCATAAACCTCGGCATGAACATAACCAAGTAAGTCATGGCTGGTAAAATCCTCGAAACCCAGTAGGTAGTGATGGGAGTCTTGAGATAACTTAACTATTTGACTAGCCGTTTCCTCTAAACTAAACGAATAGCCTAAAGTTTCTTTGTTAATCTCATAAATAGCTGCAACATCTGTTGTTTTCAAATCACGTAGCATATCATACCTCCTCAAAAGGAATTGTTGGTATCTTGACAAGGATATCTTCTCGAGTAATCGCTCCTTGGCGTAGAATCTTCACCTTGTCACCAGATAGGTCTAAAATAGTCGAATCCTGACCTGTTAAAAAAGCATCGTCTTCTAGTCCCAAGACCTCTTGGTCAAAATCTTGAAGAATCTTGTGAAAATCTACTCCACTTGATTGCCCTGAGATATTGGCAGAAGGTCCGATTAAGGGGCCAAACTCACGAATCAAGTCCAGAGTTACTGGATGACTCGGCATGCGAAATCCAACAGTCGTCAAATCTGAATTGACCCAGTAAGGAACCTTGTCATTAGCTTCTAAGATAATGGTCAAAGGGCCTGGCAAAAAACTTTCAACCAGTTTATTGAGATAAGGTGGCTGATTCTTAGAAAAGTTCAAGATATCGTCTAAACTTGCGACATTGAGATTAAGTGCCTTGTCTCTTGGGCGACGTTTAAGCTGATAAACATGGTCAACTGCCTTTTTATCCAATGCTTTTGCAAAAAGTCCATAAACTGTTTCCGTTGGCAAAACAACAGCTCCACCATTTTCAAGCTCGTGCTTAATTTTCTCCATCATCAATGACAACCATCCTATCTTGGCCAAATTGGTCTTTCAGAGTTCGAACTCGCTTCTCGGGAAAATTTTCCTTAAAGAGAGCAGGTACACTTTGTCCTTGTTTGTAGCCAATTTCAAGATAAATCTTACCACCATCATTTAGGAAGTCCTTTGATTCTTCCGCAATTCTGCGATAGATCGCTAGACCATCCTCATCTGCAAAGAGGGCTAAATGTGGCTCTGAATGGAGAACATTCAAACCTACTTCTGCCTCATCTACTCGAGATATGTAAGGTGGATTGGATACAATTATATCATATTTTGAAGAAATTTCGGAAAAACAGTCAGATTTAATAAAGGATAATGTTAGACCTTGTTTATTAGCGTTTTCCATCGCCAGATCCAAAGCATCTTGAGAAATATCGGCAGCTGTGATTGTCCAATCAGGTCTATTTTTAGCTAAGGCAAGAGCAATAGCACCACTCCCTGTTCCGATATCCAGAACTTTGAGGTTTTCCTTTGGATTCTCAGCCAAAATGAGTTCCACCAACTCTTCTGTCTCTGGTCGAGGAATCAAGACCCGCTCATCTACTTTTAACTGCATCTCAAAGAATTCAGCATGACCAATAATATACTGGGCGGGTATATGAGCTACCAGTTTCGTGTAAATATCCTCTACAAATCGTCTTTCTTCCTCTGAAATTTCTTGCTGAAGAGCAAAGACGAAGTCTGTAAAAGATAGATTTTTCAGGCTACGATAGACAAAGGAGAGGCTTTCTGCTTCCTCTCCCTGTGCTATCAACTTTTCCTCAAAATCCTTAAAAATTTGAGCTAATTTCATTATTTGTTTAATTCTTCCAATTTTTGAGTTTGGTCGTAAAGAACCAAGGCGTCCACAACTTCATCTAGTTTACCAGACAAAATAGTATCTAGTTTTTGAAGAGTCAAGCCAATACGGTGGTCAGTGACACGGTTTTGTGGGAAGTTATAGGTACGAATACGTTCTGAACGGTCACCAGTTCCGATTGTTGACTTACGCTCAGCGTCCTGCTCGTCTTGGGCAATCTGTGCAAAGTGGTCAGCAACACGCGCACGAATAATCTTCATAGCCTTCTCACGGTTTTTCTGCTGGGTACGTTCTTCCTGCATTTCAACCTTGATATTGGTTGGCAAGTGAACGATACGAACGGCAGTCGCAACCTTATTGACGTTCTGTCCACCAGCACCTGATGCATGGTAGATATCGACACGTAGGTCTTTCGGATCAATATCGTACTCTACTTCCTCCACTTCAGGCATGACTAGAACTGTCGCTGTCGAGGTATGAACACGACCTTGGCTTTCTGTCACAGGGACACGTTGAACACGATGGGCACCAGACTCATACTTAAGCTTAGAGTAAACTGACTGACCTGAAACCATGGCAACCACTTCTTTGAAACCACCAACACCGTTCATAGAGGCTTCCATGACTTCAAAGCGCCAACCTTGGGCTTCAGCATACTTTTGGTACATTGTTAGAAGGTCACCAGCAAAGAGGGCTGCCTCATCTCCACCAGCAGCTCCACGGATTTCAAGGATGATGTTCTTATCATCGTTTGGATCTTTAGGAAGAAGCAAGATTTTTAGTTTTTCTTCGTATTCTTCTTTTTCAGCCTTGGCATCTTTGAGTTCTTGCTTGGCCATTTCTTCCAAGTCCGCATCTCCACCTGATTCTTTAATCATCTCTTCGGCATCGATAATGTTTTGAAGGACTTGTTTGTATTCGCGATAGGCAGTTACGGTATCACGAGTAGAAGCTTCCTCTTTTGAAAGCTCCATGAAACGCTTGGTATCAGAGACCACATCAGGGTCGCTCAGCAATTCTCCCAACTCTTCATAACGGTCTTCTACAGCTTGTAGTTGATCATAGATGTTCATTTTTTCTCCTTATTTCTCAATTGTTAAATCATAGATTGCTACTACTTCGTTCTCAAATTTTTCCCCAGTTTCTTTAAATCCATAACTGAGGTAACAAGATCTTGCATGTTTATTTTCTGGTTCATAAGACAACCAAAGTTTATTGGATAAACCTGCTGTCTCTGTCCGAACATAGTCTAGCACCTTATCCATAATTGGTTTAAAATATCCTTGATTTTGAAAATGCTTATCAATCATGAAACGAAATAGTAAATAATTTCCATTACTAATTCCGATTTTTTTATCATAAGCTAACATCACAAAACCTATGATTGCATCATTATCATAAACTGCCAATGGAGCTACAAAATCTCCATTTTTTGTGTAGACATATGCTTCAGCTAAACTAATTGCGTTAGTAGCAATAAATTGTTTTTGATATTCCTTAACATCCAAATTTAGAACATCAAAATAATTTTCCATTGTAACATCTCTTAGTTCAATTGTCATTATCTTGTTCCTTTTTAGATGTTATCAGTGGTGCAAAATAATGTTTACGGCAAACCGAGATATAGGTTTCATTGCCACCAATCTGGATCTGCTCACCATCATAGACTGGCAGACCATTCTGCGTACGCAAGACCATGGTCGCTTTTTTCTTGCAATACTGGCAAATGGTCTTGATTTCGTCAATCTTATCTGCTAAGAGCAGAAGATATTTTGAACCTTCGAATAGTTCATTACGAAAGTCATTTTTTAAACCAAATGCCATAACAGGTATGTCTAACTCATCCACAACACGAGCTAGATCGTAAACATGGTGACGCTTTAAAAACTGGGCTTCATCGACAAGTACACAGTAAGGTGTTTCTGGTAAATCTCGGATAAATCCAAAGATATCAGTCGTTTCCTCAATAGCAACTGCTGGTCTTTTCATCCCAATCCGACTTGAAACATAGCCAACACCATCTCTGGTATCAAGAGCTGAAGTCATGATGACAACACTTTTGCCTTGCTCCTCATAGTTATAGGCTACTTTAAGAATCTCAATCGTCTTACCAGAGTTCATGGTCCCATAACGATAATACAACTGTGCCATGCTTCTATTTCACGTCCATTTCTAAATTTTTGCTACATTCTAGTATATCATAATTTTCTGAAGCTTTAAACGGCAAAATGTGGTAAAATAGAAGAAATCAAAAACTAGTGGAGGAAGCTACTATGCCATTTGTACGCATCGATTTATTTGAAGGTCGCACGCTCGAGCAAAAGAAAGCTCTTGCTAAGGAAGTAACGGAAGCTGTTGTCCGCAACACTGGAGCCCCTCAATCTGCTGTTCATGTCATTATCAACGATATGCCTGAAGGAACCTATTTCCCACAAGGTGAAATGCGCACTAAATAAAGCTTAAGCAATCTGCTTAGGCTTTTCTTTATAAGTGCCATTCGTTGAATAAAACACTATATTTTGTTACAATTTTAAGAGATATTAGTCAATACAAACAAATAAACTATAAAGGAATTGAAATGATTACACGGGAATTTGATACCATTGCAGCAATCTCCACTCCACTAGGTGAAGGTGCTATTGGGATTGTTCGTTTAAGCGGAACGAATAGCTTTGCTATTGCACAAAAAATTTTTAAAGGCAAGGATTTAAGTAAGGTTGACAGCCATACACTTAACTACGGCCACATCGTTGACCCACAGACAGGTAAGGTCATGGATGAGGTTATGGTGGGAGCTATGAAGTCTCCAAAGACCTTCACTCGTGAGGATATCATCGAGATTAACACCCACGGTGGAATCGCTGTAACCAATGAAATTCTTCAACTGGCTATCCGTGAAGGTGCTCGTATGGCAGAACCTGGAGAATTTACCAAGCGTGCCTTCCTTAACGGTCGTGTAGACTTGACTCAGGCCGAGGCTGTTATGGATATCATCCGTGCCAAGACAGACAAGGCCATGAATATTGCAGTCAAGCAACTAGACGGTTCTTTATCTGACCTCATTAACAATACTCGTCAGGAGATCCTCAATACACTAGCCCAAGTCGAGGTTAATATTGATTATCCTGAGTATGACGATGTTGAGGAAGCTACTACTGCCGTAGTTCGCGAGAAGACTATTGAGTTTGAGCAATTGCTAACCAATCTCCTTCGAACAGCCCGACGTGGTAAAATCCTCCGTGAAGGAATTTCCACTGCCATCATCGGACGACCCAACGTTGGAAAATCCAGCCTTCTCAACAACCTCTTGCGTGAAGACAAGGCAATCGTAACCGACATCGCCGGTACCACCCGTGATGTCATCGAAGAATACGTCAACATCAATGGTGTACCTCTCAAATTGATTGATACAGCCGGTATTCGTGAAACAGATGACATTGTAGAACAAATCGGTGTTGAGCGTTCGAAAAAAGCCCTTAAGGAAGCTGACTTGGTACTACTTGTCTTAAACGCCAGCGAACCTCTAACTGCCCAAGACCGACAACTTCTTGAAATTAGTCAAGATACTAATCGAATCATTCTTCTCAACAAAACTGACCTACCTGAGGCTATTGAAACTCAGGAACTTCCTGAAGACGTCATCCGTATTTCAGTTCTTAAAAACCAAAATATTAATAAGATTGAAGAGCGCATCAATAACCTCTTCTTTGAAAATGCTGGCTTGGTCGAACAAGATGCTACTTACTTGTCCAATGCTCGCCACATTTCTTTAATTGAAAAGGCAGTTGAAAGCCTGCAAGCTGTTAACGAAGGACTTGAGCTCGGTATGCCAGTTGACTTACTTCAAGTTGATTTGACACGTACTTGGGAAATCCTCGGAGAAATCACTGGGGATGCTGCTCCAGATGAACTCATTACACAGTTGTTCAGCCAATTTTGTTTGGGTAAATAAGAAAAAACTAGGTCAAAAAAATACTAGTCTCCTAAAAAGAGGTTGGGACAAAACGATCCCGACCTCACTTTTTATTATCAATGATTATCAATCATAATTTGACGCGGTAGCTAATTGAACTTTTTGTTCGTCTTTTAGACTCCAAAAAGCTCCTAATCATCCTCGCGGGGCTGGGACTACGAAATCAAGACTTTGTCTATCGATTTCTGTCCCACCGCTTTTTCTTTCACCTTCTAAGTTATATACTGCCTTAGCAGAAATCTGAAACAAACCTTATACTCAATGAAAATCAAAGAGCAAACTAGGAAACTAGCCGCAGGCTGTACTTGAGTACGGCAAGGCGACGCTGACGCAGTTTGAATTTGATTTTCGAAGAGTATTACCAGTTCTTTTCTATTTTCACTTAGTCTTTGGGTAATTTGCCAGCTTTTTCAAGCATTTTTTTGATTAAATAAGGCATCTTGACATTTTCACGACCTTTTTTCTCAATTAATTTTTTAACAAATTCTGGCATTTGTAAGTCTTGTGATTCATCTAAAATATTCTTAGTTTCATCCGAAGGGACTAATTCATCAAAGGTCTCTTCTTCTGGGAGGAATTCTCTAAATTCCTTATGTTCGTTAGCTCGGATAATATTGACCAAGGCATCAATCAAACGAGAATCTGTATTTGGCATTGGTGGACGATGGTAGTTCACCTCCAATTCCTGACACAAGTCATGACATTCCACATCGTTGTCAAACAAAACTTCAATGTGTTCACTAATAAAACTAATAGGTACAAAAATATAATGCTCTGGATGTTCTTCCTGTTCTCTAAGATATTCCAGAACATCTGGTTTAATCCAAGGAACACCAATATCACTTTCACTCTGCCAAGTGTTGGTATATTGCTCTGGTTTCAAGCCTAATTTCTCAGCAATTAACTTGCTATTCTCGAAAATCTGGTCGATATAGGGATCACCAAAATCCAAGGCAAAAATGGGCACACTGTGGGCAGAAAAGATGACTTTAAAGCTATCCTGTTTCACCTTTTCTTTTAAAATCTTAGCAATTTCAGCTGTCCAATAGTTTAATAGGGCTTCTTCTTGATACCAGTCCTTAATAACTAAAAACTGAATTTGTTTGCTTTCCAGAAACTTTTCGTACCCCATGACAGAGTAAAAGGAATAGTGTGGCTCCAAAATCAAGCAAATACACTTTTCAATTCCATCTGCTTCCATTTTCCGAATCACATCTGGAATAAAGGGGGGTGAAAATTTATTGGCAAAATAGACACTATATTCGTTTCCCAATCTAGCATCTACTAAGGCAACTTCTTCACGGGTAATTTTTTGAAGTGGAGTTCCTCCAATTCGAACATAATTATCATAAAGTGTTTGAATCTCGTGATCTTGAGGTCGAACTCCACGACGAATGTTGGTAAAAAAGTCGGCTACTCCTTCAAAGGTAATCTCTTCTGGGGAACCAAATGTCATCATTAAAATCGCTTTTTTCATCTCTGCATCCTTGTGATATTTTTATCTTTTTTATTGTATCACTAAAACAGCCATAAGTAAACGCTAACATAAGAATATTACCTCCCTTCTGACTTTTGTTTTTCTATTCTTTCTATGATACAATGGTTTTAAAAGAAGGAAAAAAGGAGTTACGATGAAATATCCAACATTGTTGGAGCGTTTTTTGACTTATGTCAAAGTCAATACTCGTTCTGACGAACATTCAACCACTACACCAAGTACTCAAAGTCAAGTAGACTTCGCAACCAATGTCCTCATCCCTGAGATGAAACGTGTTGGTTTGCAAAATGTTTACTACCTACCAAACGGTTTTGCTATCGGAACCTTACCAGCCAACGACCCAAGTTTGACTCGTAAGATCGGTTTTATCTCCCACATGGATACAGCTGATTTTAATGCTGAAGGTGTCAATCCACAAGTTATTGAAAACTACGACGGTGGTGTTATCGAGCTTGGTAATTCTGGTTTCAAGCTTAATCCAGCAGATTTCAAGAACCTAGAGAAATATCCTGGGCAAACCTTGATAACTACTGATGGAACTACTTTGCTCGGGGCTGATGACAAATCTGGTATCGCTGAAATCATGACAGCTATCGAATACTTGACTGCTCATCCTGAGATTAAACACTGTGAAATCCGTGTTGGCTTCGGACCTGATGAAGAAATCGGTGTTGGTGCCAATAAATTTGATGCAGAGGACTTCAATGTTGACTTTGCTTATACAGTTGATGGCGGACCTCTTGGGGAATTGCAATACGAAACCTTCTCAGCCGCCGGTGCTGAACTTCATTTCCAAGGTCGTAATGTTCACCCAGGAACGGCTAAAGGACAGATGGTTAACGCCCTTCAGTTAGCGATTGATTTCCACAACCAACTTCCAGCTGGTGATCGACCTGAATTGACTGATGGTTACCAAGGTTTCTACCATCTCATGGATATAACTGGTAGTGTTGAGGAAGCGCGTGCCAGCTACATCATTCGTGACTTCGAAAAAGAAAACTTCGAAGCGCGTAAAGATGCCATGCAAGCTATTGCTGATAAGATGAACCAAGAACTTGGTAGTGATCGTGTAACCTTGACTTTGACAGACCAGTATTACAACATGAAGGAAGTCATCGAAAAAGATATGACTCCAATCACCATCGCTAAAGCAGTCATGGAAAGTCTTGATATTACACCAATTATCGAACCTATCCGTGGAGGAACAGACGGTTCTAAAATTTCCTTTATGGGAATTCCTACACCAAATATCTTTGCTGGTGGTGAAAATATGCACGGTCGTTTTGAATACGTCAGCCTTCAAACTATGGAGCGTGCTGTTGACACTATCGTTGGAATTGTGTCTTATAAAGACTAAAGAGATCGGGAAAACATTCCCGACCTCTTTTTTATCAGCAGCCTACTTTTGACACGGTAGCTGTCTGAACTTTTTGTTATTCTGCTACTTTTTCTCTTGTTTCTGGAGAGCTAGTTGCAGGAGTTATGTTTGACTCAGCTTGCTTATCGTTTGTTTCTGTATTGGCTGTTTCTGTGCTAGCTTCAGCTGGCTTAACTTTGGATTGAAATTCTTCGTTTAACAAAACGATTTCTTGAGCAAGAGATAAAAGAGCTTGCTTGTCTTTGCTAGCTGCTGCTAGTTTATCAAACAGAGCATCGACTTTTTCAAAGTCAGCATCAGAACCATTATTCACTTCCAAATAAGTATGAAGGGCAATAACTCCGTTGTATAGTTTTTGATAAAGAACTAAAACCTCTGGGTCTTGATTAGCATTCTCACGTTCAGTCTGAATGATTTGTGAAATTCGTTTTAGAAGATCTTGAACTTGTGTGTTTAGTTCATCAAGGTCTGCATCGTCTTTATCTAGAGCAGCTTTCAGATTTTTCACTTCGTCAGCAAGGGAAGCTTTAACACCTTCTTCTTTAACTTGAGCCACTAATTCATCAGCTTTTGTTAAGAGTTCTTCTACTTGACCTTTTCGAACATGATTGCTTTGTTCCTCAGGCTTAATATCATCATACAAACCTTTCAAAAATTCATAAACTGCAGTTTTTGCACTATGACCATCCACTTTTTCAGTATCTAAAATCGTTTCAGAAGGTTTATGAGCAACAGATTCATTCTTCACTGCTTCTTCTACCTCTAATTTTGTTTGATAGATTTCAGGGAAGAGTTTGTTTAAGTCAGTCGCCTTAAGGAAGGATTGTGACTGATAAAGGGTCCAAGTTAAGTTGGCAACTTTATTTCTAAGAGTGTCATTTAAGTGATTATCAGATAAATGTTGATAGAAATACTTAATGTACTCGACTGTTGTAACTCCAGTACGATCATTAAAGTCCTGAAGTGCTTCTAGTTTAGCTTCAACAGCATCTAAACCAGCTTCATCTTGGGCTAATTTATTTTCTTGGAGTTGAGCCAAGAGATCCTTTTTAGGAAGTCCATAAGCATCCGTATCCAAGGTATTAATCTTATCTACTAAAGCTTGATATTTCTTGTCTAAAGGACTGATTTCTGTTGGTTTTACACTAGAGTCAACGTGGATATACTGCTTATCAAACAAATCCAAAGCTGTCAAATATCCTGCAGTTGAGTTGGTTGAGAGTTTCTTCATATTTTCAGAGAATTGCCCCAAAGCAAGCTCAATTTGTCTTTGTAAAATTGGTTTATCTTTATAAACTTCACGACTTTCTGCTAGAAGTTGATCAACCTTATTTTGAACAGTAGCTTCATCAAAGGCTCCTGGTTGGTAGTTAGATTGCAAGGCAGGAATCTTATGTTTCAAAGCCACTTCATAGCCTTTAGTTTGTACTTTGATGTAGTGATTATGATCACCGTGAGGAATGACGAAGCTACCATTTTCAACCTGCAAACTATAAGGAGAAACGCCATCACGTAAAGCAGTTGTATAGAGTTCGTTTAGGAAATCAAGCTCTGCATCACCTGTTTGGAGAGGAATACGAACGTGTTCCTTTCGAACTGCATAAGGGTGAATGTGAGTTGGGTCATAAGCCTGGTCTGGATTTCCAAATACAAAGAATCCATTTGAAATTCGGATCGCTTCAAGCGGAACACCATATGTTTTAGAGATATAAGCTATCTTTTCTTCATCGCTGGCATCTCGAGAGAATGCTTCTACATTTTTTGCAAGTGGTTTAACAGGTTCTACCTGATGATGTTCCTTCAAGTGCTCCTGAGCAGCCTTAATCTGCTCTGTTGATAAATCCTTTTTAAAGAAATAGTGATTGTGATCTCCATGTGAAACCACAAAACCTTGCTCATCCTCACTAATCACTCGCTCAGCTGCAAATCCATGATCGTGCTCTTCTCCATCATTATGATGGTCATGATTAGCATCTTCATGGTCATGGTTGTGTTCATGATCTCCACTAGGTTTGCTTGGAGTTTCTACAGGATTTGATGGTGTTACAAGACCTGAAAGTGGCATCAAACGAGCAATCTTTTGTTCTAAATCAGACATACTACTATAGGGAATGAAATGGTAGTGATTACCGTGTGGAATGGCCACCCCTGATGGTGTACGACTGGTAATTTTAGCTGGGTCAAATACCAAACCATCAGATTCTCGATAGCGTTGACTAACTGGTAAAGCATATAACTGAGCAAGAAGACTTTGAAGGTCGTCCGCTTGAGCTACTGGTTTGTTTGTAGCTGAGTTATCTGCTTGAGGACTTGGTTCAACACTTGGATTCGGTTTATAGTCCGTCACACTCGGTTGACTTCTCCTGCCAGCCAGATAGGCTTGTGCAGCAGCCAACTCGCTTGAGGAAAGTGCACTCTTTGGAACGTAGTGATAATGTCCACCGTGAGGAACGATATAGGCATCACCTGTATCTTCAATGATATCTGCAGCATTAAAGACATAACCATCATCCGTTGTATATCGGCCTTGAGCTCGTGCAGCAAGGACTTCCTTAGTTTCATTTCCTCTATCTGATGTGCCTTCCCGTTTCTGACGCTCAATTTGGTCTTTGGTACGAACATTGTCTGCATGGCTAGCATCTTTTAGATAGACATAGTATTTGCCATCAACTTTGATGATATAGCCACCTTTAATCTCATTGACAATATCTTGATCACGCAACTGATAGTTTGGATCTTTCATGACCAGTTCTTCACTAAAGATAGCATCATAAGGCACTTTACCATTATAGTAATGGAAGTGGTCGCCGTGGGAAGTCACATAACCTTGATCAGTGATTTTGGTAACAATCTGTTCAGCTTCTATGCCTTCCTTCTTGTTAACTTGGTCTGGTGTCAGAGTTTCATTCTTTTTAGCTTCAGACTCTTTACCATCAACGTAGGATACACGGTTGTCATCTTTTTTCTCAGGTGCTTGATGTTGATTTAAAGCATAAGCACAGACACTTAAGGCAAGGACCACTGCAGATCCCGCTAGATATTTTTTATTAATCTTCATAATCTCCTCATTTCAATTCTTCAGCTAAGATAGCCATATTTTCTTCTAAATTTTCCAAGTAGGACTTGTCATTTTGTGGGTCTGCCTCTAAAGGATTGAGGGTTTTAAGACTCACACCTGTTGATTTGACAAGAGTGTCCGCTACCTTAGATGAAGCATTGCTCTCTGTAAAAATCGTTTTAACCTTATAGGTTTTAACAAATTCCTGAATTTCTGTTAGTTGTCTTGGACTTGGTTCTTGTTCAGGAGAGATACCTGCAATACCAAGTTGATTAAGTCCAAATCGTTTTGCTAAATATGAAAAGGCTGTGTGTTGGGTTACAAAAGTCTTTTGATTAGCTTTTTCAAAGATAGGTTGGTATTTCTTTGTCAAATCATGAGCTTTAGCACTAAAACTTTGTGCGTTTTTCTGATAGGTATCCTTGTTAGCACTGTCTAGTTCGGATAACTTATCAGCAATTATCTGTGCTTCTTCTGCAACCTTTTCAGGATCTAACCATGTGTGAGGATCGTACAAGGTCTTCTCATCAATCCCATCTCCAGCCTGCATATCTTCTAACCCAGGCACGCGCTCCAAGGTCATACCTTCAGATGCTTCCAACACCTTTACCTTGGACTTTTGTAGGCTTGGATCCAAACTTCCCGCCCATGACTCTAATGTGTGAGAATGATAAACAAAAACATCGGCATCATAGATGGCCGCAATATCATTTGCAGAAGGTTCAAAGGAATGGATACCAGAACTAGACTGAATCATCCGAACGTCATTCAAATCACCAGAAATTTCTTTGACCATGGAATAGACAGGATAAAAACTGGTCACAATCTTCATTCCCTTAGTTTCAGCACTCTTGTCTTGACCTGTCTTTTGTCCACAAGCTCCTAAGACAAGAACAACGAAGGCAAGCATAAGCCATAGGATACTTCTTTTTTTCATAACAACTCCTTAACTAGTATTTAACCATTTAATTAACTAGTAAATAGTTTAACTTTATTTAGAAAATATGTCAAGAATTTTTTCACAATTTCATGAAAAAGAGAACAGAATCCATATTCTGCTCCCTTTTTATCTTCTATAATAGTTGTATAATTACTTACTCTCCTTTAGCAAAACTAATAGCTTTTCAGATTCTGCCATAATAGTATTGTTGTCCTGAGAACCAAATGACAGGTTATTTTTTAATCCTATGAGAGTTTCGTTGGCATTGGACTTGAGAATTGGATCCTGAATCTTTTTAAGTAACTCTTCCGCCTCTCTCAGTTTTTCTTCTACCTTTTCAGTCTCAACCTGAGGTTCCTCTGGTTCCGATGGTGATTCTTCTTCTGATTCCTCTGGTTCTTTTGGTTTTGGAGATTCTGCTTTCTCATTTTTCGGTTTTTCTTCGCGAGGTTTTTCCTCCTCAATTTTTTCTGTCTGAGGTTTCTCCTCTGTTGGTTTCTCTGTTTGATTGTTAGCAGTTTGACTATTCTGGTTTCTGTGAACATGGTCGCTCGCATTGCCCCAACCACTATCTGAATGCGGACGTTCGTTTGGATGTTCGACATAATACTTCACAGTTTCAAATAGCTCTTCTAAAGTATACCCCTTAGGTGCCTCATAAAGTCCTTCGTCAAACCACTCAAATTTGATGTTATGGTAATGGTCGTAATGAGGTATAATTAAGCTACCATTTTTAACTTCAACAGTATGTTGTAGATTGTAAGGAATATGATCAAGTGGAACCTTCTTAGCTGCTTTTACTCGATTGTAAATCGCTTCTGCTCCCTTAGCTTCAGTATTTCCTGAACTTTGATGATTTGTTGAAGGAGGTGTCAAACCTTTCTCTTTAGCATAAGCTTGACCTGCTGCTCTTTCAGCTTCAGACAAACTATCTTTCTTAATCCAATGACTGTGGCTCATATGCGGAGTTACATAGGCATCTCCCTCATCACTGGTGATATCACGGGGATCAAAGATATAGCCATCTTCTGTTGTATACTTGCCTGCCAACTTGGCTACTTGAATCTCATTATCTGTGTAAGTTATTTGTGCATTTGGTTTTCCTAAACGTTCTGGATGACGAATAGGCGCTAGAAAAGCAAGGATATCATCAACTAACTTGACTTTATCACTTGACTCATCGTTGAGACGTTCCAATAGTCTATCCAAAGCGTCAAAATCAGCTTGGCGCCCTTTATTGGAAATCAAATCTTGATGAACTGTTGCTAGTAAATCATAAACTTTGTTATAAAATTTTTGATAACCAGATGCAAGATTGGTTTTCTTAGCTCCTAACTCATGAGACAAACTTTCTTGTTTGGCAAGTTTATTATCAATGACTGCAACAGTTTCTGCTGAAAGTTCCTTGGCAGAAATATAACGCGAAATTCCATTCTCTTCGAAGATATAACCATCAACCACCTTTCGAATCGCCTGTTTTACCAATTTTCCATCAATTGGATTGCTTGGAGCTGGTTGAGGATTTGGTACAGGTTGTGGACTTGGTATTGGGGTAGGCTCTGGAACAGGGATTGGATTTGGAAGACTTGGAGTCGGAATTGGTTTTAATTCTTTACCACCTGCAGTTGTATGATTTCCCTGATAATTTTCAGAAATCATTCTCGCAATCTTCTGCTCTAAATCAGACATTTGAGAATAAGGGATAAAATGATAGTGATCCCCATGAGGTACCGCTACCCCATTCGCAGTTTTTCTTGTAATTTGCGCTGGATCAAAGACAAGCCCATCTGATTCCACATGTCGTTGGCTGAGTGGCAAGGCATAAAGTTGTTTCAAAAGACTAGATACGTCTTCACTTGGACTTGCTTTATAACTATTATCCACTTGTGGGCTAACAGTTGGAGCCCATCTTCTAATATTTGTCTCAACATTACTATGATTTGTTTGTCCATATGAACTACTATTCGATGCCTCTGATAAGCTGCTAGAAGAATTTGTTGACGGACGATACCCAACTGAGCTTGTTTGGCCACCTTTACTAGATAGGAATGCTTGGGCCGCAGCTAATTCACTGGCAGACAAGTCACTCTTTGGAATATAGTGGAAATGATTGCCATGGGGAACGATGTAAGCATCACCAGTGTCCTCGATAATATCACTCGCATTAAAAACATAACCGTCATCCGTTGTATAACGTCCCTGAGCCCTTGCTAGGGTAACTTCATTGCTAACTTTTGTTCCACTACCATGTCCGTGTTCTTGCTTCTGACGATTGATCTCATCCTTACTACGAATATTTTCTGCATGGGATGCATCTTTGAGGTATACATAATAGCGACCCTCAACCTTAATGACATAACCACCCTTGACTTCGTTGACAATGTCTGAATCCTTCAACTGATAATTCGGATCTTTCATCAGAAGTTCTTCACTAATGATAGCATCATAAGGAACCTTGCCATTATAGTAATGATAATGGTCTCCATGTGAAGTTACGTAGCCTTGATCGGTAATCTTAACGACAATCTGTTCTGCATTAATACCTTCTCGCTGACTAACCTCATCTGGCGTCAGATTTTCAGTCTTAGCACTAGCCTGATTCCCTTCTATATAAGACACACGATTAGACTCTTTGCTAGTCTGTAACGCTTGGTAACGCCCCAATTCATAACTGGAAAGGCTTAATGCTAAAAGAGCTACCGAACCAAGAACATATTTTTTATTGATTTTCATCTAAACACACTTTCTATTTTCATTTATTCGTTAAAGAAGAACTATACTTTTCCTCAAGAACATCCTTAACCGGTTAAATATCGATTTAGAAAAATAACTCACTTTTAAAACTCCTCCTATTTTCTATATTTCAAACAAGATTTGAGCGAGTGAGTTACCTCTTTATGTGCTTAACCAGTTATTTAACTAGTTAATAGTTTACTCCTATAACATAAATCTGTCAAGAATTTTTTTGTCTTTCAGGTAAAATCTAGATAAAAAAGAGGAATATCCCCTAGTATAAGATAGATTCCTCTTTATAATATTTTAGTGTTGAAATGGCATAAAATCCGAAACAAAGGAAATGTTATCCTTATCTTCTGCGTTGACAAAATTTAAAAATAGCTTTTGAAATTCTTCAAATTCATAGTCTGAATGACAAATCCACTCCTTACCCGTCGAGACATACCATTTTCCAAGACTTGCAAGTTGCTCCTTGGTCAAGGATGGTACATGAGAGCAATGTTTAAAGTTAATAATATAAACTTTTTCATAGATTGATTTGATCAAATCTTTGAGCATAAACTTTCCTCGCTTAAATTCTATACCTAATAACTAGTTGTACTATTCAATCACTTGGGTTTCAGCTAGTTTTTTATACCAGTGAGCTGATTTCTTTGGATAGCGTTCTTGCGTTTCAAAGTCCACATAGAAGAGGCCATAGCGTTTTTCATAACCATTTGACCAAGAGAAGACGTCCATGAGTGACCAGATGAAGTATCCTTTGACTACTGCTCCATCAGTAATGGCATCTGAAATAACTTCCAAGTGTTGTTTCACATAATCAATACGTCCATCATCGTAAACAGTGTTATCGACAAATTCATCTTTGTATCCAAGTCCGTTTTCAGTGATGTAGATTTTCTTGTAGTTTGGATAATCCTTTTTCACGCGCATGATTTGGTCATATAATCCTTGTGGATAGATAATCCAGTCCCAGTCAGTGCGAGGTACATAGTCAGGAGCTACACGACGACCAACACCTTTAATTTGGTACTTAGAGCTTCCTTTCTCCCCTTTACCATTATGGATGATTTCAGTTTCACCATCAAAGGCTTCCATCCAGTCACTCATGTAGTAGTTAATTCCAAGGAAGTCGTTCAAATCTTTAGCTGCTTCAAGCGCTGCAAAGTCTTCGTCACGAAGATCCAAGCTACCACCATTGACGGATAAGATGTAGTTTACACCTTCCATGGTTGCATCTGAATAGTGTCCAAGGTAAGTAGCATCCAAGATAAATTTGTTGTGGATGATATCTTCTAACTCAGCAGCACGAACGTCTGCAGAGTTTTTAGGATCTAATGGATACTTAGTTGGAAGGGCGTGAACAACACCGATTTCACCTTTATAACCTTTGTCTTTGTACAATTTCACAGCACGAGCATGAGACACCATCATATTGTGGTGAGATTGGAATACTTTCGCAAGGTCGTATTGAATACCTGGTGGAAATTTACCTACCAAATATTGGCCATCACCGATAGGGCCGATTTCATTGAAAGTAGTCCAGTAGTTGACTTCTGGAAATTCTTCGAAACAGAAGGCAGCATAATTTACAAAGTGTTCGATGTTTTCACGATTCAAGAAGTCTCCATTTGAGTGAAGAGCTTCAGGTGTATCAAAGTGATGAAGAGTAACGAACGGTTCTACATGACGTTTATGACATTCTGCAAATAACTTATGATAGAATTCTACCCCTTTTGGATTTACTTCACCATAGCCAGTTGGGAAAATACGTGACCAAGCAATAGAAATACGAATTCCGTTTACGCCATATTCTTCAGCCAACTGTAAGTCTACTGGATATTTATGGTAGAAATCACTTGCTGGTTCAGCAGTATACCAATAGTTGTCTGCTAAGTATTTGTCCCATGCAACAGGACCTTTACCATCTGTATGAGTAGCTCCTTCTGCCTGATAAGCCGCTGTTGCGCCACCAAAAATAAAATCTTTAGGAAGTGTTTTTGTCATTTTTTCACCTATTTCTTGATTGGATAAAATGAAAAGCGAGCGGAGAGGAGCTAGTGAGCTATCCATCTCCGTCTCACTTCTTGTAGCAAGTCACCAAATAGTGACATGAGGAGGTAAAAACGATATCTTTTTACCGACGAATTAACAAGGCGATTAGGAAATTCGCCATAGCGATTTCCGTGATGATAGGAGACTGTTTTACAGTCCCTATCATCAATCGAATTGCGCTTGAACAAATGCAAGGGCACCTTTACCATCACGAGTCAACTTGATGTATTGAGCTCCTTCAGTCTTAGCCAATTTGATTCCAAGTTTATCTGTTTCAGCCTTCATGTCCTCATAGTTTGAAGCTACTTGAGGAGCAAGGATAACAAGGTCAAATTCTGGCAACATTTCACGGTGAGCTCCATAGCCACCCGCTGCAGCTTTAACTGGCACCTTGTATTCTGCTGCCGCTTTATTCAAGGCATTTGCAAGAAGACCACTTGTTCCTCCACCCGCACAAAGAACGAGCACGTTTGTTTCTTCAGTGATTGTATTTTGTGCTGATTCTACTCCAGCTTTTTCAAGGATAGCATCCGCTTTAGCAGTATTGAAGTTTGCGGCTACTTTTTCTTTTAATTCATCGTTGGCTTTACCAGAACGTTCTTCTTCAAGAATTTGTTCGTCATAAACTTTAAGGAATGGATAGTAGATTGCAATATCCACTACAATTAACAATGCTGCAAGAGCAAATGACAAGAACTGGAAGTTTGTACCAAGAACAATACCTAGAGGCCCAGGTGTAGTCCATGGAAGGTTGGCAGTAAATGAGTTCATGCCGAGAGTTTCGATAAAGAACTTAAAGATCCATACGTTTGCAATAGGTGCGAAGATAAATGGAATAAAGAAGATTGGATTCAAAACAAGTGGTGCACCAAACAAGATTGGTTCATTTACACCGAAGAAGGTTGGAACTACTGAAGCACGTCCGATGGCACGGTTACGCTTAGACTTACACAACCACATAAACATGAATGGAACTACAAGAGTTGCTCCTGTACCACCCATAGTGACGATAAACATTTGTGTACCAGATGTAAGGATCTTATCAGCGTGCATACCTTGTTGAAGAAGGTTCAAGTTGACTTCGGCATTTGCATAAGTGATCGCTGCAATCGCAGGTTCAACGATAGATGGGCCGTGAATACCGACAAACCAGAAGAAGGCAAAAGCACCAAAGATAATAGTAATACCAAGATAACCGTCTGCTGCTGAGAAAAGAGGTGCAAAGAACTTACCGATAGCTTCTGCTACACTAGCTCCAGCATATTGACGAGCGAGCAAGTCAAGAGCATAAAGTGAAACAACTGAGAGAGTTAATGGAATAACGTCTTTAAAGACTTGTGAGATATTCGGTGGAACTTCGTCAGGCATGCGAATAGTAACGTTGTTCTTCACACAAACCTTATAGATAGCTACAGTTACAAAAGCTGCCAGGAAGGCTGAAAGCAAACCTTTTGTTCCAAGGAAACCAGTTGCAAAGCCACCCTCGATTGGGTCAGCTGCTAACATCAGCAAACCAACAATAGCCGCCAATAGCGTTGACATATAGTTGATTTGGTTGGTTTTCTCCATACTACGATTGACGGAGTCTGTTAAAGATTTAGCAGTGGTACCAGCTACCAAGACTGCTAGAATCCCCATAGAGTAGCTGTAAGGTTTCATCAAAAGTGCTACTACTTCATCAGACCATTTAAAGCCCCAAGAGTTTGGAACAAAAGCAATCAAGATAAAAATACTTGAGAAGAGAATGACTGGCATTCCAGCGATAAATCCATCACGAATAGCACGAAGATAGATATTTCGAGATAGTTTTTCAAAGAAAGGCTTCCCTTTTTCGATATAGGCAATTAACTTATTCATTATTTAGCTCCTCTTTTATAAAGTTCAATTAAATGATGCATCAAATCTTTTAGCAAAATAGTTGTCATCAGGTGGTCTTGTCCATGCATCATGGTCACGCTATAAGCCAAATCTTCGCCAGCAGCTTCCTTGGTTAACAAGCTAGTTTGTGCGTGGTGGGCTTCAGCAATACAGCTACCAGCTTCCTCGACTAGGCTATCCGCTTTTGCAAAATCACCAACTTCAGCAGCCTTCAAGGCTTCCAATAGTTTTGAACGAGCATCGCCAGCATAGGCAACAATCTCAAAACCTAACAATGTTACTTCTTCTCTATTCATGATAGATTTCTCCTTATATATTTTTTAGTAAATCGTTATGACAATAAACGTTGGATGTGTAGAACAAGATAAACTCGTTCACTCTTGTAGAGGTCAAGACCAGTTTCCTGAGCAATGACCTCATAAATTTTACTACCAATCTCGAATGCTTCTGGATAGGTATTCTTTATATGTTCTTCCATATCGAGCAAGGATTGATTATCATCGCGACTACGATCCAGATAATCCAAAAAATAATTTAGATGAATCATAAAGCGGTCGTAGAAATTATTATTTTCAGGTGTTCGCTGGATTTTATAACTCTTCAAAACGCTTTCGACCCTCTTTAAAATTTCCTTTCTCTTATCAATTGACTCAACAACTTCGACTGCATTCTCACCTTCCGCGTTGATGAAGTGATAAGCGATGCGAATGATTTCGTCTTCAGGAAAATTTTCTGTCAGTTTTTGACGATAAATTTCAAAAGCTTCTTGTGCAATTTGAAAAGCGATAGGATATTTGGCAGAAATGTCAGGCAAGTTACTATCCTTATAGCGTCCTTGGCTAATAGCCTGATAAGAACAATAGATATGGTCTGTCAGAGTGACGTATAGATACTCTTGGACAGGATATTGATATTTTTTAGAAAGATTATCAATAATCTCATAAGTGACCGTAATAAAATCAAGCGGTACATCCTTGAGAAGAGCCATAAAGTTTTCGCGCGACTCTTCTGTTTTCATCCGAAAAACTTTTTCAACCTGATCCTCAGAAATCAAATCTCCCTTCTTCTTACCGAACGAAATCCCCTTACCAATTACGATCAACTCCTCTCCCTTGCTATTCCGCACGAGAGAAACATTGTTATTCATTGGATTTAATATCCGATACATGGCAACCTCCTTGCCCTATTATTTAAGTTTTGTAAGCATAAAAAATGACCACAAATGAACTCAAAAAATATACATCTGAGTCATCTGTGATCATGCCTAATATTACTTAGTAACACTCACTTTGTATTAACTTGTGACTTAAGTATAGCACAAGATTTTTATTTTGTAAACCTTTACATACAACTTTTTTTAAAAGTTTTTTAGCTAGGTTTTAAGACATAAAAGGGGGAAAATTTAGACACGTTCAGTCCATGAAGTAGCTGTTGTTTGAAGTACTTTATTGAGTTCATCAATGTTTTCAAAACCAGTTGTACGAAGCCATTCGCGAGCTGCTGCTTCTCCATCTTTGATGTAAGCTTCAACAGATCCAGCCCATGTTGCACGTCCACAAAGAACACCATTGAAGTTTGCGCCTGATTCATGGGCAAAGACAAGTGTTTCTTGGAAGAGTTTAGCAGATACACCTGCACTCAAGTAGATGTATGGAAGGTTAGTTGCTTCGTCTTGCGCTTTGAAGAAAGCAGCTGCTTCTTCGCGTGTATGAACGATTTCGCCATCGCCAAAACCTTCAACGTATTTCACGTTAACTGGAACTTCCACTTTCAAGACATCGATGTTGAAACGTGGATCTGAGAAGACTTTCATAGCGCCGATAACCTTGTGTGGTTTTACTTTAGCGTATTCTGCAGAACCTGCATCTGCAATCTTTTCATCGTAAGCCAAGATTTCAAGGAAGAATGGAATATCTTCAGCCACACACTCAGAACCGATACGTTCGATGTAGGCTTGTTTTTGTTGGTTGAGTTCATCAGAGCTATCTACGTCATAGTAAAGTAAGAACTTAACTGCATCTGCACCTTGTTCTTTGATACGTTTTGCAGACCAAACATCCAAGCAGTCTGGCAAGCGTTTTGTGCTTGTTGTGTCATAACCTGTTTTTTCATAAGCAAGGAGAAGACCAGCTTTTTCATCAAGAGCTTTAGTAGCTGGAAGTCCATACTCAGGGTCAAGAAGCATAGATGAAGCGTATTTAGTCAATTCATCTGCAACCAAGACTTTAAGTTCTTCCATTTGAGCCACAGTTGGTTCTTCTGTTTGGTATTGAGCCATGAGGCGTTTCAAAGCACCACGTTGGTCAAAAGCAAGAGCTGAGATGATACCATTTTCATCTGAAAGTTTTTCTAAGCGTGCACGTTTTTGTTCTGTTAAAGCCATTTTATACCTCTTTTACTATTAATTGATTATATAGAGCTTGATAGTTGGCCATGTTGACATGACCAGTCATTTTTTCTTGAGCATTGAGCATACCAAGGACATTAGCCTTAGTCAGTAATTCTTGATCAGATTCTTTATGGAACAATCCTGAAGCAATACCTGCTACTGTAGAATCACCAGATCCAACTGGGTTTACAACTTGGATTTTTGGAATATCTACTTTATAGAAAGTATCACCGTGCTTAGCAAATGCACCATTAGCACCTAATGAAACGATAATCCACTCGATTCCATCAAATAGTGGTTCTTGAAGAACAGCTTTTAGCTCATCCAAATCTTTAGAAATTTCTCTTCCTAAAAGTTGAGACAATTCTTCATTATTTGGTTTGATGACTGTTGGTTTATGTGGTGATTCAAGAACTGCCTGAAGTGCAGCGCCTGAACAGTCCAATACAACAGGTTTCCCAGCATGGTTAGCAAGTTCAACCAGACTAGCATAATAATCCACTGGAAGTCCTGCTGGTAGACTACCTGAAATGGCCACTACCTCTACAGTCTCTAAAAGTTCTTTGAAATGAGCCAAGAAATCTTGACCTTCTTTTTCTTGAACTTCAGGACCTTTTTCTAGGATTTCTGTTTGGTTTTCTCCATGTAGAATTGCGATACAGTTACGGGTTTCACCTTGAATAGAGAAGAAACGTTTGCTTACTTTATCATCAATATTTTCTACTAAAAAATCACCAAGTTTACCACCGACAAGTCCTGTTGCGACTACAGAGTCTCCAAATTCTGATAGGACACGAGTAACGTTAAGACCTTTACCACCAGACGTTTTCGTAACATCTACAACACGGTTGACAGTGTCAATTTTTAATTCATCCAAAGGATAGGAAATATCAATGGATGGATTCATTGTGACTGTTAAAATCATAAGTCACCTCTTAGTCGTGGTATTCACCACGATCCCATTTTTCAAGGAACTCTGTAAAGAAGTTGGCATCCGTTTGATGATCGTTATGAGTTTCAACGTGTTGAATTTTAGCGATCAATTTTTTGTTTTCTTCAGATGGTTTGTATTCAGCATTGATGAAAGCTTCAATGATATCACACATAAGCAATTCACCAGTGATTTTACCACCAAATCCGATAACGTTGGCATTCAATTGTTCTTTTGCATAAAGGGCTGTTGTCATATCACGAACCAAAGCAGAACGAACACCTGGAACTTTGTTAACAGCATTATTGATACCTACACCAGTACCACAGATACATACACCAAGATCAGCTTGGCCACTAACTACTGCTTCACCAACTTTTTTACCAAAGATTGGGTAGTGAGTACGAGCGTGGTCATAAGTACCAAAGTCGATGACTTCATGTCCTTTTGATTTCAAAAATTCTGAAACCGCCATTTTTTCATTAGTTACGATGTGGTCACATCCAATTGCAATTCTCATTTTTATCTTACCTTTCTTTCGTTATAAAAATTAGCACATTTTGTTCAACATGTCGACACGAATTTGGTGACGACCGCCGTCATACTTACCATTTACAAAGCCTTTAGCAATGTTTTTAGCCAATTCGTCACCAACGAGTTGAGCACCCATAGTAATCATACGTGAGTTGTTGTGACCACGAGTCATATAGGCTGAACGTTCGTCAGATACTTCTGCAGCAACCATTCCCTTGATTTTAGTAGCAACCATAAATGGACCTGCACCATAAGCATCAATGACAATACCAAGGTTTTGTTCTTCTTTTTTAACTTCTTCAGCAACTGCAAGAGTTACATCAACGAAGTCTTGACCTTCAGCTGTAACATCCACCACGTGGAAGTTTTCTTTTTCCAAGAAATCTTTAACGACTTCTTTCAATCTCAAACCTGCAGCATCTGCACCAATAACAATAGACATATTGTATACTCCTTTTTTATATAGACCAGTAAAAATTTTTGGGTTCTGGAAAGAAAATGACCATTACCAAGTAGTTACTGGTAGTTTTTGTTGACTATTTTAGTTTAAGAATGATTTATCTAATCACTCTTTGTAACTTCTCCGTGGAGAAATTGGAAGAATAACTTGTTAAAACAAACACAAATTGTTCTTTCTAAACATAATATACTACTATTGTTTAAAAAAGTCAACAGTTTATGTTTGTTTTTGTTTATTTTTTAGAAAATTTCTATATCAAAACCAATTTGATCACTTTGACCTGGATTTAAGATTCGAACATTTTTCTTATCCTCTAGATGATCGCCCTCTTCAAGTGATGTTGACAAACCTGACCAAGGTTCCAGAGCAAGGAAGGGACCTTTATTAAGCGTTGACCAAACGATGAGGTTTGGAAACTCTTTAAAGTCTAGTTTTAATCCCTTATCATGCTTACGTGACCGTAAGGAAACAGAGCGAGAGGCTAACTCATCTAAAGTCACAGCATCATAGCTAAAGAAATCATAGTTTAGATTCAATTCTTTTTGGTCTTTTAACCAGCTACTTCTATCTTGAAAATCTAACATTCCTGTTTCTGGGAATGGTTTAGGAACTGTACAAGTTTCTGGCTTTTCAAATTCAAGATAGTAGTCTTCATAAGCTTCATCATCAAATAAAGGACAGTTAAAGCCTGGATGTCCACCAATAAAGTAAGGCATTTTCTTATCTGTTTCCTTATTGCTAACTTGATACTGTGTTCGAATAGTCTTTCCCGTAACAGTATAAGTTATTTCTAGACGAAAATGATAGGGATAGTTCTCATACATTTCTTGGTCATCTTCGATCGCAAAGGTGACAGAGTTCTCTGTTTGTTCTACTAATTCAAATTCTTTTTTTCGAACCAATCCATGACGTGGAATTTTACCTGTTACTTGACTACCATCTTCTTGATTATATAGGACAGTATCATTTCTAACAGATCCACAAATTGGAAATAGAACAGGTGCTTGTCCACTCCAGTAAGTTGGATCTCCCTGCCACAAATACTCAATTCCATCTTTGTCTTTTATTGAAGAAAGTGCACCACCAAAAGTTTGAAACTGTACACTTAGCTGTTCTGTTTTTAATTCAATCATTAGAATTACCTCCATTTATTTAAGGCCTAAAAAAACTAGGCTGTCGACTCCAGATTTGGAAACTGACAACCTAGTTTTTACAATTTACATTTTTAGGAGCGAATTATTTTGCGTTTGCTGCGTATTCTTCATTACGTTTGATCATTTGTTTTCTGTACCATGCAAAGATACCAACGTAGAATACTAGGAATACTAACGCGCCAAGGATAGCTTTGATATCACCAGTTGTAGCATTACCAATTGCCCAACCAAATAGTTTTTCGATTGGTCCTTCAAGAGTTGAGTGAGTAATCAATTGAGTTTGGCTTACACCTTCTGGGAAGGCACCTACACCTTTAGCAAGTTCTGTTGCGAATGGTGCGATAAGTGTACCTGAAAGAAGGAAGAGTGGTAACAAGAGTGTTCCGAAGATAATCATACGGAGCAATTTACCACGAGTAACTACCAAGAGAGCTGGAGTTACACCCATTGCGATGATACCAGCTAGTGGCAAGATACCATTTCCGACATTTGAAAGAAGCACAGCTTCAACCAACATGATTGGTGCAAGTACGTTGGCACAAGCCCAGATTTCAGCACGACCAGCGATAAATGGCCAGTCAAGACCGATGTTGAATTTACGTCCTTGAAGACGTTTAGTAGCAACGTTTGTAATACCTTGTGAAAGTGGTTCTACGGCTGCGATGAACCATGAACCGATAAGTGAGAAGAGCTCCAAGCAGACACCGGCAGTCAAACCAAGTGACAACCAGCCTTTAATAACAAGTTCCCATTTATCAGCACCTTCAACACCAGGAACTGGATGTGGAGTTCCCATCAAACCGATAACGATACCAAGGATGAAACCGATGAAGAATTTAGATCCCCAGAAACCGATTCGTTTATTCAATTTAGCAGCGTCAAAGTCGTATTTATCAAGACCTGGGAAGAGTTTATCAAAAATCTTATCCAAAACCATGATAACTGGGTTCATCATGTAGTTCATGTGAGTTGAAGTCATTGGTGATGAACTTGGTGCGTTAAGAAGGTCATCAAATGTTGGTTTCATCAAGTCAGAGTTGATGATTTTAAGAACCCCAACAAGAACAACTGCTGCAGTCGCGATGAAGAGTGAAACTCCTTGGCTAACTCCATTGTTGTCAGCGTACCATTTAATCAAAAGACCTGTGATAGACAAGTGCCAGATATCAAAGATATCGACGTCAAGTGTATCAGTTTTCTTCATTGCAAGCATTACAATGTTGACGATCAACATCACAAGCAAGAAGTAAAGTGTCCAAGCTGAACCCCAAGTGATTGTAGCAAGTGGTGCCCAACCAACGTCGGTAATATTCAATTGAATACCAGTGTTTTCAACGAATTTTGCAAGAGAAGCTGAGAAAGCTCCGTTAAGCATTCCGATGATAGCACCGATACCAGTAAGAGCGATGGCAAGTTTGATACCACCTTCAAGCGCCTTGGAGAATTTCACTCCAAAAAGTAGAGCCAATAGTGTCAAAATGATCAGCATGATGATCGGTCCACCCATTTCCAAGATAGGCTTGAACACCTTATTGGCTAGTTCGATAATGATATCCATAATTTTCCTCCCTTTATTTTTATGGAATATTTACAAATTAATAATTAGCTTAGACCATGTTCTTTGATAGCTGCTTCAATATTATCATAGACTGGAGCGCTCATAGCTGGAATACGGAACAAGATTGGTCCTGCTTCAACAACTGGGATACCTGGTTCAAAACCTAAATCAGTAGCAGCGATTGGTGTGAAGATATCATAACCTTTAATCAAGTCTTCATTGACATCTTTTACCATAACAGCATCACATTGAACATCGTACCCACGGTTAGAAAGTTCTTCTTCAAGAGCACTTTTAATTTGGTGGCTTGAGTTAACACCTGCACCACAAGCAGCAAGAATTTTAATCATTTGGATTTCCTCCGTTTTTATATAAAAATTATTAACAAATTAAGCAGTCGCTTCTGAGATGTATTGGAACAAAGCTTCAGGTTCCGTAATCTTAGATAGCGCTTCAAGGTGACCATTGCCTGTAAAGAAGTCCATCAACTGTGCAAGAATATTTGTTTGACTTGAACTTGAATTGTTGATGATAAAGAAGAGTAATGATACTTCTACTTCCTTATCAGGGGCAATCATATTGTGGAACGTTACTGGTTTTTCCAGACGAACCACGACAACATTCTCAGTTAGATTATGAATTGTATCAGTATGAGGGATAGCTACGTTAGGCAAATCCTTCCCTAAAAACTCCATATCCAAACCAGTTGGGAACGATTTTTCACGTTCAATCAAGGCCGATCGATAGGTCTCTGTAACAACTTTCTTTTCTTCCAATAGGGTTGCAACTTGATCGAAAAGTTGCTCTTGATTATCTGCTTCTAAGCAAAAGACTAAGTCTTTGTCAAAGAAATGATCTAATCCCATGACCTTCTCCCTTCATATTTAACTTTTATGGTATAAGTATAACACTATATGAAACCGTTGTCAATATTTTTTTGTTGCATTTTGTTTGATTTTTATTTTTTTTGTTTACGAATTAAACATTTAATCATTTCAAACATATTTTTTATAATTTCCTAATAAGTATAATAAAAAAAACAGGAATGACTCCTGTTTTCACGATGTTAACTCTTTTTATTGGTCCAACTTTCTTCCACCATTGGAAGGAGATTTTTTAATACCTCTGTAACACCTTCGAGAGAAACATATCTAAACTTGCCATCATCTGATTTAAATACCCAGATAATTAGATATTTACCATTCTTAGCAATACAGTTTACTACATAGGCCTCATAGCCTCCGATAGTTGATTTTGACCCCCATACCTTGGAAAAGTCTTGACTTTTCTGTTTAGATTCATAAATGCTAGTTGAAATTTGAACAGTTTCAAGCGCTGCATATTCACTTTCACTAATACCAAACTGCTCAGGTTTAAAGGTATTGAGAGTTACAATATTGACATCCGTCCCATCACAGTACTGAATGTCACCTCCACCTTCAATTTCTTTGAAATGAACCCATGATTTAGGAATTTTCACATAGCCATAATCATCTGAACCTACTATTTGAGTTTCTTATGTCTGACTAGATAAGAAAGGCGATGATTAAGTGTCACTAGGCCGGACGTGATTTGCAACCACGTAAAAAAGCCTCAGTATTCGCACTGCTGGTGCTTTTCCATTGCTCATGGCTTAGAAAACTATCACTTTTTCGCAAAATCCGTATAACACATTTACGGAGCAGGTGCAAGAAAATGCGTTTTTTGAGAAGTTCTGACTAAAAATACGTCTATTTATTTTTTATTGTTTTTTATTGTAGAGCAGACCCAACCGAATGAACATAGGTTGTAGAAAGCAAATGAAAAAACTGCAAGGATGATAGATCCTGTATCTAAATAACCTCTTTCAAGACCGTTTTTCAACAACAACAAGCCTGTAGTTTCGACAACGATCAAACATAAAAATATATAAAAAATTTTCGCCTTAAGCATATTGTTACCGCTTTCTTTTTATTTGGTTTTATTGTATAATAAAAATTGAAAAAAATCAAAAAAACATAACCACCCATCTAACGGGTGGTTTGCACCAGAACGCTATAAGCCCAAATTACCAGCCAGCGCCTAAAGACGCTGGCTTTCACCTTGTTCAAGCCTCATTGCTCTTGACTCGTCACTTGCCTCTTAAAAAGGCGTGAGTATTACTTACCACTATCCCTAAAGGGATCCTCATATTATTTTATACTCAATTTATCTAGTGCTATATCATGCTTTACTCGTTCTCAAAGTTTTATACTCGTGAAGAAATCATCCACTGGATAATTTCTTTAATCTTGAATATATTTCTTAATTGTGGCTTCATTAAGCTCTATTGTACTCACATAATAACCTTCCGCCCAGAAATGTCGATTCCCAAACTTGTATAGTTTATTGAAATAAGATATGAACAAAGAGATTAGGAAAGTCAAATCAATTTCTAAAAATGTTTTAGAATCTGTAGTGTACTATCCCAAGTTCAATCTGCTATACTTGAGGTTGGCGCGTTTGTCAAACATTAAGAAAAGAGGCTGGGCAAAAAATCTTTAAAATCAGAAAAACGCATAATATCAGATGTTGAAAACCTTGATACTATGCGTTATATTTTTTCATTTTCGGAGAAAATTGACTTTTTACCCAGCCTCTTAAAAAATCATTATTTTATAATTATCTTATTTTTTCTTGAGAGCTCAACTATTCTTCATCCATGCTCAATACGCTGAGGAAGGCTTCTTGTGGTACTTCTACAGAACCGATGGCTTTCATGCGTTTCTTACCAGCTTTTTGTTTTTCAAGAAGTTTGCGTTTACGAGAAACGTCACCACCGTAACACTTAGCAAGTACGTTCTTACGAAGAGCCTTGATATCAGTACGAGCCACAATCTTGTGCCCAATAGCTGCTTGAATCGGCACTTCAAATTGTTGACGAGGGATGATTTTCTTGAGCTTATCAACAATGAGTTTCCCACGTTCATAAGCAAAGTCTTTGTGAACAATAAAGCTAAGAGCATCCACCTTATCACCATTAAGAAGGATATCCATTTTCACCAGCTTAGATGGACGATACTCTGACAACTCGTAGTCAAAACTTGCATAACCACGTGTTGAAGATTTGAGCTTATCAAAGAAGTCAAAGACGATTTCAGCAAGTGGAATTTGATAGATAACATTGACTCGGTTATCATCAATATAGTCCATAGTTACAAAATCCCCACGTTTGCGTTGAGCCAATTCCATTACTGCCCCGACAAACTCCTGTGGTACCATGATTTGAGCTTTGACATAAGGTTCTTCAATGGTAGCAATTTTGGTTGGGTCTGGGAATTCTGATGGGTTAGATACATCCATTGATTCACCGTCAGTCAAGTTAACCTTATAAATAACAGACGGAGCTGTCATAATGAGGTCAATGTTAAACTCACGTTCCAAACGTTCTTGGATAACATCCATATGAAGAAGACCAAGGAAACCACAACGGAAACCAAATCCAAGAGCCTGGGATGTTTCTGGTTCAAACTGCAAGCTAGCATCATTTAGTTGCAATTTTTCAAGGGCTTCACGAAGGTCGTTGTATTTATTTGACTCGATTGGATAGAGACCTGCGAAAACCATCGGATTCATCTGCTTGTATCCTGAAAGTGGTTCGGTCGCTGGATTTGTCGCCAAGGTTACTGTATCACCGACACGTGTGTCCTGAACAGTCTTGATAGAAGCCGCGATATAACCAACGTCACCCGTCGCAAGGAAATCACGCCCAACTGCTTTAGGTGTGAAAATTCCGACTTCAGTTACATCGAAGGTTTTACCATTGCTCATGAGCTGAATCTTATCACCAGGTTTGACTACTCCATCCATGACACGAACTTGGAGGATAACACCACGATAGGCATCATAAACTGAGTCAAAAATCAAAGCTTTCAATGGTGCTGACACGTCACCAGTTGGGGCTGGTACTTTTTCGACAATTTGTTCGAGAATTTCTTCGATACCGATACCCGCCTTGGCTGAAGCTAATACAGCTTCACTGGCATCCAAACCAATGACATCCTCAATCTCAGTACGCACGCGCTCTGGATCTGCAGCTGGCAGGTCAATCTTGTTAATAACTGGCATGATTTCCAAATCATTATCCAAGGCCAGATAAACATTGGCAAGGGTTTGAGCCTCAATCCCTTGGGCAGCATCAACGACCAAAATAGCACCTTCACAGGCAGCTAGGGAACGTGAAACCTCATAGGTAAAGTCCACGTGTCCAGGTGTGTCAATCAAGTGGAAGATATAAGTCTCACCATCTTTAGCCGTATAATTAAGCTCGATAGCATTAAGCTTGATAGTAATTCCACGTTCACGTTCAAGGTCCATACTATCAAGAAGTTGGGCCTGCATTTCACGACTGGAAACTGTCTCTGTCTTTTCCAAAATACGGTCTGCTAGTGTTGACTTTCCATGGTCAATATGGGCGATAATAGAGAAGTTACGAATCTTCTCCTGTCGTTTTTTCAATTCTTCTAAGTTCATCATTCTCTTCCTTTCAGGGTATCTATTAATTATAAATTGTTTTTAACATTTTGACAAGACCATACCCTGTTAGGAGTACTAATCTTCAGCAACAAAGCCATCATTTTCGATGAAATAGTGCTCAGTCATACCTTGGTCGGTAAAGACAATACCGTGAAGGACACCGCCGTAAACAGCTCCTCCATCCATTCCAATCTTACAGTCTTCTGTCATCCAAAGTTCAGATGTACCAGGTTTTTGATCCAACAAACCATAGACTGGTGTATGTCCAAAGACAATGGTTTTTCCAGTATGATTGGCTGCTTCGTGGAATGGTTTTCTGAGCCATACCTTCTTATAATCGGTAGTATCATGCCAATCATCCAAAGTCAAATCAATACCAGCATGAACAAAGATATACTTATCTGTTTCAATGACAAAAGGCATCTGACGGATAAACTCCACTAAGTCTGCTGCTTCTGTCTCGACACGCTTCGCATCTGCTACTCCATCTACTGGTGCATCTAGTGGACGGCCTAAAATGGAATTAATGGTTGTATCCCCACCATTACGACGATAGTGGTCATAGCTTTCTACAGGATTATCCAGCCAAGTCAAAAACATGTACTCGTGGTTTCCTGATAAGCAAATAGCTCCTTGCTTATCTACCAAATCCTTGACCATTTCAAGAACACGGCGGCTATCTTCTCCTCTATCAATCAAATCTCCAAGAAAGAGCAATTGAGTTTTGCCATCCCATGTTTTAAGTAAGTCTTCTAACATTCCAGCTTTTCCGTGGACATCACCAATTACATAATAGTCTGTCATTTATTTCTCCTTACTTTGTAATAATTCTCTCGCTTGAGTCAATGCTGCTTCTGTCACATTCTCTCCAGCCAACATCTTAGCGACTTCTTCAATCCTTTCTTCAACTGTTAGCAAGCGAACTGTTGAAACGGTTGAATGCTCATTGCTAATCTTTTCGATGAAGAACTGATAATCTGCAATCGCAATAACTTGAGGAAGGTGAGAAATAGCTAATACTTGACCGTGCTGTCCAATTTTATGAATCTTTTGCGCAATAGCTTGAGCCACACGACCTGAAACTCCCGTATCCACTTCATCAAAGACAATACTTGTCTTGCCTTCTTTGCGAGAAAAGGCGGATTTAATGGCTAGCATAAGACGGGATAATTCCCCACCGGATGCAACCTTGACCAAGGGTTTAAAGTCTTCGCCAGGGTTGGTTGAAATGTAAAACTCAACACTCTCATTACCTTCGCGACTGAATTTTCCTTGACTAAAACGAACTTGAAATTGTGCTTTCTCCATGTATAGGTCTTGCAATTCTTGCTTGATTTCAGCTTCTAAGTCCTGCGCTATTTTATGGCGAGCTTGAGCAACTTGACCTGCTAAATCCACAAGTTTTTTTTCAAGTTTCTTGAGTTCGATTTCCATATCTTCAGAAGATAAATTATTTCCTGTTAGAAGATTGTATTCGTCTGTAATCTTGGCAAAGTATTCAAGGACATCATCTACACTACCACCATACTTACGGGTAATGGTGTGAATTAAATCTAGTCGGCTTTCAACCTGCATCAAACGATTACCATCAAAATCTAGATCATCAATAATGGATTCCAACCGCTTGGTGATATCTTCTAGAACATAATAGGATTCAGAAAGGGAGTTTGAAATCTCACGATACTCTGGATCGAACTCTTCAAGACTTTCCATATCATTCATGGCCGAACGAACATTTGCAAGGCTTGAAAATTCTTCATTATCAAGCATACTATAAGCATTTGTTAAAGTATCGGCGATATGTTTATGGTTAAGAAGTTTGTCTCTTTCTTGATTAAGGGCAATATCTTCACCAGCTTTCAAATTAGCTTCTTCAATCTCAGCCATCTGAAATTCCAACATTTCAATTCGAGCCTTGTGTTCCTGCTGATTTTTTTTGATGTCAAGCACTTGCTTACGCATACGGCGATAGTTATCAAATCTCATCTGATAGGCTTCTTTTAATTCAAAGAAAGAAGCATCCCCAAACTCATCCAACATCTGAATATGTCGATGTGGGCGCATTAACTCCTCTTGGTCATGTTGACCATGGATATCAACTAGCTGTTGACCAATCGTCCTTAACACTGACAGATTAACCATCTGTCCATTGACACGACTGATGCTTCGGCCGTTTTGTAAAATTTCGCGACGAATAATGATTTCATCACTCAATTCTAATCCTTGTTCATCAAAAATTTCTTCTAGCGCGCGATTACTTTCAATTGAAAAAAGACCTTCAATTTCCGCTTTTGGAGCCCCATGACGAATAACTTCTGTTGTAGCTCGAGCTCCTAACATCATATTCATAGCGTCAATAATGATTGATTTACCCGCACCTGTTTCACCAGTTAAAACTGTCATCCCTTGTTCAAAGTTCAAAGAAATTGATTCGATGATAGCAAAATTTTTAATCGAAATTTCCAGTAACATATAATCCTACCAATTTTTAACTTGCTCAAAAATATCTTTGGCTGTTTCTTCACTTCTCAATACCATCAAGATGGAATTATCATCAGCAATACAGCTAAAAATTTGGTCAGAAAAAACAGTCATCAACTGACTCTTGACGAAAATAGTATTTCCTGGAATGACTTGCAAATTGATCATATGCCCCATGCGTTCAGCATGAATAATATTGTTTTCTGCCAACTGCAAGCTTCTAACGATTGATTTTGGTAATTCATAGATGTAAGTATTGTCCTTCAATGGAATTTTTACAATACCTAATTCTTTAATATCTCGGGAGACTGTTGCTTGAGTAGCAGAGATACCCGCTTCTCTCAAGTGTTCAACGATTTCTTCCTGGGTACCGATTTGATAATCTGTAACAAATCTTCTAATCTTCTCAAGTCTCTCTTTTTTATTCATCTTTAAATTCTCTATGTGCTTTCTCCACTATTTTTTCTATTTCAGAAGTAACCTGATTGATTGCGTGATCTTCTTTTCGTAAATAGGCTAAGAATTCAATATTTCCATGACCACCTTGAATAGGAGAATAGTCCAATCCTAAAACTGAAAATCCTTCATCAACTGCCATTTTAGTAACTGATTCTAAAACATTTTGGTGAACTTTGGCATCTCTGATAATTCCATTTTTACCAATCTGTTCTCGACCAGCCTCAAATTGAGGCTTAACTAGAGCTACAACCTGACCTTGATCAGTTAAGACACGGTGTAAAGCTGGCAGAATAAGGCCTAAGGAAATAAAACTGACATCGATACTTGCGAAACTTGGTTCCTGATTAAAGTCCGTCTTTTCAGCATAACGGAAATTAAACTGCTCCATACTAACCACACGAGGGTCTTGACGTAATTTCCATGCCAGTTGGTTAGTACCAACATCAACTGCAAAAACTAGTTTAGCACCATTTTGCAACATGACATCCGTAAAACCTCCAGTTGAAGCTCCGATATCAATGGTCGTTTGTCCCTCAACTGATAGATCAAAAATATCTAGCGCCTTCTCAAGTTTCAAGCCACCACGACTGACATACTTAAGTTTCTCGCCCTTGAGTTTCAACTCTGTATCGTCAGGAATTTTTTCTCCTGGTTTATCAAATCGTTCGCCATTTAAAACAGCGACTACCAAACCTGCCATAACACCACGTTTGGCTTGTTCTCTCGTTTCAAATAAACCTTGTTTGTAAGCTAATACATCTACTCTTTCCTTAGCCATTGATTCTCAAACTTTCTACTATTTTCACAATTGGTTCTTTGTCAAAGCTCACAACTTGGCTAATCTCTTCAAGTTTCGCATTAGCTTGATCCAAGGTCTGATTGCAAAACGCTATCGCCTGATCTAATCCCAACAATGCAGGATAGGTTGACTTTTCGGCTTGCAAATCTTTCTGGGGTGTCTTGCCGATTTCCTCAAAACTTGCTGTAACATCAAGCACATCATCTCTCACTTGGAAAGCCAGGCCAATCAACTCGCCAACTGTTTTAAGCTGTTTCTGAAGATTTTCATCCAATCCAGCAATGATTCCAGCCGCTTGGAAAGGAAAGGCTAAAAGTTTACCTGTCTTATTAGCATGGATAGTCTGAAGTTCCTCTAAATTCAAGTGTTTTCCTTCGCCTTCCATATCTAACACTTGACCAGCTACCATTCCCATACTTCCAGAAGCAAGGGATAAATTAGATATTAAATCTACCTTGGTTTGACTAGGCAAATCAGCTTGAGCAATTAAAGCATAGGGATCCAAAAAAAGCGCATCCCCTGCTAAAATAGCTAGAGCTTCACCATACACCTTATGGTTGGTCAAACGCCCCCGACGAAAATCATCATTATCCATAGCAGGAAGATCATCATGGATCAAACTTCCTGTATGAATCATTTCTAGTGCCGCTGCAACTTGAGCATGTTCCTGAGTGATAGGCACTTGCAAGGAGTCCAAAATTTCTAAAAGTAAATATGGACGAATCCGTTTACCACCAGCATGGACGGAATAGAGAACAGCCTCTCTTAAACTGGATGCAAATTGTTGGTTGCCATAAAAGTCTTCAAGAGCTGACTCGACCAAAGCTAGTTTTTCTTGCTTGTTCATACCAGTTCACTTTCTGTTCCATCTTCTTGCATCACCTTGACCAAGGTCTTTTCAGCCTTATCAAGTGTTGCCTGCAATTCTTTGGATAAGAGCATTCCTTTTTGAAATGCAGAAATAGCATCTTCCAAAGCAATTTCACCATTTTCTAAGCTTTGAACAATCGTTTCAAGTTCTGCTAGATTTTCCTCAAATTTCTTTTGTTTTGACATCTTTAACCTCTAATTCTACTTGACCGTCCCGCATCAACAGTGATACTTGGTCATTTTCTTTCAAATCTTTCGCAGAAGCCACTACAACTTCTCCTTTTTTGACAATTGCATAACCTCTGGCTACAATTCGACTAGTATCTAGCATAAGGAGAGCTTCTGATAGGCGTTTTACTTCTGCTACTTTTGCATCATAGGTCACAGCCATCTGGCTTCGCAGCAGTTTCTTTAATTGCTGGATATGATCCTGATAACGCTGGATTTTGATGATTGGTGATAATTGTTCCAAACGGTGGACTTGTTCTTGAACCTTTTGTTGATTACGAACCAATTCAGCATTCAGTCCTTGCTTCAGTCGCAGCTGTAACTGATCCAAGCGTTGTAGATAACCGTCATATAAACGCTCTGGTTGTCTGAAGATAACCGATTGGCTGAGGATTCTCAAAGCTTCTTGTTTCTTTGACAAACTATGCTTAACTGCTGTAGTCATGCGTTTTTCTTGATTCTGAAGATAGGTCAAAAGATCTAACTTAGTTACTGGTGTAGCGAGTTCAGCAGCAGCTGTCGGCGTTGCCGCTCTCTTGTCAGCAACAAAATCAGCCAAGGTGACATCTGTTTCATGACCTACACTCGAAATAATCGGTAAACGAGATTCAAAAATTGCTCGAACTACAATTTCATCGTTAAAGGCCCAAAGATCTTCAATGGAACCTCCCCCACGACCAATAATCAGAACATCTAAATCCTCACGTTCATTAGCTCGAGTTATATTACGAGCAATCTCCTTTGCAGCACCCTCACCTTGAACTTTAGTAGGATATAAGACAATTTCTACACCAGGGAAGCGTCTGCTGACTGTCGTAATAATATCCTGAATGACAGCTCCGCTACGGCTGGTCACCACACCTATTTTTTTTGAAAATTGTGGTAAAGATTGTTTAAAGCGCTCTTGAAACAAACCTTCTTCTGCCAGTTTCTTCTTAAGCTGTTCAAATTGGATAGCCAAGGCACCAACACCATCTGGTTCAGCTTTTTCAATGATAATCGAATAACTTCCGCTTGGCTCATAGACTTGGACACGACCAACCACATTGATCTTCATCCCTTCTTCCAAATCAAAACCTAGTTTCTGATAAATACCTGACCAAATGGTTGCCTGAATAACTGCACGATCATCCTTAAGAGAAAAATACTGATGGGTTGGACGCTTACGGAAGTTAGAGACTTGACCAGTTAAATATACCCGTTCCAAGTAGGGGTCTTTATCGAATTTCATTTTTAAATACTTAGTCAAAGTTGTAACCGATAAATACTTTTCCATCTCTACCTCCTTCTTTTCTCTAGTTTTTCCTGGGTATTATTATACCAAAAAAACGTTTAAAAATCTCTTTTTTCACCTCTAGAATACGAAAACAAGACTGGATTTCTTTGACCTTGTCTTATAATATACAAAAGCCCTTCGGATAAAATCCGAGGGGCTTAAATCTTGTTTAATCAAGAGCCGAACTTTTGAGTTTCAAGGTTCGGGATAAAATAGTTCACTGAACTATTTTATTTTTTCAAGTTGTAGAATGATTTCAATCCACGGTATTCAGCTACTTCACCAAGTTGGTCTTCGATACGAAGCAATTGGTTGTATTTAGCGATACGGTCTGTACGTGAAAGTGAACCAGTCTTGATTTGTCCTGCGTTTGTTGCAACTGCGATGTCAGCGATTGTTGAATCTTCAGTTTCACCTGAACGGTGTGATACAACGGCAGTGTAACCAGCTTCTTTAGCCATTTCGATAGCGTCGAATGTTTCAGTAAGAGTACCGATTTGGTTAACTTTGATAAGGATTGAGTTAGCAGCGCCTTCAGCGATACCTCTTTCAAGGTAAGCAGTGTTTGTTACGAAGAAGTCGTCACCAACCAATTGAACTTTACCACCAAGACGTTCAGTAAGAGCTTTCCATCCATCCCAGTCGTTTTCATCCATACCATCTTCGATAGTGATGATTGGGTATTTGTTTACCAATTCTTCAAGGTAGTCGATTTGTTCTGCAGAAGTACGAACAGCAGCTCCTTCACCTTCGAATTTAGTGTAGTCGTATACTTTACGTTCTTTATCGTAGAATTCTGATGATGCACAGTCAAATCCGATAAATACGTCTTTACCTGGAACATAACCAGCAGCTTCGATAGCAGCAAGGATAGTTTCAACACCGTCTTCAGTTCCTTCGAAACGAGGAGCGAATCCACCTTCGTCACCTACGGCTGTTTCAAGACCACGAGATTTAAGGATTTTCTTAAGAGCGTGGAAGATTTCAGCACCCCAACGAAGAGCTTCTTTGAATGTTGGTGCACCAGCAGGTACGATCATGAATTCTTGGAAAGCGATTGGAGCATCTGAGTGAGAACCACCGTTGATGATGTTCATCATTGGAGTTGGAAGAACTTTAGTGTTGAATCCACCAAGGTAGCTGTAAAGTGGGATTTCAAGGTAGTCAGCAGCAGCACGAGCTACAGCGATAGACACACCAAGGATTGCGTTAGCACCCAATTTACCTTTGTTAGGAGTTCCGTCAAGTGCGATCATAGCACGGTCGATAGCTTGTTGGTCACGTACATCGTAGCCGATGATTGCTTCAGCGATGATGTTGTTTACGTTGTCAACAGCTTTTTGTGTACCAAGACCACCGTAACGAGATTTGTCACCATCACGAAGTTCAACTGCTTCGTGTTCACCAGTAGAAGCTCCTGATGGAACCATACCACGTCCGAAAGCACCTGATTCAGTGTAAACTTCTACTTCAAGTGTTGGGTTACCGCGTGAGTCTAGGACTTCGCGAGCGTAAACATCAGTAATAATTGACATTTTTTACTCTCCTTATTGAGTTAAATTTTTTACACCTCTATGATACCTTAAAAAGACTCCTTTTTCAAGGAAAAACGTTATCTTTGTGCAAATTTTCCTTAAGTTTATAAAGTAATCGCTTTCTTTTGTCTGTTTTCTCCTTTATTTTATGATATACTATTTTTATGACAGATGTATCAAAACAAATTCTAGAAAAAGCTTATGGTGGGCTTAAACTAAATCCAGATGAACAGAGACGTTTTCTAGGAACTTTCGAGGAACGTGTCCTTGGCTATGCAGATCTTCAAATAGCCGATGATGATAAATTTAAAAATGGATTTTTAACAATTCTAGAAACCTTTAAAAAAGAGACTCAACCTCTATTTGTCAAAATTTCTCCTCAGGTAGAGTTTGATAAACAAGTTTTTTATCTAAAACAAGCCAAAGATGCTGATTGCCAAGCGACTATCGTTTCAGAAGATCACAATTCATCCCCTTTTGGCTTGATTATTCACAGTGACTCACCTGTTCAAACAAGTGAAAAAGACCTCAGAAAGGCCTTTTCAGACTTATGGCAGGAAAAAGAGATGAAAAAAGCTCCTACTTCTCTTTGGAAAAAGTGGTTTGGTTAATTTTTCTTCAAAGCTAAGACTTGACCAATATTTGCTGCTGTATCTTCTAAATAGATAGCGGCATTTTTTAGACTGTCTTCTAGTGGTTCACTTTTTTCTAATATAGAAAAAGCGGCAATAATATTCTCAAATGGTAAAGGAGGTAAATCCTCAGCTAAACTACCACAGATAGCAATAACTGGAACACCATTTGGTGTTCTTTTTGCTACTCCGATTGGGGCCTTACCAGATAAACTTTGAGAATCTAACCTACCTTCACCAACAATAACTAGATCTGCATCTGCAACGTTTTTATCGAAATTGATTATATCTAGACAGGTTTGAATACCAGATACAATCTCTGCTCCAGCAAAGGCACACAAGCCAGCTGCAATACCACCACCTGCTCCAGCTCCTTCAAGACTTAGAATTTCAGGTTCAACTTTGTGGTAAAAGTTTTCAACAGCATCATCAACTTTTTGAAATTGAGCTTGATCTAATCCTTTTTGCTTTCCAAATGTATAGGTAGCTCCATGAGGTCCACAGAGAGGATTGGTCACATCCGCTAAGATTTTGATATGCACATCTGCAGGGATGGTAACGACACTTTTGTCCAAAATCTTACTTACTTCAAATAAGGACTGGCCACAAGCCTCAAGTTCCATTCCGTTTTCATCGTAAAACTGATACCCGAGTCCTGAAGCAATACCAATCCCACCATCGTTACTGGATGTCCCACCAACTCCTATATAGATCTCTTTCATTCCTTGTTCGAGTAAATATAGGATCAGTTGACCAATTCCCTTTGTTTGAATCTTCAGGGGATTTCGTTTTTCAATAGGAATTTTAGCAAGCCCAACTAAATCAGCCACCTCGAAAAGAGCAAGTTCTCCTTTTTGAACATAAGTCATTTGAACCTCATCTCCAAAGGGACCTGTCACTAAAGCAGTTTTTTCTACAAGACCAAGTGAATTTTTAATGGCATCCACTGTTCCTTCCCCTCCATCGCCAACAGGTAAGAGCAAACATTTCGATTCAGGTAGAGCCTTTTTAAGGCCTCGTTTAATAGCTTTAGCTACTTCACTTGCAGGGAGACTCTCCTTAAAAGAGTTAGGTGCTATAACAATTTTCATACACTCATCTTTCTAATCAAAGGAAATCTATCAGATTAAATACTTTTGTTAAATCTCTATCTTCAATTTGAAGGGGAATTTCCTCTTTCACGATTTCTTTGGCACAGAAGCCAATGCCGATTCCAGCTCTCTTCAACATTGCTAAATCATTAGCTCCATCTCCAATAGCAATTGTTCTATCAATTGGTACCTCTAATTCATCAGCCCATCTTACTAGGGTTTCTTTTTTAACTTCTCTGCTGATAATAGGACCAACAAGATTTCCAGTTAAATGACCATCTCTGATTTCCAGTTGATTAGCAGAAAATAATGAAATCCCGAAATCTTTTGCTATTCTTTCAACAACAGGCATAAATCCACCCGAAACTAAACCCACTTCTATCTGATTTTTTTGCAGAGTGTTAATAAATTGCGCAGCATTTTTACTAAGGTGTAGTTCATGATAAATCTTATCAAAAGTATCTACAGATAGTCCTTTTAATAAAGAAACACGTTTTCTCAGGCTTTCTTCAAAATCAAGTTCTCCTCTCATAGCTTGGGCAGTCAGTAGAGCTACTTCTTCTTCACACTCTGCTTCTTTCCCCAACAAATCAATAACTTCCTCTTCTATCAGTGTCCCATCAACATCCAGTACACAGAGTCCTCTAACATTATTCATTTATAATCCATACTTTCATTATCTTAAATTGGTTATCTAAAGTTCTTTCAACATAGTATAACTATAGATTTTAATTCTATCAATTGAAATTTACGATAATTTCCCATACAAAGTTCATAATACAAGAAAGCTATTATTTGAGTAATCCTTTATCATTTTTTATCCTACTTACAATTGTAAAGCTTAGGAGAGGAATTAACCTTACGTAATAATAAATCTATATCTCGGTGTTCAAAGAAATTAAGAGCTTGAACACCAGAAAAATATAGTTTATGACCTCTTGGTAATGACACGTTATCTAAATAAACTAATAATGGAGTATTGGAGTAGTCTTTAGAATAAGCCAACTCAACCATACAATTCTTAGATTTTAGATACTCTTCAGAAATAAGAGCAAGAAATCCACTACATTTCTCGATTTTTAAAGCAATCTGATCCGCCCAATCACTAGATGGTAAAATACCTTCATCATACCAAACACGGTAACCATTTTTTTGTAAGTTTTCAATTATTTCTAATGCTAAAGTATTATTGGTTCGTGAGTAGCTAAAAAATATAAATGGCTCTTCTCCTATATAGGCAATCGGCTTACTCTTCTTCACTATATTTAGATTCACTCTATCTGACTTACCACCATTAGCAGTAATATATTGTACTATTAAACTGTATGAACCACAAATCATCAAATCTCTTTTTCGTATAATGAAACTTACTCTTGCACAAGAACCACTTGAATAATTACCAATATTAATTCCAGAGGAACAAATATTATCACTTAAATGAAACCAATTTTCTGATTCTAAATCGACAATTTCATTTTGACTTGAAGTAATTCGAGTCGTTCCGGGTACTAATTCAAATTCATCAGGAAGAATTACTTTGATATTTACATTATTTTGTATTACGCTTCCTGTATTTCTATATATTCCATCTATTCGAAATGTATCTGAGATTGAGGTTATTTCAGGAAAAAAATCATTTGAATTATCTTCAGCTACTAGGCTTTCTACCTTGAAGTCTGGATAATCAACCTTAAATTGAAACCTAACCTTCCCAGCATAATCTGGTCCACCAGGAAGAATCCCATTTAGATCTTCGTATCCAAGCTTTATTCCTTCATCAAGTATAGTCCCAGAAACTAGTTGTCCCGAAATCTTACTGTTATTTATAAATATTCCAGAGCCCATTTTATATCTAAGTGCAACTGTTCTTTCTAATGAACTCAAATAAACTTCTGAAAAAACAACCTGTGGTTTAGGATGAGTTGCAGATATAGTCGCCTTAGCCAAAAGTGTCTGCCCCTTCTTGATAGTGGCAGGTAGCCAAACATTCAATTTTACATCTAATGCAATCCCCATATAGTTATTTTCTTTTTTATTTAAGATAGGATTTGCATTATTATGAAAAAAAATTTCTGCTTCATATTCTTCACCAGGTATAAGATGGATATTTGTAGAGTAAAATGGCTCTCCTAATTTTCTAATTTTAAAAAATTTCCGTTCATCACCATAGTAAGGATTATCCGTAACAGAATTAAAAATAACATGATTAGCAAGTTTACTAAAAGTATTTGTTTCTTGTTTTTCTACCACTCTCTAGTCTCCTTAGTTTAAGTCCTTAGATTTTTCTTGTTCTGGTAATTGTTCAAAAGGAATTAATAAATGATGGTGTTTCATACTATTACTTTTTGTACTGTTATACCGCCAACCTTCCGTTTTCAGAAACATAGACCATCTATTATGCTCTTTCTCTAGATTATCATAATCATTCCTTTTCTTTTCACCATATTTTTCACTCAAAGCACGTGCCATAGACGAAAAATAATTATATTGATTATTAAAGAAGTTTTTTTCAACGAATTGATTTTGAAATTTCTGATGAAGATTTAAAGCTTTTTTTTCTAATTCAGAATTAAAATGTACACTAAATGGATAGTAGTCTATCAAATTGTCATTATACTCTAAACTGTTTAAATCATATAAAGATGGTGATGAAAGTGTAAAGGAAAATCCAAAAGAAAAATCAAAATTTCTCTGTAAATAATTTACCATCTCCAAATTAGTGAAATCATCAAGCATTAAAAAAACATAATTAAACGATTGAAATTCTTTCAAATAAGAATTAATAAAACTTGGGGTTAATTCTGGTAACACTTTAAATTCAAAATAATGAGGGGTTTCGTACTGAATGTTATCGAAAAGAGTTGGCATGTCATATTTCAAGTCTTCTTCTAGCTTCGACGAAGAAGTTATTAAGAGTAAATCTAACTCATACCTTACTATTTGAGCAAGCCAAAGTAGCAATTTAATAGCCTCCTTTGAAATTTCATTATCACCTATTATAATTATTTTCCCTTTATTTTTAAATAATCTTGTCAAGTATTTAGAGTGTTCAAAAAAATAGTTATATATGGTAGTTCTAGGGCTGTTTATTAATCTAACTTTAAGTTGACTATCCTCCCTTTTCTGTTTTTGTAGATACATTTCTAAGACTTTTGAGGAATCTTGTACATATACATAGTCATTTGTAATTTTATTACCATATATTTTCAATAAGTCGATAGCTGATTCAATGCTTGAAACATCCTTATTCAAGATATAATAATTATTTTGTTCTGCATTGCTTAATTGTTTTAAAAGAGATGAAATATTACTTTCGTATTTTAAAAAAGGCTGAATAGATATAGATTCCCCTGCAATAGGAGTAAAAATAATTTTCGCTTTAGGAGTTAATTTATTAAGCTGATTGGCAACTTTCAAATTATTATCTGATAAGCCCAGAAAAATATGATTACTCGATGTATGAAAATATCTAATTTTAAGAATTGTAATAAACTGACTGAAATAAGAAAGAACTACTGTCAAAGTGGTTGCAGATGCCAAAGTGTATAGTATGACTATCCAAAAATATAAATAATTTATATTATAACTAATAGGAAATTTACCTAGTAATTCACGAATATCAAGTCCCAAAACAAAAAATTTTGCAATATTTAGTAAAGAAAGGAGTACTTCGCTTAAATTTCGCAAAATTATAGCACCAATTTCTCCCTCACCAATCCAAGAGTATGTTGGCAAAGAAATTATCCAAAATGAAATTGCAAGACTTAGGATAAAAACTGTTTTGTTAAAAAATTTTTTTATAATATAAACTAAATTAATTCCTAGAAAAGTACATAAACTTAAATAAAATAACACAATTTTCTCCTTAATTATATATTTTAATTTTCAAACAGATACTGTCAATAATTAACAATAAATCCTAATCATTTATACTTCCTTTTACTGATTAGATACTGTCAATAATTTTATGTAAACACTCAAGTAGAGTTATGGAGTGTTAATCAAATAAGCTTTCAAGTGTGTCAGAACATTGTCCAAACTCTTTATGGATTCGTTGACTTTGCTTGAAATTATAATCTTCAAACAGAGTAACTAAATAACGTTCCATAGCCTCCTCGTTAGGAAAAAGAACCTTCTTTTTCGTTTGACGTTTGATTTCTTTATTGAGAGACTCAATGAGGTTTGTCGAATAAATACTGTGCCAAATCTGGTAGGGAAAGTGATAAAAAGTTAAAAGATTATCGGTATTCTCCAGACTTTCCATGACTTTCCTATACTTTGATTTCCATTCAGCGATAAAGTCCTCTAAAGCTTGGACTACTATTTCTAAATTTTCAGCACGATAAATTGTTTTAAATTGCTCCAGAATAACTGCCCGATCAGATCACTTCACCTTACTAGCCAAATTTCGACTAATATGAATTAAGCAACGTTGTTGCTTAGCTAATGGGTAAGCCTGACTGATAATCTGCTCAAGCTCCTTGAAGCCATCGGTCACTACAAGAGAAACCTGTTGGAGTCCTTGGTTTTGAAGCTTGTCTAACAGAGTGGACCAAGAAGCATTGTTTTCATTTGGGGCGATTTCATATCCAAGAATAGCCTTCTGTTCTTCTGGTGTAATACCAAGTGCGATATAAATACATTCTTTACTAACGGTTCCACGTCTTAAGGGAAGATAGGTTCCATCAAGAAATAAAACAGAGTAATTGGCTTCTAAGCTTCGCTCATGAAAAGCAGCGACATTCTCCTGAGTTGCTTTTAAGATATTAGAAATTGTGGCAGGACTATAGTGATGACCATACATTCTCTCGATGATGTCACTAATTTCTCGAGTCGTTACACCGGTTTGATAGAGTTTAATAACCATCTCTTACAAGTGGATATCTCGACATCCATAAGCGGGAAGCAAAGCTGGACTAAAGTTCCCATTACGATCTCTTGGAATGCTCAACTGAACAGTCCCATATTTGGTTTCAAATTTCCGTGAATAGGTTTCATTACGACTATTCCCAGAATTATAGCCTACTTTATCGTAAGGTTCATACCCTAAAAAGGCTGATAACTCTGCTTGAAGAAGGTCATTCATAGCTGTTTCAAGAGAAGAACGAAAAAATTCATCAATATCTTGCTTTTGGTCTAGGAAGTTAAGCAATTCTGTGGTAAACTGAGTCATAGGAATAAATCTCTTTCTAGTAATGTTTCGCAACTCTACTATAACGGATTTATTCCTTTTTATGCTTACACAACTTATTTTACACTACCTATCTTAAAAATCGTATGAAGGTATCATACGATTTTAACTATTTAGTTTGCTAAGCTATGATACAAATCAAGATATGACTTGCAAGCTGTATCCCAAGAGAAATCACATTCCATAGCCTGAACTTGCATGTTTTTCCATACGTCAGGATGGTTATGATAAACGTCCAAAGCAGTTTGCAAGGCCCAGTTGAGCCAGTATGGAGTTAGGTTGTTAAAGCTAAAGCCTGTACCTGTTCCTTCAATTGGATTAAAGGCTTGAACAGTATCTCTAAGTCCACCCACCTCGTTTACTAAAGGAAGCGTACCATATCTCATGGCCATCATTTGTGAAAGTCCACATGGTTCAAAACGACTTGGCATAAGGAAAATATCACATGCTGCATAAATCTCTTGAGCTAACTTTACATCGAAAGTAATATTGGCAGAAAGTTTTTCTGGGAATACTTGACTAAACCAAGAGAAAGCTTGTTCAAATCCTGGATCTCCAGTTCCCAAGAGAACGATTTGAATATCCTCTTGAAGCATACGATGCAGGCTTTCAACCACCACATCAAAGCCCTTCTGACGAGTCAAACGTGACACGATACCAATCATTGGCACATCAGGGCGTACTGGAAGACCAACTCTTTCTTGAAGTTTCGCTTTATTTTGAGCCTTACCTGACAGATCAGTTTTATCAAAATGATACTCAAGTAAAGGATCCGTCTCTGGGTTGTACAAATCTGTATCAATACCATTAACAATACCTGAAACCTTACCAGATTCCATACGAAGAATCTGATCAATACCGCAACCAAACTCTGTAGTCATGATCTCATAAGCATAGCTCGGTGACACGGTTGATACACGGTCTGCATAGAGAATACCAGCCTTCATCCAGTTAAGGCAATCATTCCAACGAACTGTTCCATCAGCGTAGCGCTCAAATCCAACCCTGAACAAGTCCCAAAGCATGCTTTCAGAGAATTGACCTTGAAATTCCAAGTTATGAATGGTCAAAACAGTCTTGATTCCTTGGTAAGCTTGAATCCATCTGTATTTTTCTTTTAACAAGAACGGAATCATCGCTGTATGGTAGTCATGAGCATGAAGAACATCAGGAATAAATCCAATACGCTCCATAGCTTCAAGGGCAGCAAGTTGGAAGAAAGCAAAACGTTCGCCATCATCGAAGTCTCCATAAACATGCCCACGGAAGAAATAATATTGATTGTCGATAAAGTAGAAGGTAACACCGTTTAAAACAGTTTTCTTAATTCCACAAAATTGTCTCCGCCAACCAACGTATACTTCAAATTGGAGAACATCTTCAATTTGATCACCAAACTTGGCTTCCACCATGTCATAGTATGGCAGGATAACAGCAACTTCATGACCAGATTTAACTAATGATTTTGGAAGAGCCCCGATAACATCTCCCAAGCCACCTGTTTTAGAAAAAGGAGCTCCTTCGGCTGCTACAAATAAAATTTTCATGAAAGGACATCCTCTGTTACTTTTTCGCCTTTTTTGATGACAACAGGGTTTTCTGCTGTACCTCGAATAACAACTCCCTCAGCTATTTCAGCACCTTTATCAACAATTGCATACTCAACTTGTGCGCCTTTTCCAACGACAACACGAGGGAAGATAAGAGACTCTTTAACCAAGCTGTCTTTATTGATACGAACATTACGCGAAATAATAGATTTATCCACTTCACCTTCAATGATACTACCAGAAGCAAATTGAGAGGTGTTCACTTTTGAACCAGATGCGTAGTAGGTAGGCTCTTCGTTTTTAACTTTAGTATGAATCTTTTGATTTGGCGAGAACAAAGAGTAGAATTTATGCGGATCAAGCATATCTAAATTAGCTTGGTAATATGTTTCTACTGAATGAATATTGGCTAGGTATCCTGTGTATTCATATGCAAAAGCACCTTCTTTGGCTGCCAAATCACGAAGAACATAACGTAATTTTTCTGGATATTCTTTTTGAGCTTCTTCTTCCAAACGTTTAATCAACCATTGAGTGTCTACAACAAAGATATCTGTCGACATGTTGTAGTATTCTTGGTTTGATTTTTTATCAAAGAGTTTGTGAGAAACCACATGGTCAGTTTCATCAATATCAAGGATTGCATTCACTTCTGAAATGTCCTTCTTAGGCAATTTCTTATAAACTACTGTGATTGGTGATTTTGTTGTATTATGCAAATGGAAAACTTGATTGAGATCGATATTCACTAAAACATCACAGTTCAAGGAAACTGTTTGGTCTGAACCTGAACGTTTTAGGTAAGTCAAAAGTTGTTGATAGTACTCTTTACCAACGGTGCTACTTTCTACACGAGTATTGTAGATTCCAAGATAGTAGTGGCTAAGAAGTGTATTCAAGCCCCATTCACGTCCTGAACGAATATGGTCAAATACAGAGCTGATGTTATCTTGTTGAAAGATTCCAAAGATACTACGAACCCCAGCATTAGCTAAACTTGAAAGCGGGAAGTCAATCAAACGATACTTTCCTCCAAATGGTAAAGTTGCCACTGGACGGTTACTTGTCAAGGTTGACATATCATGGAAACCAACGGTATTTCCTAAAATCGCTGAATATTTATCAATCTTCATCTGTTGCTACCCCCACTACTTCGTTATATCCGACTACTTGTACTTCTTCTGTACCATCAATTTCAACACCATCAGCGATGACTGCGCCTTCACCGATGATTGCACGTGTAATTTTAGCACCTCTACCAATAACTGCTCCACTCATGATAACAGAATCAACAACTTCTGCTCCCTTACGAACTTGAGCTGCTGTAGATAAGATTGAATGCTTCACCGTACCATTTACATAACATCCATCTACTACAAGAGAGTCTTCTACCTGAGCATATTCTCCAAGGAAGTTTGGTGGAGCGATAAGGTTACGAGAATAAATTTTCCATTGACGGTTACGGCTATCTAGAGCATTCTCTGGAGAGATGTATTCCATATTTGCTTCCCAGAGTGATTCGATAGTACCAACGTCCTTCCAGTATCCGTTGAATTCATAAGCATAGACACTTTCACCTGTTTCAAGATAGTTTGGAATAACATTTTTACCGAAGTCTGACATGTCTAGGTTGGCCTTTTCAGCTGCAACTAACATATTGCGAAGTCGTTTCCAGTCAAAGATATAGATACCCATTGATGCCTTAGTTGATTTTGGTTCAGCTGGTTTTTCTTCAAACTCAACAATGCGATTGTTAGCATCTGTATTCATGATACCAAAACGGCTAGCTTCTTTAAGTGGCACATCTAAGACAGCAACTGTCAAACTGGCATTATTGTCCTTGTGTGATTGGAGCATATCATCGTAGTCCATCTTGTAGATGTGGTCACCTGAAAGGATCAAAACATACTCAGGATTGATACTGTCGATATAGTCGATGTTTTGGTAAATGGCATGACTTGTACCTTCAAACCAACGATTTCCTTCACTTGCAGAGTAGGGTTGAAGGATAGAAACACCTGTGTCAATACCGTCTAGACCCCAACTAGAACCATTACCAATGTGGCTGTTGAGAGCTAGTGGTTGATACTGTGTAATAACCCCAACATTATGGATACCAGAGTTGGCACAGTTTGAAAGAGCGAAGTCAATGATACGGTAGCGCCCACCAAATTGCACAGCTGGTTTCGCAATGCTTTGAGTGAGTTTACCGAGACGAGTTCCTTGCCCACCAGCAAGGATTAAAGCTAGCATTTCATTCTTCATTTTCTACTCCTTTTTGAGTTTTATTAGCGACTTTTTTAGTAGGTTTGATGCGACGTTTGATTTTCCAAATACTTGCTCCCATAGCTGGCAAGGTAAATGTCAAAGTCTGCTCATAATCCTTCCACAATCCTTCTTGAGTTTGAACTGTTTGGTTATGCTCTTTCCACACACCACCCCATTGTTCTAACTCTGTATTCCAAATTTCTTCATAAATCCCTGCAACTGGAAGACCAATTGTAAAATCAGGACGTTCAACTGGTGCCATATTGAAGACACAGACTAGCATCTCGCCTTTCTTACCTTTTCGGATAAAGGATAGGACGCTTTGGTCTCTATTATCTGCATCGATGATTTCAATCCCATCATAGCTTGTATCCACTTCCCAAAGACAACGGTGGTCTTTGTAGAATTGATTGAGCTGTGAAGTGAAATATTTCATCTTAGCATTCATTGGGTCTTCTAGATTAGACCACTCCAATTGCTCTTCGGATTTCCACTCTAGGAATTGACCAAACTCACTACCCATGAAGAGTAATTTCTTACCAGGGTGACAAATTTGATAGGTGTAGAGGTTTCTCAAACCAGCGAATTGATTGTAACGATCCCCCCACATCTTATGCATCATACTCTTCTTACCATGTACAACCTCATCGTGTGAGAATGGTAGGAGATAATTTTCATTAAAGACATACATGAAGCTGAAGGTCACAAGATTAAAGTCATACTTGCGATAAATGGGATCTTCTTCGTAGAAACGTAAGATATCATTCATCCAACCCATGTTCCACTTGTAGTCAAATCCAAGTCCACCCATTTCCTTCATGCCAGTAATCTTGGTACCTGAAGAAGACTCTTCTGCAATCATCATAACATCCGGATGAGCAAGTTTAATCACATCGTTCAAACGTTGTAGGAAATAATAGCCTTCATAGTTGAGATTGCCGCCGTCTTTATTTGGTGTCCATGGAGCATTGTCATAATCTAGATAGAGAATATTACTTACAGCATCAACACGAATACCATCTAGGTGATAGAAATCAATCCAGAACTTAATGCTAGAAATCAAGAAAGATTGGACTTCATTTTTACCAAGGTCAAAGTTGAGTGCTCCCCAACCGTAGTTGTTAGCCTTATTATGATCCTGGTATTCGAAAGTCGGTGTGCCGTCGTAGTATGCCAAAGCATCATCATTGATTGTAAAGTGACCTGGCACCCAATCCACAATTACACCGATATTGTTGATGTGACATTCCTCAACGAAGTCTTGAAATTCTTCTGGACGACCATAGGCATGCTCTAAAGCAAAGTAGCCCATGAGCTGATACCCCCAACTCAAACCAAGTGGGTGAGCCATCAAAGGCATAAACTCGATATGAGTATAGTTCATCTCAACAAGATAGGGAATGAGCTCTTCTTTGAGTTGAGCAAAACTATAAGGTGTTCCATCAGGATTTCTCTTCCAAGATCCTGCATGCACCTCGTAGATATTGACCGGTCTTTCGAAAAATCTCCAACGTTTTCTACGAGCTAACCAGAGACCGTCCTTCCATTTTTTCTCAGGTATCTCTGTTAAAACAGCTCCTGTTCCCGGACGAGCTTCATAGCGTACTGCCAAGGGATCAATCTTCATAAGCTGATGCCCGTTAGCACGAGTAATATGATATTTATAAATATGTCCCTCTTGAGCTAAAGTTGTAAAAACTTCCCAAACTCCAGATTCATTACGAACCATGGGGATTTGATTTTCAGCCCAGTTAGTAAAATCACCAACTAGATGGACAGCCTGCGCATTTGGCGCCCAGACACGGAATGTATAGCCATACTCACCGTCTCTTTCTTCACGATGCGCTCCCAAATAGTGCTGAAGATGAAAATTTTCGCCACTAGTAAAAGTTCTTAAAGCCTCAAATTTATCCATTGAATCCCCCTTTTATTGTAAGCGTTTTCTATATTTCTATTATACTACCTTTTAAGAAAACTTTCAACTAATTTCCGAATTCTCCTAAAATTTTTTTCGAAAATCTTCATATAGTTATCTTAACATTTCTAAAATTTTCATAAATGATAATAAGCGATGGAATTTTCTATTAGCTACTATTACAATAATAACTCTCATTATCTATATATAAAATAACTCGCTTAAAAACTGAACGTTTTTGTATTTCTGTAACATAATATTCGTAGATAACTCTTTTTATATAATTTTACCAAATTTTCTGAAATTTTCAACTATTTTTAGTAATTGTTCCATTTTTATTTTTATGTCTAGAAATATAAAAAACTCAAGCATAAATCTTGAGTTTTGGTTCATTTTTTAGGATAAAACATTCATAACTGCCACACTAACATCGTCAATAGCATTTTCTTGATTAGAACGGCTATTTGTAACTAGCATTTCAAGGTTTCCTGCATTTTCATAGTAATATGAAGCCCCTTTGGCATTGAATACAACCAAGAAGTGCTCTTCACCACCATGAATCTCGTAGACAATCCAACCACTATTTTCAATGGCCGTGTGTACAAAGACATGACGGTAGACTTCTTCATAGGTAGGGTATGAAAAGGCACTGGTTTGTGTTTTAAGACGGATAATCTGACGGACAAACTCGATGCTATCTTGACGATCATTGATCAAATCCCAGTTGACTTGGTTGACGCTATCTGGAGCATTGTAACTATTCATTGCTCGCTCACGATCTGCGTGAGTCAACTCGCCATTTTCTCCTGTAGCTACAAGCTTGGTACGGCCAAACTCTTGACCCAACTCCATGAATGCCATCCCTTGCATGAGAAGATTCATGGCTGTCGCTGTTTCTACTTTCTTCATGATGCGACTTTCACTCTCCGTTGGATGAAGGGTTTTAAGCAAATCATGCAAATTGTAGTTATCGTGGGCTTCTACATAGTTAAGAACCTGATTGGGGCTGAGATAAGAACCTAGCTCACGACTTCCAAGAATAGCCTTTGCGACAATCGGCTCAGTACCTGCACCACTGACGAAACCAGATTTGATAGAGCCATAAACTTCACAACCTTTGACCGCATCACGTTGATTATCATTAAAGAATCCAATGTTTGGTAACTGGTAGGCATTGTCTTTCTTAGCCTTATCATAAGGAGCAAGTCCTGTTCCCATATCCCAACCTTCTCCATAAAGAATGATTTTAGGATCGACTTCGTCCATAGCCCAACGAATCATCTGCATGGTTTTGACATCGTGAATCCCCATCAAATCAAAGCGAAAACCGTCAATATTGAATTCTTTTACCCAGTAGAGAAGAGAATCAATCATATATTTACGGAACATTTCATGCTCACTGGCAGTTTCGTTACCGACTCCTGTTCCATTTTGGTAGGTTCCGTCATGGTTCATTCGATAGTAATAATCAGGAACCGTTGTTTGGAATGGCGCATCCACCGTTGAGAAGGTATGATTGTAAACAACATCCATAATAACACCGATACCAGCATCGTGATAAGCTTGGACCATAGCCTTCAAATCACGGATAGCTTGACCTGGATCATTTGGATTGGTAGACATGCTAGTTTCTGGAGCATTGTAGTTTTGTGGATCGTAACCCCAGTTATAAGTTACATTTCCATTAGCGTCGTATTCTTTATGACGGTCAGCAATTGGTTGCAGCTGAACGTAGTTGACACCAAGTTCTTTGATGTAATCAAACGCAGTCGACTGACCATATTGGTTAACTGTTCCAGTTTGCGCTGCACCTAAGAAGGTTCCTCTTAATTCTGGCGCAACACCAGAAGTTTCGGACTTGGTCAAATCACGGATATGCATTTCATACACAACAGCCTGACAAGGATTTTCCAAACGCCAAGTTGCTTCTGTACCATGCTTAACCTCAAAACCTTCGACCTGACGATCTTGGTTTGAGACAATGGCTGAACGTTTTCCATCAGGACTTGTCGCTATTGTATATGGATCACGAGTTAATGACTGGTGATGAGGAAAGTCAATTTGGTAGTGGTAAGCACAACCTGCTAAGCTTTCTGGAACTGATAAACTCCAAACACCAATTGTATTATACTTGTGACTATAGGAGTAACTATTTCCACGCTCCATTTCAAAGGTTTTAAGGATAGGTGCGTCGTTACTTGCAGATTCATAGACTACTACTTGGACAGATGTAGCTGTTGGTGCCCATAGGCTAAATCTTGTTTCAGTTTCAGAAACTTGACATCCCAACTCTCCTTGATAACCCCAGTGGTGGTCAAAACTAGCGCTATTGATTGCCTTGTCGAAGGCAAAAGGATTTTGGTCCTTATAGTGGGGACTGGCAATAGCTGGATTTTCAGAGTAATAAACTGTATCGTCTCCATCCAAAATCCAAACCTCTGTCAAAAGTGGATAGTAATTGAAGCGAATAGGATATTCTTTGCTGACACCATCTTTTTCAACAGTAAAAGTCATGGTCTCAAGGGCTACTTCACTCGATTGAGTCAGTGAAAATTTAGCTCCAAAATATTCTTCTTCTTTGATAAGCTCTACTGAATCTAGAGGCTTTTTGCTGAAACTGCAAGCCTCGTAGGCTTCATCCTTACGATGGTAATGAATAAGTACAGGATAATTGTACATGGTTCTTCCTAATTTCTAAATTAATTTGATTTTATATGTTACTAATAATTTCTTGATCAAGTGCCTCACGATTCACAAAAAACTCAATGTGATTATGACATACTTCCAAATCTACTGGTGTGTCGCCACCGTATTCTCCATCAAGATTAAGCATAAACGGCTCTTCCTGATCTAAAGTTTCAATTCGGAGTTTACTCGTTTTCAGATATTCAACATTGACATCTGACACGTGTTGGCCTCCGTTCATGGCCTGAACTAGCAGACTCAACATATCTAGGATTTTATCTGTCTTTACTAGAATAAGCGTGAAATTGCCATCATCCAGTTTGGTATCAGGTGCGAATTGCTCAAATCCACCAATAGAATTGGTCAAGGCAACAAAGACAAGAGAAACTTCTCCTGTAAAAATTCCCCAATCATGGTAAATACGAACAGGACGGGCTTTGGATTTTGGGAACATCTCGAAGCCTTTAGCAACGTAGGCCAGATAACCCAAACGCGTCTTTAGTTCACTAGGAACACTAAAAGTTAACTCCGTAAGAGTTCCTGCCGCAGCAATATTGATGAAATACTTATCACCAAAGGCACGACCAATATCAATTTGCTTGGTTTCATTTTTAGCAATGATCTTCGCTGCAGCAACTGGATCCCCCATAGGGATTTTTAATGCTCTGGCATAGTCATTGGTAGTTCCAGTAGGAATGATGGCTATCTTTGGACGATGTTCCAGAGGTGCAATTCCATTAACCACTTCATTGATAGTACCATCACCACCAGCTACCAAAACCAAATCAAATCCAGTTTTTGCAGCTCTTTCTGCTTCTTTCTGGGCTGATAAGTGTTCCGGTTTGGTCTGAAAAGCACTGGTTTCATAGCTTATGCTCTCTAACACTTCTAGAACTTCTGCGATATTTTGCTTGATAATTTCCTGGCTTGAGGTCGGATTATAAATGAGACGTGCGCGTTTTTTTTCTTCTTTCATAGCTTACAAACTCTCAAGCCAAGCTTCATCACGAATCTCTATTCCCAGTTCTTGTGCTTTTTGGAGCTTGCTTCCTGCATCTGCTCCTGCTACAACAAGGTCTGTTTTTTTCGACACACTACCAGTAACCTTGGCTCCTAGACTTTCTAATTTATTTTTAGCTTCTGAGCGATTAAGACGCTCTAGCTTTCCTGTCAATACGACAGTTAGACCAGACAAGGCTACATTTGTTGCAACTGTCTGTCCTTTGTAGTCTAGATTAACACCTGATTCTTTCAATTCCCTTAAAAGGATTTCAGAACCCTCTGTAGCAAAATAGGTCTGTAGGCTTTGAGCAATGACACTCCCCAAACTTTCAATATTTGCAATTTCTTCAGGATTGGCTTGTGCTAGCGATTCGATTGAGTGGAAGTTTTGTAAAAGCAACTGACTTGCCTTACTTCCTACATGACGAATCCCCAAACCAAACAAGAGTTTTTCAGCAGAATTTTCTTTAGAAGCTTGAATAGCTTGATAAAGTTTTTGAGCTGATTTCTCCTTGATGCCGTCTAACAAGAGAAAATCTTCCACAGTCAAACGATATATATCTGCAACATCTTTAACTAAATTGGCGGCAAATAATTTTTCCACGATTGATGGGCCAAGGCCAGAGATATTCATAGCATCACGCGATGCGAAATGCGTCAAACCTTCCTTGATTTGAGCAGGGCATCGTGGATTGATACAACGAAGAGCCACCTCATCTTCAAAGTGTAACAACTTACTCTCACAACTTGGACAGTTTGTTGGGATATCTAGTTTTTCCTCCGACACACGTTTAGACTCCACCACTCGTAGAACGGCTGGTATGATATCACCTGCTTTGTATACTATGACTGTGTCATCCTTACGGATATCCTTTTCAGCGATATAGTCGACATTATGAAGGGTTGCACGACTTACAGTTGTACCTGCAAGTTGCACTGGAGTAAGATTAGCAGTCGGAGTCACAACTCCTGTACGCCCTACTGTCCAGTCAACAGAAAGAAGTTTCGCTTCTTTTTCTTCTGCAGGGAACTTATAAGCTACTGCCCACTTAGGTGCTTTAACTGTAAAACCAAGTTGCTCTTGACCAGCTAGGTCGTTGACCTTAATCACGACACCGTCGATATCATATGGCAATTGGTCTCTTTCTTGACCGACTTCTTGGATAAATTCCCAAACTTCGTCCATGCTATGGGTTAATAAGCGTCTAGGGTTAACCACAAAGCCCAACTGTTCCAGATGATTTAAAACCTTCTCTTGACTATCCCGAGTTGAAGGACTAGCTTCCTGATAAAGGAAGGTTGCAAGATTACGTTTGGCTACTACTGCTGTATCTAACTGGCGAAGGGTTCCTGCAGCAGCATTTCGTGGATTAGCAAACTCTGGCTCCCCGTTTTCTTGACGAGCAAGATTGACTTGATTGAAAGAAGCTCTTGGCATATAACATTCACCACGAACTGTTATATCTATTTTTTCAGATAATGATAAAGGAATGTCTTTCACTCGTTTAAGATTTTCAGTGATGTTTTCACCAATGGAGCCATCACCACGAGTAGCTCCAGCAACAAAAATTCCCTGCTCATAAGTCAAGGAAATCGATAAACCATCAATCTTCAACTCACAAATATAAGTGACAGCATCCAATTCTTTACGAACACGCGCATCAAAGGAATCGAGTTCTTCACGAGAAAAAGCATCCTGCAAACTATAGAGAGGATACTGATGACTATATTTCTCAAAACCATCTAGAATCTTACCGCCGACGCGATGTGTCGGACTTTCTGGCAAGACTTGGTCAGGATGATCTTTTTCTAACTCTACCAATTCACGATAAAGACGGTCATACTCACTATCAGATACAGATGGATTATCACTTGTATAATACTCTGTCGCATAGCGATTGAGCAGTTCAACGAGCTCTTTCATTCTTTCATTCATAGAACCATTTTACCATAAAAAGGACTCTATAAACAATTCTCAAGCTCTAAAAAAGAAAATGAGAAGGATATTTCTATCACTTCTCATTTATTTTTTACGATTCAAAATAGCATTCAAGACGATGGCTACTGTACTTGCAATAACAATACCATTTGAAAAGAACATTTGTAATTCAGTCGGTAAAGTATTGAAGAGATTGCTTCCGTTCAATCCCACCCCAGCAGAAATAGAAACTGCTGCAATGAGGAAGTTGTGTTCATTGTGCTCAAAGTCTACACGAGACAAGATTTGCATTCCTTGGAGAGATACAAAACCAAACATGACGAGCATTGCTCCACCAAGAACAGGGCTAGGAATAATCTGAGCCAAGGCACCAAACTTAGGCAAGAGACCAAGTAAGATAAGGAAACCAGCTGCGTAGTAGATTGGCAAACGAGTACGAATACCTGAAAGTTTCACCAAACCAACGTTTTGTGAAAATCCTGTATATGGGAAGGTGTTGAAAAGTCCACCAAGCAGAACAGCGAGACCTTCTGCACGATAACCATTGCGAAGACGAGTGCTATCGATTGGATCTTTAGTAATATCAGAAAGGGCAAGATAAACACCTGTTGATTCTACCATAGATACAGTAGCGATAATACACATCATGACAATAGAAGAAATCTCAAATTGCGGAGCACCGAAGTAAAATGGAGTTGGGATATGAACGAGTGGAGCTTCTGCTACTGGTGAAAAATCAACCAAGCCCATTGTTGCAGCGATAATGGTACCTGCAATCAAACCAATCAAAATTGAAATAGATTTGATAAATCCTTTGGTAAAGATATTGACCAAAAGAATAATGAGGACTGTAATCATGGCCAAGGCTAAACTTTGTCCAGTTGGTTTTTCAACGTTATTTCCCATATTCCCAATAGCTACTGGAATCAAGGTCAATCCGATTGTTGTAATGACAGAACCCGTTACGATTGAAGGGAACAGATTGGCAATCTTAGAAAATACACCTGCTACAAGAACGACATAAACCCCTGAAGCAATCAAGGCCCCAAACATAGCACCGCTACCATGACTCTGACCGATCATGATAAGAGGAGCAACAGACTGGAAAGCTACCCCAAGAACAATAGGTAAACCAACACCAAAATGTTTATTAAGTTGCAATTGTAAGAGAGTTGCAACCCCACACATAAAGATATCTGTTGAAATAAGGTAGGTCAACTGTTGAGCTGAATACCCTAAAGCACTTGCAATCATGATTAGTACCAGGATTGAACCTGAGTACATGGCAAGTAAGTGTTGCAAGCCCAATACGGCAGCTTTTGAGTGGTTTTCTTTTTGATTCATTAGATGTCTGCCTCCTTGAAGATAACTCTTCCATTTTCAAAACGCTCTAAACGAGCAAGTGATACTACCTGATGACCTGATTTTTCTAACAGTTCACGACCATCTTGAAAAGATTTTTCAATCACAATCCCGACGGCCTCGACTGTAGCACCAGCCTGTTCAATAATCTGAATCAAACCTTTAGCTGCTTGACCATTAGCCAAGAAATCATCAATAATCAATACTTTATCTTGAGGAGATAAGAACTTACCTGCAATAGATACGGTACTAGTTACTTGTTTAGTAAAAGAATAAACTTCAGCGGTTAAAATTCCTTCATTCATAGTGATATTTTTTGCCTTCTTAGCAAAAATCATGGGAACATCTAACTGTTCAGCAACATAAAGAGCTGGAGCAATTCCAGATGCTTCAATGGTTACGACTTTGGTAATACCTGCATTTTTAAAATATTCTGCAAAGGTGCGACCAATCTCGCGCATTAAGGAAAAATCCACTTGGTGAGTCAAGAATGAATCCACCTTAAGAATATTCTCACCAAGAACGTTTCCATCCTTTAAAATTCGTTCTTCTAATAATTTCACAATAACCTCCGAAATAAAAAGAGACTTACCAAGTAAGAATTGCACCCCAAAAGTTAGACAAAAGAAAATCTAACTTTTGGGGTGTTTTTATTATGAAATTAACTTATGAAGATAAAGTTCGGATCTATGAACTCAAAAAGCAAGGAGAGAGCTTTAGAAAGCT
>NZ_JASHBO010000016.1:0-42821 GCF_047464615.1 Streptococcus infantis
CTAACATCTCTTCAAAAGTAGTGCGCTGAACACCAACAAGGCGCTTAAAGCGTGCATCAGTTAATAGTTTACTTGATTCATAATTCATAGTTTTATTGTATCATATTTTTATTTCGCAGGAAGTCTATTAGAACAGTAACGATTAAGATATCAAACTATTTTAAGTATTTTCAAGGTCTAGCAAGATAAATACTTTGTAGAAACTTCATATTCCCTCCTTATCTTTAAATGTATGGATTGATTATAAACATTCATTCTTAAAGTTATATGAACCGACTTGCTGGAAGATTAAAAAACAGCCTTATCAAAGACTGTTTTAATCCATTAAACTGAATGATGTTTCTTTTCAAGCATTAAATCCGTCAATGAAATGATAGTCACGGCTAGTAAAATCATTGCCATACCAAGAAAATCTACAGGATAAAAGATATCCCCCATAATCATGAAGGCAAAAAATACTGCCGAGATAGGCTCAATCGAAGCCAAAAGGCTAGACTTGACTGGTCCTATCATACTAGCTCCCTTGAGGAAGGCTGTATAGGCAAAGACCGTTCCAATCAGAATGATGCCTGCAAAAGCTAGAATGGTATCAAAAGCTAAGGGGACACTTGCACCGATAATTCCTGTAAAAGGCACTGCTAAAAAACCAGAGATGGTCATTCCAACACCAATAACCAATATGCTCCCCCATTTTTGAATCAATTTTATGGGTAAAATGATATAAAGAGCATAGGTTAGGGCTGAGAACAAGCCCCAGAATAGACCAGCTGGAGTCATCGAGAGTTGATCCAATTGCCCATGTGTTGCAATGAGAAAGGTCCCACCTATAGCTAAAAACATAGAGATGATTTCTGAAAGCGTCGGAGACACCTTATCCTTGATACAAGTGTAAGCAAGGATTCCAACTGGACAGACATACTGAAGTACTGTCGCTGTCCCAGCATTTGTCTCCTGAATAGCTGATAGATAAGCTAATTGATTTAGAAAAAGACCAAATAAAGAAAATAACAAGAGAGAAAACAGACTTGATTTATCCTTCAGAAAGGCCATAAATTTATCCCTCGATTTAGTATAAGCCAGAAGAACCAAGAGTAATCCAGCGATTATCAAACGAATATTAGTCAGAACGAGAGCTGAAATCCCGTGAACCATCAAGTACTGACCACTGGTTCCCGATAAGCCCCAGGCAATACCTGCAATGACTGTATAAAGAGTTCCTTTTAAAGCTTTTGACATACTTCCTCCCTAGTCTGCCTCTCGAATCAAGTCCATAACCTGATTACGGTCCAATATCCACTGGGCACGCTCATCTTTTTCATAGGTTCTGTTAGATAAAAAGATTACCGCCTCTTGTTTCTTACGATTCCACATGATAAAGGTCCCAGTATAGCCTGTATGGTCCAGCCAATCACCTTCAAGATTCCAGGCCAATGAGCGTTCTTTATCACTCAGATCCGAAAAATTCTGACTTAAGTCTGAAGCAAAATCATCCTGCAAATAATGCTCTAGAAAGATTTTTAAATCATGAACTGTCGAAAACAAACCTGCACTACCTGCATGCTTTCCAAGCAAACGAGCCTTGGGATCATGGACCACTCCTGCTTTCTGTCCACGGACCGTTGGAACAGCACAGTTAACTGGACCAAACTGAGTTTCCTTCATTCCCCAAGGATCCAAAACTTGCTCTTGTAAAATCTGATCCAAGTCCTTTTCAAAATAGTTTTCTAAGAGAAAACCTAGTAAGAGAAAGTGCACATCCGAGTAGAGAAAGGCTCTCTTCTCTCGACGATTCAAATGAAACATGGCATCTTTAAGTTGGTCTGATGAGAGTTGATCCCTATTAGGGATAAAAGGATCCAAATCTGTCGCATGCGTTAATAATTGTCGAACGGTTATGTCTGGATAATCCGCCTCTGGAAGATAATCTCTTATGGAGTTATCTAGCTCAATCTTACCTTCCTTCCACAAGAAGGATAAGACTGTTCCAACTCCAACAACCTTGCTGACACTTGCCAAATCATAGACCAAGCCCTCACGAGTATTCTCACCAATTTCTGTATTTACTTCTCCTAGATACCAGTCAGACCAAACGCCATCCTGATAATATGCAAAAGAGGCACCAGGATAAATCCCCGCCTCAATTTGTTGCTTTATTTTTTGAATGATTTTTTGTTTCATACTTCTTCAAACCACAATTCAATATTGTTGGCATCCTTGGTTAGGAAAAACTTCTCAGACTTAGGAATAAAGTAACCTGCAGTTTCAAAACGTTGACGCAATACAGGCAAATCCAAATTCTCTACTTGAAATTTCAACACGGACAAGTCCCAAGTTACATTATTTTCAACCAGTAAATCGCTCCCTTGAGCTTGATTAAAAGCTAGTCGATTTTCGATTTCTTCTTTATCAAGTAGGCTTGATGTCTCATCTGGCAAGTTAATTTCCACCGAGATTTCAAAAGCTGTCAAATATCTCAGTTTCTCATCTTTTGAAAAAGTGACTTCTTCCTCAACTTTTTTCAAAGCCTTGATATCATCTTCGGCATGAATAAGAATACAATCCCCTTCTGGAGAAAGAAGCTCAAAAGCATATCCCTTAGCTCCCTTATAGAGTTGAGGGATTTCTTCCATTCTAGCTAGTAGTGCTTCAATCTCAGATGGCTTCTCTACCTTTACAAGTAATCTAGCTAATTTTTTAATCCCTTCAACCTTACGGCTCCTCATACTTGGTGACTCTTCTAAAACTAACTTTTCAATGCCCGACCGGTCTCCTAGTGATAAGAAGGCTGACTCTTCAAGCAAAGGTTTCATCCCCAAAGTCTCAATATAAAATGATTCATTTAGATTTCTATTATTTACCTTTAGCGTCGGGATCATACGCTTTATTTGATTTACAATCATAAATTCCTCCAACACTTTTTATTTTAAAGGATTTTATCTTTTTTTACAAGTTATTCAATAAAAAACTTTAACTATATTAACTCTTTAAATGAAATTCCCCCTTCTGTTTGTAGAAGGGGGCTTGATTGTTTTTACTAAAATACCTTATTTAGTCTTTCCAAGATAGTGTTGCTTGTAGACCGTAATGATCGCTCACCTGTGGACTGTTTTTACCATCAAAGACCACGTGAAGTTTTTCTACCTGCACATCCTTTGTTGTAAAGATATAATCGATTCGAAGAGGTTCTGTATTTCCCTTCCAACCATCAATTTCAGGTGGAACAGTGTAGCTACCACTTCTTTCTTGAGCAACCTCAAATGCATCCTGTAAAGCTAATGGACTAGCTAAAATAGCCTGGTAACCTTCTTGACCTGCAGGATTGTTAAAATCTCCCGCTAGTAAAAGAGGCTTGTTTAATTCTCTTAAAACTGCTTCAAATCGTGCCCATTCTTCTTGGAAACCTTTATCCCACCATGAGAGATGGACACTCGCAACTGCAAGTGCTTTACCTTCAACTACTGTTTCTGCTAGAGCAACACGACGAGTGTGGTAATCTGTCGGATCATCGACATCTGAAACCAAAATTTCACGAGCTTCAATTGGTGTTTTAGAAAGGATTGCAACACCTTCATGGTAACGATCATAACCGATATGGTTGTAGGCCCAAGTCCAATAATAGTTTTGACCTTGCTCAGCCAACTTCTCTACCAAAAGTCGCACATAGTGGTCTTGATGAATCGGCTCAGCAGATGGTAATGGCTGATAAAGTGGGCCTGTTTCTACTTGAGCTGAAGTGATTTCTTGGTTGATTTCCTGAAAACAAATCAAATCATAACTGTTTTCAAGTATATCTTGAAGTAAAAGTTGGAACTTTTGTTCAGGATCTTTTTCCATCCAACTATGGGTATTCAGTGTTAAAAACTTCATTCTTTTCTCCTATAAACAAGAGGTTGGAAACAGCTTCCAACCTCTTAAATATTACAATTCTACTTTTGCAACTGCTGTTTTAGCAGCAAGAGAACCTGTTTTTTCTAATTTAACTGATTTGATTGCATCACCATTTGTGAAGACAACCACAGTTGTGGTTTCACGTCCTGCTGCACGGATAGCATCCAAGTCAGCTGTGACAAGAAGATCACCTGCCGCAACTTTTTGTCCTTCAGCAACATGAACTGTAAATGGTTTTCCTTCAAGACTTACTGTGTCCAAACCAATGTGAACAAGCACTTCAAGACCTGCTTCAGTCACAAGACCAAGAGCGTGTTTAGTTGGGAAGATACTTGATACAGTACCTGAAACTGGAGACACAATGTTTCCATTTGCAGGTTCAACTGCAAATCCATCACCCATCATTTTTTGAGCAAATACTGGATCTTTTACTTGTTCCAAGGCAATCACTTGACCGTCAGCAACTGAATAAACTTCTTCAGTTACACCTTTATATACAACAGCATTTTTAGAAGATGATGCCATTTGACTTGGAAGAGTTTCAGGAATCACTTCACCTGAGTCAAGAAGGTCTTGAATATCTGATTTCAAAACATCAGCTTTAGGTCCATAGATAGCTTGGACACCTTGCCCTTTCATGACAAGTCCCATAGCTCCTTCAGCTTTCCATTGTTCTTCTGTTCCGACTTTTTCAGCGTCTTTTACAGTAACACGAAGACGAGTCATACATGCGTCAACGTCAACGATGTTAGCACGTCCACCAAGAAGGTTGATGATGTTAACAGCTTGAGAAGCTTCTGCAACTTTTGACTCACCAGAAGCAGCAGATTCTGATGAACCTTCAGCAGTTTCGTAGTTTCCGTTACGTCCTGGAGTAGCATAGTTGAATTTTTGAATCATGAAGTTGGCGATGAAGTACATGATAACTGCAAATAGCGCTGTTACCCAGATAAAGTTAATAATATCCATACCAAGACCCGCATTAATCGCCATTGGTGTACGAGTCAAGAATTCGATAGAACCGAATGAGTGCATACGTAGGTTAACCACGTCAGCCATAGCAAAGGCAGCACCTTGAACTACTGAATAAACAAGATACATAGGTGTTGCAACAAACATGAACATATATTCAATTGGCTCAGTAACACCAGTCAAGAAAGTTGCAAGAGCTGTCGCAATCATCATTCCTTTGTATTGGTGTTTCTTGTCTGCTTCAACATTACGGTAAATAGCAACAGCCACACCCATCAAAATACCGAATGAACCAATCATTTGTCCAACTTTGAAACGAGCTGGATGTACTGTATCTAACAAGTGTTGGTATTGACTAGCATCAGTACCTTTAAGGTTTACAAGGTCTGTTACCCATGCAAGCCAAAGTGGGTCTTGACCAAATACTTGAGTACCTTTAGCTGCACCAGTTAAAATGTCATAAGTACCACCAAGAGCTGTGTAGTTCATTGGGATAGTCAACATGTGGTGAAGACCAAATGGCAAGAGCAAGCGTTCCAAAGTACCATACAAGAATGGTGCAAGGATTGGAGCAGTTTCTTGTGAGTTGGCAATCCAGATACCGAAGTTGTTGATACCTGTCTGAATCAGTGGCCAGAAAGCTGAAAGAAGAATTGCAGCGATTGCTGAGCGAAGAATAACTACAAATGGTACAAAACGTTTCCCGTTAAAGAATGAAAGTGCATCAGGAAGTTTACGGAAGTTGTAGTATTTGTTAAAAGCAGTCGCTCCAACAAAACCTGAGATAATCCCTACAAATACCCCCATGTTAAGGGCTGGAGCCTCAAGTACGCTAATGAAGTAATCAGAAACCTTGATAGATCCACCAAAGATTGTTGAAACCATAGCGTTAGGATCCTTCAACATATCCCCTGATACACCGAAGATTGTACCAGTGATACGGTTAATAAGGATAAATGCAAGACCTGCCGCAAAAGCACCACCAGCACGTTCCTTAGCCCAGCTTCCTCCAATAGCAAGGGCAAACAAAATATGAAGGTTACCGATAACTCCCCAACCAATTTGCTCTAGTACGCCACCAGTAATAACTAGGGGAGCAAGGTTTGGGTCAATCATTGCAAGTGACTTACCGATTGAAATCATCAATCCAGCCGCCGGCATAACAGCGATAACCACCATTAGAGCCTTACCGAATTTCTGCCAAAATTCGAAAGACAAGACATTTTTGAATGTATCTTTCATCATTCAAATCTCCTTTATATTTATTCGGCAAACGTTTTACGAAAACGTTTGCGCGTGTTTATGTTTTAATTTTACCACTTTTTATTTTTTTGTAAAGGCTTTTATAAAAAAAATTTGACTTTTTCTGTCGTTTCACTTTCTAGGCATGCTCTCTCTTACTGACCTTTTTTGAGTTTGCGGGTCTTTTCTGATATAATATTAGCTATGAAATCCTATAATACCTTGAATGATTATTATCGAAATTTATTCGGAGAAAAAACTTTTAAAGTCCCTATTGATGCTGGCTTTGATTGTCCCAATCGCGATGGAACTGTAGCACATGGGGGCTGTACTTTTTGCACGGTTTCCGGTTCTGGAGATGCAATCGTTGCTCCTGATGCTCCTATCCGCGAGCAATTCTATAAGGAAATAGACTTTATGCACCGTAAGTGGCCTGAAGTTAAAAAATATTTGGTTTACTTCCAAAATTTTACCAATACACATGAAAGACTTGAAGTGATTCGCGAGCGTTATGAGCAAGCCATTAATGAACCGGGGGTTGTCGGTATCAATATTGGGACTCGACCTGACTGTCTTCCTGATGAGATAATTGAGTACTTGGCAGAATTATCAGAGCGAATGCATGTTACCGTAGAGTTAGGCTTACAAACTACTTATGAAGAAACTTCAGAATTGATTAACCGCGCCCACTCCTATGAACTCTACGTGGAGACTGTCAAGCGCTTGAGAAAATATCCTAAAATCGAGATTGTTGCCCATTTGATCAATGGTTTGCCAGGTGAAACTCATGACATGATGGTGGAAAACGTTCGGCGTTGTGTAAGGGACAATGATATCCAAGGAATTAAACTTCACCTACTTCACCTCATGACCAATACTCGGATGCAACGCGACTATCATGAAGGTCGTTTGCAGCTCATGAGTCAGGATGAATATGTCAAGGTCATCTGTGACCAACTAGAAATTATTCCCAAGCATATTGTTATCCATCGGATTACGGGTGATGCGCCTAGGGATATGTTGATTGGTCCTATGTGGAGTCTCAATAAATGGGAAGTTCTAAATAGCATTGAGGCTGAAATGAGACGACGCGGTAGCGTCCAAGGATGCAAGGCTGTAAAACAGGAGTTTATGAATGAAAAGACCACTTGAAATGGCGCATGATTTTCTTGCCCAAGTCATCACCCAAGAGGATATTGTCGTTGATGCGACCATGGGAAATGGCCATGATACCCTTTTTCTAGCTAAGTTAGCTAAACAAGTCTATGCTTTCGATATACAGGAACAAGCTCTAGAAAAGACTAGTCAACGTCTACAAGAAGCTGGTTTGACCAATGCAGAATTAATCCTACAAGGTCATGAAACCGTGGATCAGTTTGTAACCGAGGTGAAAGCAGCTATCTTTAATCTTGGTTATCTTCCTTCAGCTGATAAAAGCATTATCACTCAACCTCAGACAACCCTTGAGGCACTAGAAAAACTCTGTCAGATGCTCATTAAGGGCGGACGGATAGCCATTATGATTTACTACGGGCATGAAGGCGGAGATATAGAGCGAGATGCTGTCTTAGATTTTGTCAGTCAGTTGCCACAACAAGAATACACCGCTACGATCTATCGCACTCTCAACCAGATTAACAATCCACCGTTTTTAGTCATGATTGAAAAATTAGAAAGGTATCGACATGGATAAACAATATCTACGAGATAAAATAGAAAATCTACGTCACAAGTTTGTAGAATCAACCCAACATGAACGGGCAGTTGGTATGTTAGATGAAGCTCATATGAGCAAGAAGATGCTGAAAATCAAGAAAAAAATGATAACACTTGAAATGGAACGTTGCCAGAAGAAAATCGAGCATAAAGACTGCTCGAAAATTGATCAAAAAATCCAAGAACAAAAAGAACTTTTTGAAGCTTGTCGAAAACAAAAATAAGGAGGTAGAAGATGGATTTACTTTTTTATCTCTTGATATTTTTACTTGTTCTCATTGTTTCTAGTACGACCAATAAACTTCTTCCCTTCCTACCCATGCCCCTGCTTCAGATTCTTCTGGGAATCGGTATTGGTCTTTGCTTACCTAATAACCAATATCACTTAGATACTGAGTTGTTTCTAGCTTTAGTTATCGGACCGCTCCTCTTTCGAGAAGCTCAAGAAGCAGATGTAACCTCTATCTTAAAACACTGGAAAATCGTTCTCTATCTAATTTTCCCTGTCATCTTTATATCTACTCTAAGTATGGGAGGACTTGCCCATGTCCTTTGGGCGAGCTTACCTTTAGCTGCCTGCGTAGCCGTAGGGGCTGCACTTGGTCCTACTGACCTGGTTGCCTTTGCTTCCCTTTCTGAACGATTTACCTTTCCAAAACGAATTTCAAATATCTTAAAAGGGGAAGGCTTGTTAAATGACGCTTCTGGGCTAATTGCTTTTCGTGTAGCTCTCATCGCATGGACAACAGGGACTTTCTCACTTACCCAAGCTGGTACTTCATTAGCAATTTCCATCGTTGGAGGTTTTGCAGTCGGCTTTATAACAGCCTTAATCAATCGTTTCCTCCATACTTTTCTACTCAGTGTTCGAGCTACTGATATAGCCAGTGAACTTCTGTTAGATCTCAGTTTACCACTTTTAACATTCTTCATCGCTGAAGAGATTCACGTTTCTGGAATTATCGCGGTCGTTGTCGCTGGTATTTTAAAAGCCAGTCGTTTTAAAAAGATAAATCTTCTCGAAGCTCAAGTGGATACAGTGACTGAGACCGTTTGGCACACTGTTACCTTTATGCTCAATGGTTCTGTCTTTGTTCTGTTAGGAATGGAACTGGAGATGATTGCGGAGCCCATTCTTAAGAGTGCTTTTTATAACAATGTGCTTCTTCTCGTCACAGTCTTTCTTTTAACCTTCCTACTCTTTGCCATCCGCTTTGTGATGATTTACGGCTTTTACGCGTTTCGAATAAAGAAACTTCAAAAAAGCCTCCACAAGTATGTCAAAGATATGCTTCTCCTTACCTTTTCTGGCGTCAAGGGAACTGTATCCATTGCTACTATCCTCTTGATACCGTCTAACTTAGAGCAGGAATATCCGCTCCTTCTCTTCCTCGTAGCTGGTGTAACCCTGGTCAGTTTTCTTACTGGATTATTGGTCTTGCCACACCTCTCTGAAGAGCAAGAGCCATCTAAGGATCATCTCATGCACATCGCTATCCTAAATGATGTTGCCATGAAGTTAGAGAGAGATCTGGACCATACTAAAAACAAGGTTCCACTCTATGCTGCTATTGATAACTATCATGGACGGATTGAAAATCTCATCCTCAGCCAAGAAAACAAAGAAATCCAAGAAGACTGGGAAGCTCTTAAACTCTTGATTCTCAGTATCGAGAACGATGGTTTGGAACAGGCTTATGAAGAAGGAAAAATCGGTGAAAGAGGTTATCGTGTTTATCAACGGTACTTGAAAAGCATGGAGAAAAATATTAAGCGAAACTTTGCTTCTCGCCTAACCTATTACTTCCTTGTTTCTATACGGATTGTGCGTTTTCTCCTTCATGAATTGGTCACATTTGGAAAAACCTTTTGTTCTTGGAGAGACAAGGAAAACCAAAGACTTCTTGCCATCGATTATGACCAGATTGCAGAGCTCTATCTAGCCAACACTGAAATCATCATCGAAAGTTTAGAAAACCTCAAAGGGATTTATAAGAGTTCTCTGATCAGCTTCATGCAGGAATCGCGTCTCCGTGAAACCAGTCATATTACCAGTGGTGCCTTTGTGGAACGGGTTATCAATCGTATCAAACCCAATAATATCGACGAAATGTTGAGAGGATACTATCTAGAACGTAAGTCCATCTTTGAATACGAGAAACAAAAACTCATTTCAGCCCAGTATGCTAAAAAACTGCGACAAAATGTTAACAACCTAGAAACTTATTCCCTAAAAGAATCAGCCAACACACTGCCTTATGATATGATGGAATTAGTTCGCAGAAATTAATGGCTATATAACATAAACAATTAAAAAATGGAGGTTTGATAAATGGTAAAGCTATGGAGAAAAATAACAGATAAACCTCTGTTAAAAGCCTTTTTGCATTACTATCAAGTCTCAGATAGTGAGTTGACTAGTGTAGCCGTTGCCTACTATTGGTTGATTTCAATCTTCCCTTTACTTATGATAGCCGTCAATATCTTGCCTTATTTTCAAATTCCAATCTCTGATTTTTTACTAACCTTAAAAGAACTTTTACCAGATACAATCTATGATGTAGTAGCAAAGATTGCTCGTGAAGTCCTGACGCAACCGTCTGCTGGACTATTGAGTTTTGCGGTGATATCAGCTCTTTGGACCTTTTCAAAATCCATGAATTTCCTTCAAAAGGCCTTTAACAAAGCCTATGGAATTGCAAAAAATAGAGGAATTATCTCACACCAACTGATGAGTCTCCTAGTTAGTTTGGGACTTCAAATTCTCTTTGCTCTTGCCTTATTCCTAAGTATGTTTGGTCATATGTTGTTGGATCTGCTAAAAAACTACTGGAAATCCGAAAGTTCTCTATTTGCATATTTACAGGACTTTACAGGACCGCTGATTTATGTCTTTCTGTTTGCGATCTTGATCATGCTCTATTATTTCCTTCCAAACGTGAAAGTCAGTCGTATTCGTTACGTCCTTCCTGGAAGTCTGTTCGTACTTCTTACTCTCATATCTTTATTAACGATCTTTTCAGCTTATTTCAATAACTATGTCAACTATCTAGTCGACGTTCGATTTTTCAGTTCCATCATCGTTGTTGTCATGATGTTTTGGTTCATTATCATTGCCAAGTTATTGATTGTCGGTGCAGTGATCAATGCCAGTGTTCAAAGTTTGAAGGATCCAGACTTTAAAGCAAAGCAATAATTTTTTATCGATTAATACTCAATAAAAATCAAAGAGCAAACTAGGAAGCGAGCCACAACCTCAAAACACCGTTTTGAGGTTGTGGATAGAACTGACGAAAGCAGCTCAAAATACTATTTTGAGGTTGCAGATGGAAGCTGACGTGGTTTGAAGAGATTTTCGAAGAGTATAAACAAATCAATCCCCCAGTTATTTGATACTGGGGGATTTTTGGATTTCGTACTTTATTGTCCACTCGTTAGGGCTTGCAATTCTGTTTTTAAATAGTGAGCCAAATGTTGGTGGGCAAAAATATTGGCATTTTTTTCTGCGGTAGGATTGTAGTTTGTGTTGGTATTCACATCATAAACATAAATATCACCGCTCTCTGACTGAACCCATTCAATCGCCGCAACTTCAATCTGAGCATTTTTTAGGAAGTTTTCATAAGCTTCTCTTCGGTCATCTGGTAGAGGTTCTGTAATCTGGAATTTCTCAGATGTTTCCAGTTGCTCTGGTCTCTTACCGATTTGGCAACCATCTGCTGGGCACAGTTGGAAACCATCTGAAGAATCAATTGAAACAGTATAAAGGAACTTCTGGTTGATAAACTCTGAACGACGGATGCGTCCATCACTTGGTTTGATGTAGGCTTGTAATAAGGTAATCCCGTCCACTGATGGTTCAAAGAGAGGGCTATTGACATAAGCTGCCAGTTCCTCTTCATTTTGGAAGAGTTGAACCCCTAAGCCCTTACCTGCTCGATTATGCTTGGTAATCAAAGGATAAATGTTCAATTTTCTTGCTGCTTCAATGATATTTTCTTGACCCAAAACTGCAACTGTCGCGGGAGTCTCGATACCAGACTCATTTAACTTCAAATATTGTTTGACTTTACTGATTTCTAGGTTGATAGCACCTGTTCCGTTCACAACCTTGCGTCCATGTGCCTCCAACCAAGTAATCACCTGCTCTGTAAATTCTGGTGCATAGCGATGCCCTCTGGTGTGAGAAGACGCAGACATACGATTGTAAAAAATACCTTGTGGCGGTGGACTTTGCAGATCCAAAATTCCACTAGACAAATCCCACAGTTCATACGGAACTTCTAACTCTTCCAACCATTTGACCAAATGCTGGGTCCATTCAAGATTCTCATGAATTACATAAACTTTTGCTTCACTCATTACTTATCATCTCCTTAAGAAAAGCTGACTGATAGTTGGCTTCCCTTTTCTTCTTCTAAAATATATCCTTCTGTTTTTTCAATAACACTGACTGTTAAGATTTGACCCAAAACATTGATCATAGTACGGCCAGCATTGACAAAGAAATCAACTGCAAAGATCAAGGCGACTCCTTCAACTGGCAAGCCCAGTTGAGGTGCTGCGGCTAGTAGAACCACGATAGCACCTGATGGCACAGTTGCTGCAGTTTTTCCAATCAAGGTCAAAAGCAAAACAGTAAACAAGAGACTTGATAAAGAAAATTGAATGCCGTAGGCATGCGCGATAAAGATTGTCGCTACTGAGAAATAAACTGCTGCTCCCTCTAAGTTAAAAGTATATCCTAAAGGAACAACTAAATCAATTGTATGCTCGTCATGCCCCTGTTTTTTCAAATCTTTAAGAAGTGATGGCAAGACAACACTAGAACTCCCCGTAACAAAAGCCAGAGTCAAAAGACTCCAATTTTCACGAAAGGCTGACAAATACGGTACTTTAAAGAATAGAGCGATCAAAGGGAAAATAAGCAGAACCAATACAGCATAAGTCAAGTAAGTTCCGATTACAAATTGACCAAGTCCGATCAATTTATCAAGGCCAGTCGTTGCAACATCTTTGGCGATAAAACCAAAAATTCCAATCGGTGATAGTTTGACAATCTCTGTAACAATCTTGTAGATGGCCTCAATCCAGATTTGGAAACCTTCGATAATTTTCTGAGATTTCTCTGATTTAAGATTCCCAATTCCGTAACCAAGAAAGATAGCAAACACGATAATTGGCAAAAGAGCACCTTCTGAAAGAGACTTGACGATATTTGATGGAATAAAACCAAGCAAAAATTCGCTGAACTTGACATTGTTCGCAATCCCATCAAGGTTTCCACCAGTTTGACCAATGTTCACACCTTGTCCAAATCCCAAAAAGTAACTAGCAAATACAAACAAAAGAGTAATGGCAGTTGTTACGGCAAAAAAGTAAACCAAGCTCTTGGCCAAGATTTTTTCGAAAGATTTTTTTCCGATAACTCCAGCTACTGCAACAACGATGGTTGGGAAGATTAGCGGAATGATAACCATATTGATCAATTTAATAAAGGCTTGTCCTAAAAATTGATAAAAGCCTGCAAATTGTGGCCAGATGACTGCAGCAATCACCCCCAAGACCAAAGCCACCAATAATTGGATTCCTAGTGAGAGTTTTGACCATAACGTAACTAATTTCATAAGAAACTCCTTTGTTTTATTTGCTACTCATTCTACTACTATTCTTCACTTCTGACTAATATATCTTTTCTATGGTCACCATAAAAAAGATTTATATTGAGAGTTCAAACTATCATCGTACCGAACACATGATTCATTCTGTTCAAGCAGGAATTATAAAATCTGTTTCTTACCAATGATTTTTTGCTAAAACAGTGATAAATCAAGGAATTTACTTTTCTATTCTCAAAATTTTATGATACAATAATGGTATGATTTTAATGAAACTTGCTTCCATCTTGCTTTTGGTACTAACCCTAGCTCTGGCGATTATTTTAAGCAGACTCTTTAAGTTAAAGAAAAGGGGCATCAATGCTGCTGATTTAGCTTTTCCTTTTCTGATATTTGAATATTATTTGATTACGGCTAAGATGTTTACACACAATCAACTTCCAGTATTGGGAACGGCCTTATCAATACTAGCAATTGTGTTAGTCTTTTTCTTCTTAAATAAAAAACGTAGTTTTTATTATCCAAAATTTATTAAATTCTTTTGGCGAGCTGGATTTTTACTAACACTGCTCATCTATATCATCATGATTGTTCAAATTTTCGTGATGAAATAGTCAACTATAGCAATACAGTCCACCAGCACATCAATCTTGGTCACTAAATGTTCTATATGAGGCACTTTTCTGATAAAATCATAAAAAAGTAAAAATAGGAGATAAATCAAGTGAAAAAAACGCTCTTGGCAAGTGCCATTACGCTTTCAGTATTTGGTCTAACGACCAACCTTAGCTATGCTGAGGAAAACAAAGTACAGTCAACCCCAGTAGAAACAACACATAGTGAAACCTCTACTGACAAAGTAGAGAAAAATAGTCTTCCTGCCAAGGAAGCTGAGCCTTCAACTGAAGCAAATAGCAATCAAACGACAAATCCAGCTAAAAAAGAAGAAGACAAGGCTCCAGAAGTTCAAAAAGAAGGTTGGGTATTAGAGGACAACCACTGGCGTTTCTATGAAAATAATGCCCCTGTTCTTAACTGGAAAAAAATCCACGGAAAATGGTACTACTTCAACAAAGATGGAATCATGTTGAGCGATACTATTTTTGACGGATATATCCTGACTAGTAGCGGGGCTATGGTCGATTCTGGTTGGAGTAAACTCCAAGAAAAATGGTATTACGCTAACGCTTATGGAAAAATTTCTCAACAAAAATGGGAAAAGATTGGTGGTGTCTGGTACTATTTTGACCAAGACGGTATCATGCTCAGCAACACAATTTTTGATGGCTATCTGTTAACGAATAGCGGTGCCATGGCTGAGAGTGCTTGGGTAAAACAAGATGGACAATGGTACTATGCCCTTGCTTCTGGTAAAGCAATCAAAAACATGTGGGAAAAAATTGGTGGTTCCTGGTACTACTTTGACAAAGATGGTATCATGCTAAGTAAGACAATTCTTAACGGATACCTTCTCTCTAATAGTGGAGCTATGGCTGAAAGGTCCTGGGTTTATTTAGAAGGAAAATGGTACTTTGCCCAAACATCTGGTCGTCCAACTCAAGAAAAATGGGAAAAAGTCGGTAGTGCTTGGTACTATTTTAACAAAGAAGGTATTATGGCCAACAACCAATGGCAAGGTAGCTACTACCTAAAAGCTAGCGGAGCTATGGCTGAAAAAGAATGGATTTTCGATAAAAACTATAATAGCTGGTTCTACTTAAAATCTGGTGGAGCTTACGCTGCGCGTGAATGGATTGGCTCTTACTACCTCAAGTCAGGTGGTTACATGGCAAAAAGTGAATGGATTTTTGATAACTACTATAACGCTTGGTATTACCTGAAAGAAAATGGCCTCTACGTTACTGGAACTCAGAAAATAAACGGCCAAACTCATTTATTCCAGAGCAACGGAAAATGGATTGGTGAAGTACCTATAAGTCGTGGATTTGAAAAAGGGAAATACACGAAAACTGTTTTCTTAGATCCAGGACATGGTGGAAAAGATCCTGGTGCTGTTTATTATAACACTCAGGAAAAAGACCTAACCATGCAAATTTATCAAAAACTACGTAAGGAACTCCAGGGGCTTGGTTATACCGTTCTTTCTTCGAGAGATAGTGATGTCTATGTCGACTTTGTCACTGAACGTTCAAAAATGGTTAACAAAACGGACTCAGACATGTTCATCAGTATTCACTTCAATGCAAGCGGAAATCCTGCTTCAGGGAGATCTGGTATTCAAACTTACTCTTACGAAGAAGACAGTGGCTATCGTGCTAAGATTAATCCGTACTGGCATAACCACCCTGATCGAATCAGTGAAAGTAATCGTCTTGCTGCAGATATCCACTCTTCACTACTAGCTGAAACTGGTGCTAAGGATGCAGGACTCCTACAAAGTAGTTTTGCTGTCCTTCGAGAAACTGATAAACCAGCGGTTCTATTGGAATTGGGCTATATTGACAATTTCAATGAGAATCAACAAGTCCGCAGTGACGCCTACCAAAACAGATTAGTTGCAGGTATTGTCAAAGGGATTCAAAAATATTACGCAGGTCAATAAAGAAAAAGTCTCGAGAAACCTCGAGATTTTTTGTATTATTCTTCTAACTTGTTGGCTTCAGGAAAAAGAAAACCAATTCCCACACAAGCCAAGACTCCTACACCGATAACTACACCACTTGAAAGTGGCAAGATATCAAGAAGAGCATTAGCGATGATAAAAGCAATAATCAAGCACATAATACTGGCCTTATAATCTTTTTTTACCAGATTTTCAAGAGTAAAAAACAGAAATAAACCTACTGGAAATAGTGCCCAGATGTTAACATCCAAACTCGGCCATCCAACAAAGCCAAAATACAAGACTACTACTGCAACAACTAAAAATCCAATACCTAATACTTTTTTCATGATACGACCTCAATTTTTATTTTGTTAAGAAGTTTTATCTCCCTTTAACAATTACAACTATAACAGAAATAAAAATCGCAAACAATAGCTTTTGTCTATGTGGCAGACATGATAGACTATGTGGTCAGAATTTTTCTTCACCACTATAGTTGACAAATAACTAATCTTTTTTAATCAGAATATTAGCCTTCTTTTTTCTTGTGAGCTACAAGACCAAATCCATACATTACTCCAAGAAGTCCAAGTACTGCTAAGCTAATATGATCTTCAGTACAGTATTTGGCAACTGAGGAGTATTTTCTTTAGCATAGTTTTCTTTCTCTGGAGTTACCGGTGTTGAAATCTTTTTGTAGACTTGTTCTGCATCTCCATCTGGAAGTTTCTTATCCTCTACTAAAAAGATTTACTTTATTTTCTAATAAAACAACGTTCTTGCACAACTTCCTATTACTCATAAATTTATACAGTCTACTAATAATAGCTTGCTATACTCACTTTATTATTCTAAAATTACAGTCACAAAGAGTTCATTATTGCAATAAATATCTAATTCATTTTCAGAATTATCACTAAATAATCCACCACCTTTTTTATAAAAATAAACTTCTAAATTACTTTCATACTCGACTTCAAAATTAGAATCTGCTTCTAAATCTTCTATCTGAACAGAATAATCATTTAGAAAATCTCGATTTTCTAATAAACTTGTACTTGTTTTCTTCAAACTATACAAATATCACATTGTTGTAAGTTTGTAATTGACTAAAAATTATGAGATATAATTTCAAAACAGCGTTTTAAGCTATTGTTGGCAAATATCATAGTTTGCTATTTAATTTTAACTAGAATAATCATCATACAAATCAAACTACTAAAAATGAATTTATGGTATACTAGTGATAATAAATAGTTATCGGTAGGAGAAGGAGAATTTGCATATGAATGAAGTCTACGTAAATCGAAAAATTACTCCGGAAGATCTTCTAAATAATGTAGATAAGAGAATTATTTTACTCCAGTCTGATGATGAGAGCGGACTAAGTTACTTTTTAAAATATACAACCGAGTTTTTTAATAGCCAGGAATTAACAAGTTTTTATATTAGTGGTAGTGAAAATATTGCAAAACAAATTTTTAGACAGATTTTTAATGCTATCACTATTGAAGAAGTTGAGAAAAAAATATCAAAGTATCCTAAACGAGAAGTTATTTTGACGATACTCAAGACAATGGTATATCCACTTGATTGCATCCCTTTTATTCCCAATATAGGTTCTACAATTGTAAATATTATTGATTGTATTGATAGTACACTTAGCGTAGATGCGATACATTATGAAGACTATAAGCTCGAACGAGCTCTTATTGAATACCTAAATAAGATTAATCCAAGAGTTGCTCTTATCATAGAAGAATTAGATGAAAGAAATATTGATTTCCTAAAAATACTTATACAGCATAAAGTTGACTTAATAGTCGCGGTTCCAAATAAAGACAAAAATGAAGTTATTAAGTTCCTTTCAAAATCTGAAATTACTAATCCATATACGTGGAAACAGAAATTTTTACGCCCAGATAATCAAGAAACATACCATTTTTTCGAAAGCTATCAAGCCGAATTAGATAAAAAGAGTTTGTCTAAAATATCAGCTTCAAATTTTAGCATACATGCTATTATGTCATGCATAAAGAAATATGATTTCGAGCGTGAATTGACTATCTTTGAACAAATCGTTTTAGGTTCTCTAACACAATTAAGGTGTCCCTTGTCATTAAAATTCTTAGATAAAGTTTATCGGACTTATCTCCAAAAAACATTAACTCTAAATGAAGAGAACTCTGACGTTTCGGAATTAATTCGTAAACTATCACAGGATGGATTTATAGAATATTTAGATTCAGGGAGGATAATTTTAGCTAATACCGGTTTTTCCTTTGCACAAAACCAAATTGAAGAAACATTGCTTATAAATACGCTTGTTGATGTAATCTCCGAAACAGAAGAGTTATCTGTAGAACTTTGTAAATATGGAATTAGTTATACCAATAAGCAATTATCAAAGAAAAAATATTTTCTATTAGGTCTCCTAAAACTTCAGAGAGATGAAATAGATACTGATTATTTGTTACAATTAGTTTCTTGTGAATTAGATAATTTAACTGAGCTCTTAACAATTGGTCGACTACTGTATAATCGTTTCTATTTCAATGAAGTTTTTCACCTACTTCAAAAATATCCGCAATATAGTAATGAAAGAAGTTATCTGCTACTACAAGCTTTAGTCAAAGAGCGATTGCGGTCGTCAGACCACCTTGACCTTTTACAACATCTATTAGAGACTTCAGTAGACAAAGATGAACAATGCTTAGTATTGTCAAACTTATTCGTTGCTTATATTAACAGGAATAATTCCACTGGGTATCGAGAAATACTTAATAGAACAGGAAAATTTTTCTATAAAAACTTTGTCGGTTCTGAATATTATCCTTACTTATTACGAAATATTGCATTTTATCTTCCTTTTGAAGAGGGGATGATAGCCTATAAGAATATTTTAGAGATTTTCAAAGGAGCGGACGATATTAATTATAATCGAACATTATCGAATTATATTTGCTTCTTAATGAAATTTAGTACAATAGAAAATGCTAGAGAAGAGTTGCAAAATTTAGAAACTGAAATACAGCAAATACTATTGCTAAAGGATAGTAGATATGAATATTTATATAATAACTTTTCCTTATATTTAATGAATTTTACAAATCAAAATCCTACACTATACTTCAATATGATATCAGAAGATGAAACTGGTTCGGAGACTCCCTTTATTTACTCTAGGATCAATCTAACACTCTACTTAGCTAAAGTTTCATCTTTAGAAGCAAATAAATTATTTTCTCAAGTTAAATCTCTGGTAGATAAATCTCCTGTTTATCAAACCAAGCGATTTTTTGAGATTAATCAACTTCTCTACTTCTATATGAACGATGTAGATATTTCAGAATATCTGGATACTCTAGATACAAGCCCATTTAGAAACGATAATCATTATGTTGAGGAGCTAGCCTTTCACTATTTACAAAAAATTGAGGATGGTCAAAAATATACTGATTCGGACTGGAAAAAATTATTTTGCCCAGGTTATCTTTTTTATAGATATTATGATGTAAAACTGTTGTTTCCTGAAAAATTATGCTATTAAATAAAGATAACCAGTTTACAACCAAATCAACTGTGGGGGTAAACTGGTATTTTTTACTTTATTGGATGTTTTACTCGTTCTATACCAATTTGTAATAGAGTGAGAATAATATCTTCATAAGTCTCAAAACCACTGTTTAAGAAGCTTAGCACAGAACCACTATGAATACCAAGGTTCATCATAGTATTTACTTCTAGAAAGTATGGTTTTCTATCTGTTCCTATAATAAAGTCTATCCTTCCATAGTCAGATGGTTGCATACTTTGGAAATATTTCCTTGATAAAGTAAACAATTCCTTGTTTAATACCTCATCCTTACTTATTTCTGTTTTCAGACCTCCTTCAGTTCTTCGTTTTTGACTTGTACTAATAATGTTTCCTTTTTTATCTGACGTTGAAAAATGCGGAGTTCCTATAATAATTTCACCATTGTTCCCCTTAATGAATGGCACACCATATAATCTTCCATCAATAAATTCTTCAACAATTATTTCAGTTTGCTTGAGATAAAATTCTTTCTCTTTTTCTTTAACATCTTTCCATGTTTCGCAATAGCATGATTCATCAATACCTTCTGAACCACTACCAAATCGTGGTTTTATGAAATAAGGTCCAGAAAATGGTGGATGTTCTACCAATGGAAACTCTATGCTACCGGTTTGCCAATTTGCAGTACTTATTCCCAAATGCTCAGCCAGATTTTTTGATAAATTCTTATCTTCTACCAAAGCTCTGACATTAGGTGCCGCTCCAATATATGGTATTTTTAAATATTCACACAATGATTGTACAAAAATCTCTGAATTTCTGAATCCAATCCTATTGTAAAATGACCATACCAAATCAATTTCTTCATAGTTTTTAATTAGATAGTCAACATTATTTGATGTGATTATCTTATGACCAGTTTTGGTTAATACTTCATAAATCTTATGATGGTAAGTTTCAGCATAGAAAACTTCCATATCATTTTGTGGTTCGATATAAAAATCATGATTAGGTGCAAATTGGGCTAAGAATAGAATTTTCATACAATGTTCTCCTACCGATAACTATTTATTATCACTATACAAAGCACCCAAATAGGTTTATAATAGCATGATTATTGATAAAGGAGATTTTTATGGATTATAAACTTATTTCTACTTACTTAGATTATTGCAAAACTCATAAGCGTTTGAGTTCACACACAATTCGAGCTTATAAGAATGATCTTATGCAATTTTATAACTCAGACCATGATAATGTCGAATCCTATATAGAACACCTGACACAATCTAGCATAAAAACGAATACATTAAGAAGAAAAATTGCTTGTATGAAGGTGTTTTATAACTATCTAAAATACCAGAACATAATTGAAGAGAATCCCTTCAATCAATTGCGCTTTCAATTTAGAACTGAAAAAATATTACCTAAAACGATTCCGTATGACATTCTGAAAAGCATTTTTATATATTTAGAACAGAAAGTAATTGTATCTAAAACTGACTATCAAAAACAAAAAGCTGAAAGAAATCTACTAATTATTTCCCTTTTACTTTCGACAGGGATCAGAATTTCTGAACTTTGCCACATTCGTCTCAAAGACATTAATCTTTCCAATAAGACACTCCATATTATAGGAAAGGGGAAGAAAGAACGTATCCTATTTTTAGGAGATCAAAAAACATTCAATTTATTAGAAACATATATAAATAAAACAAGAAATGAATCCAATGATTTCCTATTTCCAGGGAAACATTCGCTTAAGCCATTGTCAGAGCAAAGTGTACGTTTAATTTTAAAGAGAATCGTTGAACAAAACAGCTTATCTAGAACTATTACACCACATATGTTTAGGCATAGCTTTGCAACAATGCTCCTGGATAATGATGTAGATATTCGATACATTCAACAAATTCTTGGACACAGTTCTATATCAGTCACACAAATATATACTCACGTATCTCATTCAAAACAAAAAGAAATACTTAGTTCTTTTAATCCTGTATCTGCGATTCATTCTGAAAGCGAGTAAGAAACATCCCCAAAATCTACAGTTCACTTCAAAAATTAATTTTTGTAGTTCAACCTTAATTAATAGATTTTATACTCAACAAAAGCAAAAGCATACAAAACTTCACTTTGAACCAGCATTTATACTATATTCCGTATTAAGAACTCTATAATTGTTTTTCTAAAATACAATCTTAAAATATCCTTAAATATAACAAAAAAGTTTTGTCAAAAAACAATTCCTGGATAAAATGAAGTAAGGCTTCCCACAATAAAACGCATAGTATCAAGTTTTTCAACAGCTGATACTATGCGTTTTGCTGACTATAATATTTTTGCCCCCCCCTTTTGCTTACTACTAAAGTTTGATATACTCCCCTTATAGTGGACAGTGAAAAAAACAAAATTTCACTAGAAACTACAGGGGGAGTTTTCGTATGTCAAAAAGAGGTCCGAAATCAGTGGAGGAGAAGTTAGAAGTTGTTCATCTTTACCTTGAACAAGGGAAGTCAATATCTATTTTGACCAAAGCATTTGTAGTAAATGGTGACACAATCAGAAATTGGATTCGTAAGTATCAAACAGAGGGTGTCGAAGGGCTCAAGGAGCGTCATAGCTGGAAGAAATATAGTTCAGAGTTAAAAGAAAAGGCTATAACAGATTATCTTGCAGGTAGAGGTGGTTTATCTTGAATCAAATTTTCATTATTTTTGCTTTATCCCTTAAAGGTTACGATCGTTGCGCCAGATCCGCCTGCATTTTGTGGTGCATAGCCAAAGCTCTTGACCTGTTTATTTCTTTGTAGGTACTTAGTCACCCCTTCACGGATGACTCCTGTACCGATACCATGGATGATGTCAACTTGAGCCATATTGTTGAGAAGGGCTTGGTCAATAAAGGCATCCAAGGCTTCCATAGCTTCCTCGTAGCGTTTGCCACGAAGATCTAGTCGAGCCTGTGGGCCTTTGCCAGCAGCACGTTTGACGACGTTGACTTGTTTCTTCTTAACTGGTGCTTCTTGCTGAGCCTGAACTAAATCAAACTCTTTTTCCTCAAGCGTCATCTTAATCAAGCCAACCTGTGCTTCCCAACGTCCATCCTTGAGTTGATTGGTCAAGGTACCACGTTGACCATAGCTTAAAACGATAATATCATCTCCAACTTTTGGAGCTCGTTTTTTCTTGGCCTTTTGGAGGACCTTGTTTTTAGAAAGGTCAACTTTTTCAGGGGCTAATTTTTTGAGCTTAGCTTTGGCTTCAATAATCTCATGTGGTTTTAGTTGAGATTTACTGTGAAGATTTTTAAGTATATCATCACTCTCAGCTAGTGCTAAGTCAACAATCTCAGCAGCTTGTTCTCGCGCCTTATTGAGTTCAGTTTCTTTCTCACGATTGAGCTCGTTATAAAGTTTTTTAAGGGCACGGTTCATCTTGAGATTTTCTTGCTCGACTTGGCGGATATTCTCAAGACGTTTCCGGCTTTCAAGTGTCTGTTCTTCCAATTGCTCAATTATGCGATTGACATCATTGTCTTGATTAATCTGCTTGCTGGCATCACCTACGATGACATCTGACAAGCCTAGACGTTTGGCAATTTCAAAGGCATTGCTTCGACCTGGAACTCCCTGCATAAAGCGATAGGTTGGGCGCAGGCTAGCTGTATCAAACTCCATACTAGCATTTTGAACATAGGCCGTTTCAATACCATAGGCTTTAAGTTCAGGATAGTGAGTGGTTGCCATAGTCTTGACCTGACGCAGGCGCAAGTCTTCTAGGATAGACATAGCAAGGGCTGCTCCTTCTTGGGGATCTGTACCTGCTCCAAGCTCATCCAGTAGCAAGAGGGAGTTTTGGTTGACCTTACCCAGAATATCGACGATGTTGGTCATGTGACTAGAGAAGGTTGAAAGACTTTGCTCGATGGATTGTTCATCCCCGATATCCGCAAATATCTCCTCGAAAATCCCTACACGACTGCCCTTATCGGCTAAAATTGGCAAGCCTGACTGGGCCATCAATTGCGTCAAACCTAAGGTCTTCAGCATGATGGTCTTGCCACCAGTATTGGGACCCGTGATAACGATAGCTGTTAGTTCTTTGCCGAAGTGAACATCATTGGCAACAGCGTTTTTAACAAAGGGATGACGAACGTGAAGAAGTTGAATCTCCTGTCCCTCAGACACTTGAGGTACTACTGCCTCCGTCTCTTGGATAAAGCGGACCTTAGCACGAATTAGGTCCAAATGTCCAATAATCCAAGCATCATTGGCGATTTCAGCTGCATGAGGTCTTACTCTTTCAGAGAGTTCTTGGAGGATACGCATCATCTCATAGCGTTCGTCTGCACGAAGACTGGCGATTTCTTCACTCAGCTTGACTACTTCACGCGGTTCGATATAGACAGTGTTCCCGCTGGCAGAAATATCATGAACGACACCGGAAATCTTGTTACGATAGGTATTTTTAACTGGAAGAACTTGACGACCATTTCTACTTGCGATGATACCTTCTGTCAGCATCTGAGTTTTTTGTTTGAGAAGAGCTTGCAGGACATCACGGACTTGACTTTCACTATCATGGATTTTTCGACGGATTCGTGCCAAATCCTCACTAGCAAAGTTCTCAATAAATCCAGCTTCGTTGATGGCTTGTAGATTTCCCTGTAAATGTGGAAAATCATGAAGTTTCTCAAACCAGTTAGCTAGGTGGTCTAAACGTACATTTTCAAGATTGTCATAAAAATTCTGCAATTCACGACTGGCAAATATGACACGTTTGAGAAGGAGAAATTCCTCGATGTTGAGATCAGCACCCATTTCCAAACGTTTGGAGGTCGCTGCAATATCTTTTGTTGCAGAAATGCTGAAATGAGGATGCTCGACAAAGAGTTCTTGCATTTCCTTCATCTCTGCAAAAGCTTGTCTAATCTTGTCTCCTTTATCAGTCGGAGCAAGTTCTTTCAACTGCTCTAATCCTTGTTCCGTCAAAAGATGGGGCTCAAATAAAGCCTTGACCTTATTAAATTCTAATGTTTCTAGTATTTTTTTATTCATTTTCTTTTCCTTAGTTATAAGCCTAGGAACCCTGTATTCAAGTTCTACAGCTTTCTTAAAAGTCTCCTTAACTTTTGGAATTGTAAACAAAAGGCTAGGAATAATTCCCGCCCTTTTATCCGATTATTTTGGTTACCCAAAGTTGTTTAATCACATGACTAGTGATGGGAACACTCTGGATAATATGTTTAGCTACAAAACTGTTTTCAAGTGAATTTTGAACAATTTGTAAAGGAACAGTCGCAAGAATGGTCAGTATCATCTGGAGGACAAATAAGGTCACAGCTACTGATAAAACTCCTGCACCTATACGGAAATATTGACCCGCTAGCTTTTTAGTCGGTAGAAGATTAAGAAAGAGACCCAGCAAACGACCAATGCAATAAAATATAGTAAAGGCTAAGAGGTAACCAAGACCTGCATAAAAGACTTTGTCCAGCTGGAAAAGTTGATTCGACGGGAAAAAGAAGGTTCCCTGTCCTTCCTGTGGACTTGCATATGGGATCAACAAATCAAATTGTTTCCCTAAGGATTGATAAAAATTTCCTGCAAGAAGAGCTGAAATCACAGTTGCTACAAAATAGTAAATCTGGAGAACTAATCCTCTACGATAACCGATATAAAAGCTCCATGCAAGAACCAATAAGAGAAGGACGGAAATCATAGCGAATCCTCAGTCTTGCTCTGTTCTTGTTTTGCTGCTACAACCTGATGACGAAGGGCGTCTAATTCTTGCTCCTTATCATCAAATTCAATCTCACGACTGAGTTGAGTTGACAAACTATTGACTGCTAATAAAATAGCGATTGTCTCATCATCCGCTCCAGGCATCTGCTCTTTAATTGCTTCATATTTTTCTGTTGCGACCTTGGCAATTTCCTCCATAAAGAGGTTATCATGCTCAGTTGTTAGGGTCAATGTTTTTTTGCCGAATGTAAACTTGTATCGATTTAAATTTGCCATAAAATTCACCTCACGATATTATACCAAATTTCACTAAGTTTGTCAGTTTTTACCAATTCTACAGCTTTTATGGTACAATAAGAACTATGGCAAGTATTACATTAACCTCGAGTGAAAAGGAAATCCAAGCCTTTGTTCAGCAATATGAACAGGCACTGACTCCTAGTAAAAATCCTTATATTCGCTACTTTTTGAAGCTTCCCCAAGCTAGTGTTTCCATCTACACTTCTGGAAAAGTCTTGCTTCAGGGAGAAATGGCTGAAAACTATGCCAGTTTTTTTGGTTATCAGGTCAGTCAAGGAACTAGCGGACAAAATTTCCCCTTGATTGGAACAGATGAGGTGGGGAATGGTTCCTACTTCGGTGGTCTGGCTGTAGTAGCATCCTTTGTAACGCCTGACCAGCATGACTTTCTACGAAAACTAGGTGTAGGGGATTCTAAGACTCTGACAGACCAAAAGATTCGTCAGCTTGCTCCCCTGCTTAAGGAGAGAATCCAGCACCAAGCGCTTCTTCTTTCTCCAAGTAAGTATAATGAAGTCATTGGGGAGCGCTACAATGCCGTTTCCGTAAAAGTAGCCCTGCACAATCAAGCAATTTTTCTCCTCCTCCAAAAGGGAGTCCAGCCAGAAAAGATTGTGATCGATGCTTTTACGAGTGCTCAAAACTATGAGAAGTACTTAAAAAAGGAAGCCAATCATTTTTCTAATCCAGTCAGTCTGGAGGAAAAAGCCGAAGGTAAGTACTTGGCTGTCGCAGTAAGTTCTATCATTGCGCGTGATCTATTTCTGGAAAATTTAGAAAATCTGGGTGGAGAACTTGGCTACCAACTTCCAAGCGGGGCTGGGACAGCTTCTGATAAGGTAGCTAGCCAAATCCTTCAAGCTTATGGTATGCAGGGACTTAACTTCTGCGCCAAACTTCATTTTAAAAATACTGAAAAAGCAAAAAAACTGCTAGAAAGGTAAATTATGAAATATTTTAAATCGTTTTTAAAAGAGTGGAGTTTTATCCTCATTATCACTCTTATCGCCCTTAGTCGTCTCTTTCTCTGGAGGAATGTCAGTGTAGAAGGACATTCAATGGATCCTACCTTGGCAGATGGAGAAGTCCTCTTTGTGGTTAAACATCTCCCAATCAATCGTTTTGATATTGTGGTTGCTCATGAAGACGATGGGAACAAGGATATCGTTAAACGGGTCATTGGTATGCCAGGAGATACTATCCGTTACGAAAGCGACAAGCTCTATATCAATGGTCAAGAAACTGATGAGCCTTATCTAGCAGAATACCTTAAGCGTTTCAAGGAAGATAAACTTCAAAGCACTTATACTGGAACTGGTTGGGATGGTAAAAAGGGAGAATACTTTAGAACCATTGCCCAAAAGGCTCAGGCCTTTACCCTAGATGTTAATTACAACACTAGCTTCACCTTCACTGTTCCAGAAGGAGAATACCTCCTACTGGGTGATGACCGTCTGGTATCTAGCGACAGTCGACATGTTGGTACCTTTAAGGCAAAAGATATCACCGGTGAAGCCAAATTCCGCTTCTGGCCACTCAAGCGTATCGGAACATTTTAAAAACTAGGAAGAGGCCGAGAATTTTCCATCTCAGCCTCTTCTCATTCTATTTTGACTAAATCTGGGATAAATTTTCTCAGACACTATTGTAAGGAATTTTATGGAAGTTTATTTTTCAGGCACCATTGAACGCATTATTTTTGAAAATGTCAGCAATTTTTTCCGTATTTTACTCCTAGATATTGAAGATACCAATGCTGAAGACTTTGATGATTATGAAATCATTGTCACAGGTACCATGGCTGATATCATTGAAGGAGAGGAATATACCTTTTGGGGACAAATTGTCCAACACTCCAAGTATGGGGAACAGCTACAAATGACTCGCTATGAGAGAGCCAAGCCGACTAGTAAGGGCTTGGTCAAGTATTTCTCCAGCAGTCATTTTAAGGGAATTGGACTCAAAACAGCTCAGAAAATTGTGGATATTTACGGAGATAACACAATTGACAAAATCTTAGAAAATCCAGACAAACTCCAGTCTATCTCTGGACTCTCTGCTAAAAATCGTGAAGCCTTCGTCTCAACTCTTCGTCTTAATTACGGAACAGAGATGGTCTTAGCCAAACTGGCTAATTACGGCATCCCAAATAAACTAGCCTTCCAGATTCAAGACTTTTACAAGGAAGAAACGCTAGATATTGTCGAGAACTATCCCTATCAACTGGTCGAGGATATCAAGGGCTTGGGATTTACCATCGCTGATCAACTGGCCCAAGAATTGGGGATTGAGAGCCAGGCTCCCGAGCGCTTCCGTGCTGGTCTCGTCCATAGCCTCTTTCAAGGTTGCATGGAAACAGGAGATACCTATATGGAAGCTAGAGACTTGTTGGAGCAAACCCTTAATCTTCTAGAATCCTCCCGTCCAGTCGAACTAGAGCCGAGTCAAGTTGCCCAAGAACTTGCTTATCTGATTGAAGAAGATAAGGTTCAGCAGATTGACACCAAAATCTTTGATAATAGCCTCTTTTTTGCAGAAGAAGGGATTCGCAGTCATCTCATCAGAATCCTCGAAAAAGGTCAGAGTAAAAAACAGGAACTAGAGACTATTCAAGAGCATATCGCAACTGTTGAGGAAGAACTGGGGATTGAGTATGATAGCATCCAAAAACAGGCCATCTGCGATGCTATCCAAAACAAGGTCTTTATCCTTACAGGTGGACCTGGTACTGGTAAGACAACTGTTATCAATGGCATTATCGCTGTATATGCTCTTTTAGAAGGACTGGACCTCAAGAAAAAGAGCAATCTACCCATTCTCCTAGCTGCTCCCACTGGTCGCGCGGCTCGTCGCATGAATGAATTAACAGGTCTACCAAGCGCTACCATTCACCGCCACCTAGGCATGACTGGAGATGATGACACCAGCCATCTGGAAGATTATCTGGATGCTGACTTTATCATTGTGGATGAATTCTCCATGGTAGATACTTGGCTGGCCAACCAGCTCTTCTCCAACATCTCTTCAAACAGTAAAATTCTCATCGTGGGTGATAGCGACCAGCTGCCTTCTGTCAGCCCTGGACAGGTACTGGCTGACCTACTCCAGATACCCCTGATACCACAGACTCGCTTGGAGCGAATTTACCGTCAGAGCGAAGAATCAACCATCGTCACGCTTGCCAGTCAGATTCGTCAGGGAATATTACCTGCTGACTTCACCCAGAAAAAAGCAGACCGCTCCTACTTTGAAATCACTAGTAACCATATCCCTGCTAGCATTGAAAAAATCTTGGGTGCTGCTCTCAGAAGTGGCATTCCTGCTCGCGATATTCAGGTTCTTGCCCCTATGTACCGTGGAACTGCAGGTATTGATGCCATCAACCAGCTCATGCAAGACCTCCTTAATCCTCCACAAAAAGACCAGCTTAGCTTTGAAGCTCCTCAGTGTCACTATCGAACAGGAGATAAGGTTATCCACCTAGTTAACGATGCAGAGGTCAATGTCTTTAACGGAGACTTAGGCTATATCACAGACTTGATTCCAGGAAAATACACCGAGTCCAAGCAGGATGAGATTGTCATCGATTTTGATGGTAACGAGGTTTCCTATCCTCGAAATGAATGGTACAAGATTCGTTTAGCCTATGCTATGAGTATCCACAAGTCTCAGGGTAGCGAGTTTCCCGTCGTTATTCTACCTATCACCAGTGCAAGCAAGCGCATGTTAGAGCGTAATCTCATCTACACTGCTATCACTCGGGCCAAAAGTAAACTGATTTTACTAGGCGAAATACAGGCCTTTGACTATGCAACTCAACATATCGGAACAGCTCGTAAGACCTATCTAATTGAACGTTTCGCTGACCTAATGGAGAATGCAGAGGAAACAAACCAACTTGCAACCGATACTGCTAGCTCAACAGAAACTGAACAATCCTACATCCTAACCGAAGACAACTGGTCTAGTATCCCAGCAATGATTGGGATTAGCCAAGAAGACCTGCAGGAGTTTTTCGGAAAATAAAGCATAAGAAAACCCACCAAATCAGGTGGGCTTTTATCTTGTAAAGATTATTTTACTGTTGCAGTGCTTGTGATCAATTCAACAGCTTTTTTGATTGTGATGTCGTGTTTCAACATATCAGCTGAAAGCAAGCTTTGTACTTGTGCAACTTCCATGTTGTAATCTGCAGCTAATTGCTCGATTTCTTTTTGGATTTCTTCGTCAGTAGCGTCAAATCCTTCAGCTTTTGCAACTGCTTCGATAACAAGGTTAGTCTTGGTACGTGACTCAGCTTCTGCTTCGTATTGTTTGTGAAGATCTTCTTGAGTAGTTCCAGTGATTTGGAAGTACATGTCAGGGTTGATACCTTGACGTTGCAAGTTTCCGAGGAATTCATTTACTGAACGGTGAACTTCTTCGTGGATCATTTCTTCTGGAAGTTCTACGATTTCAGCGTTTTCTACAGCTTTATCAATTGCTGCACCTTCAACTGCATCCTTGTATGCTTCTTCTTTAGCAGCAGCCAATTCGTTGCGGTATTTTTCTTTCAATTCAGCAAGTGTTTCAACTTCTTCGTCGATATCTTTTGCAAGCTCATCGTCAAGAGCTGGAACTTCTTTAGCTTTTACTTCGTGGATAGTTGTCACGAATTTAGCTTCTTTACCAGCAAGGTCTTCAGCTTGATAGTCTTCTGGGAATGTTACGATAACGTCAACAGTTTCACCAGCTGAGTGACCTACCAATTGGTCTTCAAAACCAGGGATGAATTGACCTGAACCAAGTCCAAGTGAGAAGTTTTCACCTTTTCCGCCATCAAATTCAACACCGTCAATAGAACCAACAAAGTCGATCACAACAGTGTCGCCGTTTTCAGCAGCAGCTTCTTTGATAACCAATTCAGCCAAGTTGTTGCGTTCGCGTTCGATACGCTCTTCAACATCAGCGTCAGTTACTTCTTTTTCAACATCGACTGATACTTCAAGGTTTTTGTAGTCACCCAATTTTACTTCAGGTTTTGTCACGACTTCAGCTGTGATAACCCAGTCTTGACCTTTTTCCATTGAAGTTACATCAATTTTTGGTTGAGCAACAACTTCAAGACCAGCTTCTTTTACAGCTGCTTCATAAGCGTTTGGCAAAAGAGCGTTCATAACGTCTTGATAAAGTGACTCTTCACCAAATTTTTTGTCGAAGATAGGACGTGGAAGGTGACCTTTACGGAAACCTGGAACATTAAGAGATTTCTTCACTGAGTTGAAGACACGGTCCAATTCTGGTTTGATTTGGTCTTGAGAGATAGTGAAAGTCAAGACACCACGGTTTGTTTCTTTGTTTTCAAATGATACAGACATTCTGTCATTTCTCCTTAAAATTTTTTAAATACAGTCTATTATAACATTTTCTATAAATAAAATCTAGACTAATGCAGACAAATCTGGCTAAAACACATTTTGGGTGATTTGGCGCGTACTATTCTAGGTTCAATCCATTATATAAAAAGAAGACAAACATTCTTAAAATGTTTGCCCTCTTAATGCTATAGACTCGATCATCTAGTCCAAAGTAATTTCAATAGGATTAAATATTTATTCTAATCTTCTTTTTTCTTACGGGCTAAACCTAATAGCGTTGTTGCCATTCCAATGATTCCAAGTCCAGTCATAACCGTATTTGAATCCGTACCAGTATTTGGTAATTCCTGCACTACTTTTTCAGGATCCAAAGGTTTCGGATCTGGTTTTGCAGGAGTTTGTGGTTCTGGATTAGGGACTACTGGAGTGTCAGGTTTAACTGGAACGTAGATGATTGGTGTGTCGTCACCTGGGTTTGTTGGAAGGTTTGGTAGTTCCTTACCTGGTTCTACTGGTTGACCTGGTTTGCTTGGATCTTTTGGATCTGGCAAGTATGGTTTGTAGCCTGGTACGTCTGGAACGACTGGTTTACCTGGTTTACCTGGATCTGTTGGATCATTTGGATACTTCACTTCTGGTGTTGATGGGAAGTTTGGATCATTTGGTTTCTCTGGTTTTGGAACCAATTTTCCAAGTGGTTTGTAGGTTACTGTATCTGTTGCTTCAGGATTTTCTGGAGTAACTGTCTTACCACCAGCTTCTGTCTTATCAGCGTAGTAACCTGGAATTACTGGAACAGATACCTTACCATAAGTATGGCTCTTCTCAGTCCATGTTGCAGTTCCAGAAGCTTTGTTTTCTTTACCAGTAAACGTAAAGTCATCTTGGACATTGTCTCCTGGAGTCTTATCGCCTGCTCCTTCAAACTTAACTGTTTGTTTAGTTGGTTTCTTCACATCATTTACGATTGGTACGTAGATGATTGGTGTGTCGTCACCTGGGTTTTCAGGAGTGATTGGTTTTCCTGGTTCTACTGGTTTACCTGGTTTGCTTGGATCTTTTGGATCTGGCAAGTATGGTTTGTAGCCTGGTACGTCTGGAACGACTGGTTTACCTGGTTTACTTGGATCTTTTGGATCATTTGGATATTTCACATCTGGTGTTGATGGGAATTTAGGATCATCAGATTTCGGAACCAAGCTACCAAGCGGTTTGTAAGTAACTGTATCTGTTGCTTCAGGGTTTTCTGGAGTAACTGTCTTACCACCGGCTTCTGTCTTATCAGCGTAGTAACCTGGAATTACTGGTACAGATACCTTACCGTAAGTATGGCTCTTCTCATTCCATGTTGTAGTTCCAGAAGCTTTGTTTTCTTTACCAGTAAATGTAAAGTCATCTTGGACATTGTCTCCTGGAGTCTTATCGCCTGCTCCTTCAAACTTAACTGTTTGTTTAGTTGGTTTCTTCACATCATTTATGATTGGTACGTAGATGATTGGTGTGTCGTCACCTGGGTTTTCAGGAGTGATTGGTTTTCCTGGTTCTACTGGTTTACCTGGTTTGCTTGGATCTTTTGGATCTGGCAAGTATGGTTTGTAGCCTGGTACGTCTGGAACGACTGGTTGACCTGGTTTACTTGGATCTTTTGGATCATTTGGATATTTCACATCTGGTGTTGATGGGAATTTAGGATCATCAGATTTCGGAACCAAGCTACCAAGCGGTTTGTAAGTAACTGTATCTGTTGCTTCAGGGTTTTCTGGAGTAACTGTCTTACCACCGGCTTCTGTCTTATCAGCGTAGTAACCTGGAATTACTGGTACAGATACCTTACCGTAAGTATGGCTCTTCTCATTCCATGTTGTAGTTCCAGAAGCTTTGTTTTCTTTACCAGTAAAGGTGAAGTCATCTTGGACATTGTCTCCTGGAGTCTTATCGCCTGCTCCTTCAAACTTAACTGTTTGTTTAGTTGGTTTCTTCACATCATTTACGATTGGTACGTAGATGATTGGTGTGTCGTCACCTGGGTTTTCAGGAGTGATTGGTTTTCCTGGTTCTACTGGTTTACCTGGTTTGCTTGGATCTTTTGGATCTGGCAAGTATGGTTTGTAGCCTGGTACATTAGGAACAACTGGTTTACCTGGTTTACCTGGATCTGTTGGATCATTTGGATACTTCACTTCTGGTGTTGATGGGAAGTTTGGATCATTTGGTTTCTCTGGTTTTGGAACCAATTTTCCAAGTGGTTTGTAGGTTACTGTGTCTGTTGCTTCAGGATTTTCTGGAGTAACTGTCTTACCACCAGCTTCTGTCTTATCAGCGTAGTAACCTGGAATTACTGGTACAGATACCTTACCGTAAGTATGACTCTTCTCATTCCATGTTGTAGTTCCAGAAGCTTTGTTTTCTTTACCAGTAAACGTAAAGTCATCTTGGACATTGTCTCCTGGAGTCTTATCGCCTGCTCCTTCAAACTTAACTGTTTGTTTAGTTGGTTTCTTCACATCATTTACGATTGGTACGTAGATGATTGGTGTGTCGTCACCTGGGTTTGTTGGAAGGTTTGGTAGCTCCTTACCTGGTTCTACTGGTTGACCTGGTTTGCTTGGATCTTTTGGATCTGGCAAGTATGGTTTGTAGCCTGGTACGTCTGGAACAACTGGTTTACCTGGTTTACCTGGATCTGTTGGATCATTTGGATACTTCACTTCTGGTGTTGATGGGAAGTTTGGATCATTTGGTTTCTCTGGTTTTGGAACCAAGTTTCCAAGTGGTTTGTAGGTTACTGTATCTGTTGCTTCAGGATTTTCTGGAGTAACTGTCTTACCACCAGCTTCTGTCTTATCAGCGTAGTAACCTGGAATTACTGGTACAGATACCTTACCGTAAGTATGGCTCTTCTCAGTCCATGTTGTACTTCCAGAAGCTTTGTTTTCTTTACCAGTGAATGTGAAGTCGTCTTGGACATTGTCTCCTGGAGTCTTATCGCCTGCTCCTTCAAACTTAACTGTTTGTTTAGTTGGTTTCTTCACATCATTTACGATTGGTACGTAGATGATTGGTGTGTCTTCACCTGGGTTTGTTGGAAGGTTTGGAAGCTCCTTACCTGGTTCTACTGGTTTACCTGGTTTGCTTGGATCTTTTGGATCTGGCAAGTATGGTTTGTAGCCTGGTACGTCTGGAACAACTGGTTTACCTGGTTTACCTGGATCTGTTGGATCATTTGGATACTTCACTTTTGGTGTTGATGGGAAGTTTGGATCGTCTGGTGTTCCTGGTTTTGGAACCAAGTTTCCAAGTGGTTTGTAGGTTACTGTATCTGTTTCTTCAGGATTTTCTGGAGTAACTGTCTTACCACCAGCTTCAGCTTTATCCGCATAATAGTGTTCAACGACTGGGACTTTTACTTTGCCATAGTCATGACTGTTTTCAGTCCATGTTGTTGTACCATCTGCTTGATTCTTCTTACCTGTGAAGGTATAGTCGCTTTGAACATCATCTTTTGGTGTGGTTGAACCAGCTCCTTCAAACGTTACCGTTTGTTTTGTTGGTTGCGTCACATCATTTGTTTTTGGTACATAGATGATTGGCGTATCTTCCCCTGGTTTATCAGGTGTTACAGGTGTTCCTGGTTGGATTGGTTGACCTGGTTTCGTTGGATCGTTTGGATCTGGAAGGTGTGGTTCATAACCTGGTACATCAGGAACGACTGGTTGACCTGGTTTCGTTGGGTCTGTTGGATCATTTGGATACTTCACTTTTGGTGTTGATGGGAAGTTTGGATCATTTGGTGTTTCTGGTTTTGGAACCAAGTTTCCAAGTGGTTTGTAAGTAACAGTTTCTTCAAGGTTTTCTTGAGTAACTGCCTTAGAAGCAACACTTGCTTTATCAGCGTAATATCCTGTCAAACTTGGCGTTGGAACTGCAGCGTAGGCTGTCTTATCTGATGCCCATGGTGTCGCTGAAAGTTCTTTACCTGTGACTTTATCCAAGGTAAGGGTACGTGTCCATGTCGCGTTTTCAACATGATCCGCTGGGGCTGCTACCTTACCATCTGATACCACATACTTAACAGTAGATGTGACATCTTTCTTCCATTGATCTGTCGCTGGGTACTTAGGACTGTTTGGATCATTTGGATTGATTGGATCTGTTGGGTTATGTGGATCATTTGGTCCTACTGGAGTTTCACCATGTTTCAAGGTTACTGTCCAGGTTTGATCTACTGATGCATCGGTATCAAAGTGAGCTCCTGCTGGGAATTCATCGCTTACAAGAACATAGCCACGATCTTCATAATACTTGATCTTGTCCGCAGTTGAGTAGTTGATTGCCTCACCTGATTTACCACCGACTTGATCATTGGCAAGGGTTTGACCTGTTGTTTGGTCAACGTACTTGATAGTAGCTTTTTGATCTACCTTACGATAGATAATTTGTGTGTCAGTACCTGGTTTTTCAGGAGTGATTGGTTTTCCTGGTTCTACTGGTTGACCTGGTTTCGTTGGATCGTTTGGATCTGGCAAGTATGGTTTGTAGCCTGGTACATCTGGAACAACTGGTTTACCTGGTTTTGTTGGATCGTTTGGATCATTTGGATACTTCACTTCTGGTGTTGATGGGAAGTTTGGATCGTTTGGTTTCTCTGGTTTTGGAACCAATTTTCCAAGTGGGTTGTAAGTGACAGTTTCTTCAAGATTTTCCTCAGTGACTGTCTTAGAAGCAACACTTCCTTTATCAGCGTAGTAACCTGTCAATCCTGGTGTTGGAACTGCAGCGTAGGCTGTCTTATCTGATGCCCATGGTGTTGCTGAAAGAACTGCACCTGTAACTTTATCAAGTGTCAAGGTACGTGTCCAAGTTGCTTTTTCAACCTTATCTTCTGGGGCAGTTGCCTTACCATCTGATACCACATAATGAACTGTTGACGTTACATCTTTCTTCCATTGATCTTCCGCAGGGTATTTAGGACTCTTTGGATCATTTGGATTGATTGGATCTGTTGGTTTATGTGGATTATTTGGTCCAACTGGAGTTACATCGTGTTCTAATCTAACTACGAATTCTTGATCAATGTTTTCATCACTATCAAATTTCTTTTGATCTTCAGTTGAGTTTGTGAAACCATCTTCTACAAGCTTGTAACCCTTATTAACAAAATCAGCAATCTTAGCTGCAGTTGAGTAGTTAATGGCTTCATACGATTTACCAGAAACTTCATCTTTTGCTAATTCCTTATTATTGTCACTGGTATCAACATACTTGATAATAGCTTTTTGATCTGCCTTGCGGTAGATAATCGGCGTATCTTCACCTGGTTTTTCAGGAGTGATTGGTTTTCCTGGTTCTACTGGTTGACCTGGTTTCGTTGGATCGTTTGGATCTGGCAAGTATGGTTTGTAGCCTGGTACATTAGGCACAACTGGTTGACCTGGTTTTGTTGGATCGTTTGGATCATTTGGATACTTCACTTCTGGTGTTGATGGGAAGTTTGGATCGTTTGGTTTCTCTGGTTTTGGAACCAAGTTTCCAAGTGGGGTGTAAGTGACAGTTTCTTCAAGATTTTCCTCAGTGACTGTCTTAGCTTCAACACGTGCTTTATCAGCGTAATAACCTGTCAAACCTGGTGTTGGAACTGCAGCGTAGGCTGTCTTATCTGATGACCATGGTGTTGCTGAAAGAACTGCACCTGTAACTTTATCAAGTGTCAAGGTACGTGTCCAAGTTGCTTTTTCAACCTTATCTTCTGGGGCAGTTGCCTTACCATCTGATACCACATAATGAACTGTTGACGTTACATCTTTCTTCCATTGATCTTTCGCAGGGTATTTTGGACTGTTTGGATCATTTGGATTGATTGGATCTGTTGGATTATGTGGATCGTTTGGTCCAACTGGTGTTTCACCATGTTTCAAGGTAACTACGAATTCTTGATCAACTGACTCATCCTTGTCATAAGTAGCCCCTGCTGGGAATCCATCACTTACAAGAACATAGCCACGATCTTGGTATTTCTTGATCTTGTCTGCAGTTGAGTAGACAATAGCTTCACCTGACTTGCCACCTACTTGATCACTTTCAAGTGTTGCACCAGTATTTTGGTCTACGTACTTGATAACAGCTTTTTGATCTGCCTTACGGTAGATAATTTCTGTGTCAGTACCTGGATTTTCAGGAGTGATTGGTTTTCCTGGTTCTACTGGTCTACCTGGTTCACCTGGTTTCGTTGGATAGTTTGGATCTGGCAAGTATGGTTTGTAGCCCGGTACATTAGGCACAACTGGTTTACCTGGTTTGGTTGGATCATTTGGATCATTTGGATACTTCACTTCTGGTGTTGATGGGAAGTTTGGATCGTTTGGTGTCTCTGGTTTTGGAACCAAGTTTCCAAGTGGCTTGTAAGTAACAGTTTCTTCAAGATTTTCTTGAGTAACTCTCTTAGAAGCAACACTTCCTTTATCAGCGTAGTAACCTGTCAATCCTGGTGTTGGAACTGCATCATAGTTAGCCTTATTAGCTGTCCATAGTTCAGTAGGGTTAAGAACTTTACCTGTCACCTTATCAAGTTTTAAGGTACGTGTCCATTGTGCATTTTGAACATTGTCAGCTGGGGCAGTTGCCTTACCGTCTGATACCACATAATGAACAGTTGACGTTACATCTTTCTTCCATTGATCTTCCGCAGGGTATCTTGGACTGTTTGGATCATTTGGATTGATTGGCTCTGTTGGTTTATGTGGGTTATTTGGTCCAACTGGAGTTACATCGTGTTCTAATCTAACTACGAATTCTTGATCAATGTTTTCATCACTATCAAATTTCTTTTGATCTTCAGTTGAGTTTGTGAAACCATCTTCTACAAGCTTGTAACCCTTATTAGCAAAATCAGCAATCTTAGCTGCAGTTGAGTAGTTAATGGCTTCATACGATTTACCAGAAACTTCATCTTTTGCTAATTCCTTATTATTAGCACTTGTATCAACATACTTGATAATAGCTTTTTGTTTTACTTTTTTATAGACAACAACTGTTTCGTATGTACCCAAATCAGACTTAGCTACAATATTACGCCAATAAGTTTCTGAAACGGTACGTTTACCTGCTTGAGCATCAATAAGCGTTTCTGGTGCATTGCTTGAATCATATGAAACAGAAACTGAATCAGCTTTAGCCCCAGCTACTAATCCTGGAACATTACTTGACTTGATTTCTGCTTTATAGCCTTCGAGTTTTGGCGAAGCGATAGTACCATAATTATAAGTACCTGAATTTGTTTCGGCTTCTTTCCAACCAGTATCAGCTATATGATCTCCATCAATATCAGAAATGTGATACTTCGCTTTACTATAAGCTGCTAAGAATTCATCACCATTTCTAACGCTTGAATTTCTCAAAATATTTTCGAAACCTTCTTTGTCGATTGAGACATCCAAAGTACGGTTCCATTCTGATGACTGGATAACATCATTTTTAACTGGAGTTCCATCTTCGTAGACATATTTGATGATATTTTTATGAACACCAGTCGGGTTGATTTTCGAACCATTTGAAACCCAAATGTTTTGACGGTTATGACCAACAGGGTCAATACCATAGGTTCTATCTGTAGCACTTACCCCTCCAGAAGAAGAGCCTGTTGGAACAGATGCAGCGTTAGCAGGTTGAATATCTGGTCTTCCACTTTGGAAACCAGCAATTGGCATTGAACCATTCTGGATATTAGTCCAAACAGAACTTTGTTTATCTTTAGTTTGGCTATCCCTGCCATCTTTATTCATAGAATAGACGGTATAAGTTCCAACAGTAGAGCCACCGTTCTGACTAGCTGGACCGTTAAATTCTATTCTGTTTCTAGAAGCTTGTGTTTTATCTGAAATATAAAGGATGTTCCCATGTCCGATATCCTGTGGGTTGTTCCCTTGAGGAATAGATACTGGTAATTTACCAGTAATTTCCCCTGCTGAAAGACCTTGTGAGTTTGTATATCTCATGAAGGATACGTACAGTGGATTATTAAACTGGAAGTAAGTGTTTTTACTAGCCCCCAAGGCTACTGAGGTCAACTCAGCATAGTAGTTGGTATTATCGTCTCGGATATCTACGATAGAACCTTTATTAGCTTGGAAAAGTGGTTCAGACTTAGTACCATTCTGAGAACCAAGAGAAATCACATCATCCCAGTCATTATCGCCACGGTTATCCATCTGTACACGGAATGTTGCAAAGTCATCTACAAGAATCTTACCATTTTCATTAAGGCCGATATAGTTGTAACCATCGTAACTACCAGAAGGTGCCCCACCGTTCTTACCTTTACCTACTGAATGGAAGGTATTGTTTGAATGTTTTCCAAAGACTACTCTTGAATCATTTCCGAAATCAAGGGCAACACCACGACCTTTATTTTCAAAGCGAACTTTGGCATTTTGACCTGTGACAAGTTCTGAGTGATTCCCCATCATAATCCCATCACGGCCATGAAATTCAAAAGTTCCACCATCGCCAATAAGAACTCGGCTTGGTCCATTTTTTCTACCGTGGTTACCTGCAACATATCCACCGTAACGATCCTTATCAGTGATACCATCAGCTGGACGATTTACACCAATTGAAATCCCTTGTCCGATACTAGTATTCAAGACTAACTTAGAGTCCTTACCAGTTTCTACAGTACCACTATCAGCCATAAAAATACCAGCATTATGGTAGCGAGCATTTTCAGATCGATTGTCAGTGTTCATGTTAATAGTAAGGCTACCTTTATCTTTTACACTGACCTTAGCTCCACTTTCAAGAGTGATAGCATCCCCTTGAGAAGAACGACTAAGAATTAAACTAGCACCTTCAGCAACTGTTACTGATTTAGCAGAGTGAATATTTGACTCACGACGTTGATCTGAATGACCTGCAGCTCCGACATTCCGTTGTACGTGTTGAGTTTGACCATTTGCAGCTTGATAACTGTCACTAACTGTTGAAGTTGTAGTTCCTTTGATAACAACATGGGTGTTACCACCACCATAAAGTGATGAACCAACACTTGTCACGTTTTCAAAAGTTACTGTATTTGACCCACTGGTACTTGATAAATCAATCGGACCTTTAGAATTAGCAGTCGCTATTTTAAGGTTTTTAAGATTTAGTTCCCAGCTAGCTCCTGTCAATTCCAAAGTATGCGACAAAAGATCTAGACGAGCATTGCCGTCCTTACCTTGGATCGTAACTGGGCGAGATTGTGCATGAATAGTAGTCCTACGGTCAACAGATCCTGAACGTCCATTGTCGGTATTACCATTATCACCTTGAGCTACGACATCACCATTTACAGTGATTTCGCTGACATTTCCATCCTCTAAGGCTGAAACAAACTCACTCCAATTTGATACTTCACGTTTATTTTCTGAAGTAGCTCGGCGTGTACGGGTTGAACGGGATGCTTCAGCAGGAGCTTTATCAATAGACTTATCATCTTTTTCAGTAACATCAGTTTTAGCTTCAGTTACTTTCGCCGTATCTTCACTTGAGTCATTAGCTGATGCTTCCGACTTTTCAGATTTTAAGCTATCAGTTGCAACTTTTTCAGAATCTGAAGAAATTTCAGCCTTTTCTGGTGTTACAACAGCCTTATCTTCTACTGTTGATTTTGAATTGGCAGTTTCTAGTGATAGATCAGACTTATCTGCTACTGTAGGTTTTGATTCAGAAGTTCTTGGTACTGAAGATTCCGATGTACTTGTTGAACTTTCTGGACTAACAGATACTACGGAGGTGAGCAATGTTTCTGAAACATTTACCTCATCAGCACTAGCAACTTGTCCACTCAAAAAGAAGGCAGTTCCTAAAAGAACAGAGGCTAAACCAAAACTATACTTACGTAAAGAAAAGCGCTGGCGCTCATTAAAATGAAACATCATGTTTATCTCCTTTAATTTTTTTATACAAATTTAGTATATCAATATATTTGTAAAAATCAAGTGTTAGCGGTTACTTTTTTATAAAAAATGCATCATATATACTGAATTCAATTATTTTTTACATTTTTTATGAGGAACTTATTAATTCTTTAACAAATAGAATTAAAGAAACAAACATGCATCTAGTGATGTGTTTCAGCTCTATTATGAGAGATTTATCCGTTTTTATATTCATACAACTTATTTAACAGTATTAAAAATTTTTAGTAAATATTTTTAGCAGTCTTAGTGTACTATTCTAGATTCATTCTACTATAGCTTTTTTCAACCACTATAGTTGACAAATAGCCTCATTTTCCATCAAAAAAACCGTAAGAATTTCTTCTTACGGTTTTTATAGCAAATTCATAGAATTGAGATTCTCAGTTTTGCCTTATTTGAGTAATTTCTTACTCTTCTTCCTCACGTTTTTTAGCGAAGAGGAGTCCGCCTGTCGCTGCTGCAAGAAGTGCTAAAGCAAGTGAAGCGCTAGATTGTTCTGTACCAGTATTTGGCAATTCTTTCGCTCCTGCTTTCTTAGCTGGTGCTTGAGCAGGTGAATCTTGGTTAGCAGCTGTAACAGCTTTTTCAGCTGGAATGACTGCTACTGAACCATCTTCAAAGGTTACAACTACTGATCCATCTTTGTTAACCTTGATATCTTTCGCGGTTGGATTAGCTTTCTTAACTTCGTCAGCTACTTTAGCTTTTTCTGCATCAGTCAAGTTGCTTGGATCTGTAACTGGGGTTACTGATGGATTCTTAACTCCATCTGATTCCTTAACTTTATCTGATGATTTCTTAACTGTCTTATCTGCTGGAATAACAGCTGTTGTACCATCTTCAAAGGTTACAACTACTGATCCGTCTTTGTTAACCTTGATATCTTTCGCGGTTGGGTTAGCTTTCTTAACTTCATCTGCTACCTTAGCTTTTTCTGCATCAGTCAAGTTACTTGGATCTGTAACTGGAGTTACTGATGGATTTGTAACTACTTTATCAGCTGATTTCTTAACTGTATCACCTGATGGAATAACGGCTGTGCTGCCATCTGGGAAGGTTACTGTGGTTGTGCCATCTTTGCCAACTTTAACATCTGTTACTGTTGGGTTTGATTTCTTAACTTCATCTGCTACCTTAGCTTTTTCTGCATCAGTCAAGTTGCTTGGATCTGTAACTGGGGTTACCGCTGGATCCTTAACTGCGTTATCTGATGATTTCTTAACTGTATCACCTGATGGAATAACGGCTGTGCTGCCATCTGGGAAGGTTACTGTAGTTGTGCCATCTTTGCCAACCTTAACGTCAGTTACTGTTGGGTTTGATTTCTTAACTTCATCTGCTACCTTAGCTTTTTCTGCATCAGTCAAGTTGCTTGGATCTGTAACTGGGGTTACAGCTGGATCCTTAACTGCGTTATCTGATGATTTCTTAACTGTATCACCTGATGGAATAACGGCTGTGCTGCCATCTGGGAAGGTTACTGTAGTTGTGCCATCTTTGCCAACCTTAACGTCAGTTACTGTTGGGTTTGATTTCTTAACTTCATCTGCTACCTTAGCTTTTTCTGCATCAGTCAAGTTGCTTGGATCTGTAACTGGGGTTACAGCTGGATCCTTAACTGCGTTATCTGATGATTTCTTAACTGTATCACCTGATGGAATAACGGCTGTGCTGCCATCTGGGAAGGTTACAGTTGCTGTTCCATCTTTACCTACTTCAACATCTTTCGCTGTTGGGTTAGATTTCTTAACTTCTTCTGCTACCTTAGCTTTTTCTGCATCAGTCAAGTTGCTTGGATCTACAACTGGTGTTACCGCTGGATCCTTAACTGCGTTATCTGATGATTTCTTAACTGTATCACCTGATGGAATAACGGCTGTGCTGCCATCTGGGAAGGTTACAGTTGCTGTTCCATCTTT
>NZ_JASHBO010000017.1:0-34125 GCF_047464615.1 Streptococcus infantis
AGAGGCAAGTGACGAGTCAAGAGCAATGAGGCTTGAACAACGTGAAAGCCAGCGTCTTTAGGCGCTGGCTTGTAATCTGGGCTTATAGCCCTGGTTCAAACCACCCGTTTGACGGGTGGTCATGATTTGGCTTATTGCCTTGAACAGCATGTGTTAAAAGTTAGTTGAACCGTCGTATGCCGAATGGCACGTACCGTGGTGTGAGAGGGGGTAGTCTTAGCCACTACTCGATTTTATTTCACCAACTTCTTCATCTCATCAATACGTGCTACGGTCGCATCGTATTTAGCTTGGTAGTCAGCTTGTTTGTCGCGTTCTTTTTGGACGACTTCTGGTTTGGCGTTAGCTACGAAGCGTTCGTTAGAGAGCTTCTTGCCGACCATGTCCAGTTCTTTTTGCCATTTAGCCAGTTCCTTGTCGAGACGAGCTAGTTCTTCTTCGACATTGAGGAGATCAGCCAGTGGCAAGTAGATTTCTGCTCCTGTGATGACGCTTGACATAGCAAGTTCAGGTGCAGGGATGGTTGATGCGATTTCCAAGTGTTCTGGATTTGTGAAGCGTTTGATATAGTTGACATTGCTGTTAAAGAAAGCTTCCAAGTCGCTATCGCTAGTCTTAACTAGGATGGTGATAGGCTTGCTTGGTGCTACGTTTACTTCCGCACGCGCATTACGAACAGCACGGATCAAGTCTTTGAGACTTTCGACACCAGTATGGGCAGCGAGGTCTTCAAAGGCTGGGTTGACAGTTGGGTATTCCGCTGTGACGATAGAACCTTCTGAGATTTGCCCAAAAATTTCCTCTGTCACAAATGGCATGATCGGGTGAAGGAGACGAAGGATCTTATCCAAAGTGTAAAGGAGAACAGAACGTGTGATGACTTTCTCTTCTTCGTTGTCACTATAAAGGACTTCCTTGGTCAACTCAACGTACCAGTCCGCGAACTCATCCCAGATGAAGTTGTAGAGGATGTGCCCAGCCACACCAAACTCAAACTTATCAAAGTTTTCAGTGACCTTGCCGATTGTTTCATTGAGGTTGTGAAGAATCCAGCGGTCTGTGACATTTCCAGCTTCCTTGTTGGCAACTTTTTCGACATTGGCAGTTGCTTGCTCAAGGGTCAAGCCTTCATTGTTCATGAGGATGTAGCGAGAGATGTTCCAGATCTTGTTAATGAAGTTCCATGAAGCATCCATTTTCTCGTAAGAGAAGCGCACGTCTTGACCTGGTGCGGAACCGTTTGAAAGGAACCAACGAAGGCTATCTGTTCCGTACTTATCAATAACATCCATTGGATCAATTCCGTTACCAAGAGATTTCGACATCTTGCGTCCTTGCTCATCACGAATAAGACCATGAATCAAGGCATTTTTGAATGGCGACTTGCTAGTAAATTCCAAACCTTGGAAAATCATTCGAGATACCCAGAACGGGATAATATCATAACCAGTCACCAAAGTTGATGTTGGGAAGTAACGTTTGAAGTCTTCTGAGTCGACATCCGGCCAGCCCATGGTAGAGAATGGCCAAAGAGCCGAACTGAACCACGTATCCAAGACATCTTCGTCCTGAGTCCAACCTTCACCTTCTGGAGCTTCTTCACCGACGTACACTTCACCCTCAGCATTGTACCAAGCAGGGATTTGGTGACCCCACCAGAGCTGACGAGAGATAACCCAGTCGTGGACATTTTCCATCCATTGGAGGAAGGTATCGTTGAAACGTGGCGGGTAGAATTCTACCTTGTCTTCTGTATCTTGGTTGGCAATAGCATTTTTAGCCAATTGGTCCATCTTAACGAACCATTGAGTAGACAAGCGTGGCTCCACCACAACACCTGTACGCTCTGAGTGACCAACACTGTGGATACGTTTTTCGATTTTAACAAGGGCACCGATTTCTTCCAGCTTAGCAACGACTGCCTTACGAGCTTCAAAACGGTCCATACCTGCAAATTCAAGGGCCAAGTCATTCATGGTTCCGTCATCATTCATGACGTTGACTTGTGGCAAGTTATGGCGTTGACCAACCAAGAAGTCATTTGGATCGTGGGCAGGCGTGATTTTCACGACACCAGTACCAAATTCAGGATCTGCGTGTTCGTCTCCAACGATTGGGATCAATTTATTAGCGATTGGAAGGATGACGTTTTTACCGATCAAGTCCTTGTAGCGTGAGTCTTCTGGATTGACCGCAACCGCAACATCTCCAAACATAGTTTCAGGACGAGTTGTGGCAACTTCAAGGGCGCGTGAGCCGTCTTCCAACATGTAGTTCATGTGGTAGAAGGCACCTTCGACATCCTTATGGATAACCTCGATATCAGAAAGAGCTGTGCGAGCTGCTGGGTCCCAGTTGATGATAAACTCACCACGGTAGATCCAACCTTTCTTGTAAAGGTCCACAAAGACCTTGCGAACGGCTTTCGACAAGCCTTCGTCAAGAGTGAAACGCTCGCGAGAGTAGTCTACAGAGAGCCCCATCTTGCCCCATTGTTCTTTGATGGTAGTGGCATACTCGTCTTTCCATTCCCAAACTTTATCGAGGAATTTCTCACGACCGAGGTCATAACGTGTAATGCCCTCTCCACGCAAGCGCTCCTCAACCTTAGCCTGAGTCGCAATCCCCGCGTGGTCCATACCTGGAAGCCAAAGCGTATCAAAGCCCTGCATGCGTTTTTGACGGATGATGATATCTTGCAAAGTCGTATCCCAAGCGTGACCAAGGTGAAGCTTACCAGTTACATTTGGTGGCGGAATGACGATTGAATAAGGCTTAGCCTTTTGGTCTCCTGAAGGCTTGAAAACATCAGCATCAAGCCATTTTTGGTAACGACCAGCCTCAACCTCGGCTGGATTGTATTTAGGTGAAAGTTCTTTAGACATGTGTTTGTCCTTTCTAGTTAATATCTTTAAATAAAATTAGTATGTAGAAGATAGGCCTTGATTCAGCACATCTGACTTTTTCAGTATCTTCTATTAGCAAAAAAGAAACTGTATAAAAATTTTACATTAACTTTCTCTCATTATCTTCAGAATATGTTTATCAAAGTCCGATAGAATTTTTTGAGTTCGGTTAAATTTTTCATACTCCTGGATGGCTTTTGAGTCTGCTTGTTTCTTGGAAATACTTCCTTTTCCTTCCAAAATTTCATACTCATTAAAAGATAGAAAACGATCAATACTATCTGCCAATCCTCGCATTGTAAAAGTATTACGGCGCTCAACCAAACCCTCAATATAATCAAAATAGGCTGTAACAGTTCGCTCTAGTTGTCGAATTTCCTTTTCTTGCAAATAATTTTTGGCTACCGTTACATCTGATTTGAGCACTCGTCCATCAGGTGCATGTTTCCAAGTAGTTAATCCCATTTTTTCTTTACTAGCATCGGCTTGCTGATAGATAATTTCTGCAGCAGTATTTCCAGTAATTGCATAATGAAATTTATTTTGCACCATAGCATAGAAATTTTTAGTAATATCTGAGTTTCGATCATAATCTATGGCACATTCAGCAAAGATATCCGTGATTTGTTGATAGATTCGGCGCTCGCTAGAACGAATAGAGCGAATTCGTTCTAAAAGTTCACGGAAATAATCTTGTCCGAAAACTGTCTGTCCTTGTTTCAAGCGTTCATCATTCAAAACAAAACCTTTGATGATAAATTCTTTCAAGGTCTCGGTTGCCCAAATTCTAAATTGAGTAGCCTTGCTGGAATTTACGCGATAGCCAACTGAAATGATAGCATCCAGATTGTAATATTCAAGTTCACGCCGAACAGTTCTATTTCCCTCTTGTTGAACCTGTGCAAATTTTGCACAAGTTGATACCTTATCCAACTCACCACTATCATAAATGTTTCTCAAGTGCTTTGTAGTGACACTTCGTTCAACTCCAAAGAGCTCTGCAAGACCTTTTTGAGTCAACCAAAGATTTTCATCCTGTAAAAGGATATCTAGCTGAACATGGCCATTGGGTGTGGTATACAGGATGAAATTAGAAATTTCATTCAAGATAATTCCACCTCCTCCCTTAAATAAACAATTACTTCTCGTTCTTAAACTTTATACCGTTTTCCTTCAGCTTTTTAACGGTTACGGGACCAATCCCTTTCAAAGCAAGAACTTCTTTTTCTGTCCATTTTTTGAAATCTGTAGACCTACGAATCCCATTTTCAACAAAGATGTGAACAAGATCCATCCGGATTCCCTTCATTTTTTCCTCGCTCATAAAGGAGTACCAGTCGTTTACCTCGGTTAAAGTTTTTATCATACTGGAATGATTCGAAAATATTGGTTTACGGCGGAATTTTTTGGCTTCGTTTGTTAAAAATTTCGTTAAAATAATATTTTCTAATAAATAATCAAATAGAGGATACAAACTAGCTTGTAGCGATTCAACTGAATTTGGACAATAGCATTCTTGGTCTTCGATATCTATAACTTTGAATTGCCAATCTTCCTCTATAAAGAATTCAACAGCTTCATCATTGATTTTCACTAATTTTGCAAATAGCTGACTGGCTTCCTCAATTTTTCCTTGAGAAAAAGCAGAGATGATGGCATGAATAAGAATGGTATCGTCCCGTTTCCCTTTATTTAATTCTTCACGATAGAAACGTTCAACCTTTAGTTCCTGACCAGTAATATGATACAAGGAAAGCATACAGAAGACAAAATTAGGAGGAAAACGTTCTGGTCGCTTACTCAAATACAGGTTAATCAATTCTACAGCCTTATAATTTAAGTTCTCCATCATATAATACTCAATCAGAAACATCAGAGCAGACAGGATAGGGCGTGCTTCAAAATAATTCCAACTATTGTATCCATTCATTTTCCATTTTTCTAAAACTAGAATTTCAAAATCCAATACTTTTTTAAAAGTTGACAAATCAAAATCTTCAACTTCTGATAAGAATAAATAAAAATCAGCAGCAAAATAATCTGGATTAATTTTTAAAACTTGCTTTAACAGTTTATTTCGCTTCTGTGTATTCGGAGTATGCATAGCTTCTCTAAATAAAGCATGATCCTGATTCCAATCAAATGTCCTATTTTTCAGTTGGTAATTAATTAGCTGAACATCTGGATACTCTCCGTGTTCATCAGCATATTGCATCACTGCTGTATGTAGTTCATCGAAATTTTGAATGGTCCGACGTTCTACAAAAGTTGGATTTTTGGCCATGATTTCTGTCCAAACAGCCTCTTCTTCAGAAATAACTTTGATATCCAACTTTTGCTGGCGTTTTAATTCTTTTTTTCTATTTTTCTTTTTAGCCATCTATTTTCTCCTCTAACTCATTCTTCAATAGATTCGACTCAACCGACTTAGATATCCTTCGGGACTCAGCTACAGGCTTGAACGGGAAATCTCAGCTTCTTTGTGATTCGTTTGCTTTGAAGGTTGTACCCCAAGCGTAACCAAGGTAGAGTTTAGCAGTAACTTTTGGTGGTGGGAATCACGAACGAAAAAGATTGAGACTTTTGAACTTCTTGAGTCTTGAGAACGTCTTCATGAAGTTGTTTAAATATGTGTTTGTTCTTTTTCTATTATTTGCATTTTATTTTGAATCTGCTTAGCAACCTCTTCTGCAGACAAATTCATATTATCAATTTTAAGGTAGTGGTGAAGACCACTCGGTTGCTTTTGAGAATTAAGTTGATTCGTTTTATCAGTCTCTAAAATTTCTCTTTCAGATACCTCAAAATTCCGTTTCAAGGGTTTATACTTCAACCGATTCTCCGTCCGATTTCGACGTAAGCGCTCCTCCAGAGACGTTTCTAATTCAACAAAAAGAATCTCCTGATGATACTCATTTAACAAATCTTGAATGTCCTTCAAATACATCAAATGGTATTGATTTGAAAAATCAGTTACGCCTGTTAAAATCACCGACCGATGATGTCTGGCGCTTATTCCAAGAAAAGAAAAGTTAACGCTACGAACAAATTCCCACATTTCTTCCGTAAAATCCTGATAGATTTCGAGTGCGAAATCAATTGGTTGATGGTTGAAAAAGAGAGTTGCACCGGTGAGTTTTGAAAGTTCCTGACCAATGGTCATTTTCCCTGATGCTGGAGCTCCAATGATGAAAACATGCATCAATCCGCCTCCCACTCACTCCTCAGCAAGCCGTATCTCAAATCATCGCAGCGATTGCCTTGGGCATCTTTGCGGTCTCTTATGCGAGCTTCGAGGGTGAAACCAAGCTTCTCAGCGACTCGTTGACTTTGAAGGTTGTAACCAAAGCAAGACAATTCTATCTTATGAAGCCCCAGTTCTTTAAAAGCTAAATCAATCAAGGCACGGGCTGCTTCTGGCACATAACCTCGGCCCCAATAGTCTGGGTGCAAGGTATAGCCAATCTCCAGCACATCGTCTTCGTAGCGACGGGGAAAATCGACAGAACCAATGATTGTATCGGTCCCTTTAATCACAATTCCATAGCCTGCTGGGAGATTATCCTTTTGATTACGTTCGGGAAGGATATGTTCTAGGTAATAAATCTCATCTTCCAAGGTTTTGACAGGTGGAAACCCTGCTGGGTAAGAGACTTCTGGACGACTGGCATAGCCAAAGATATCCTCAGCATCCGCCACTGTACGTACTCGCAAGACCAGTCGCTCCGTTTCGATTTGTTCTGGCAGTTCAGTTCTTGTCATTCTTCTTCCTCGCTTTCTTGATGAAGCTCCCCATAGGATCGACTCGGTCATCTAGATAACGATAAACGCGCTGATGGCCATCCCCCATAAAGTAAGTAGGCGCAAAGTGGTCATTTTTAAAATGGCCCTTGTCATCTAAGAGCTCTTGGTCAGCCAGTCGCTCGAGAATTTTGGCAAAGATATGACAGATGCCATCTTCCTCGATAATCCGATCAACCTGGCAATCCAAAACGACTGGACAGGCCTCCAAAATCGGAGCCTGAGTTCGTTCAGAAATCTCGTAGTCAAGCCCTAGGTGTTTCAATTTCTCCCGATGGCTGATAAAGCCAGCCTGCTCCATCTGGATCATGAGGTTTTCGTCAGGAATGTTGACAGTGAACTGTTGGTAATGCTTAATCTGGTCAGCTGCATTTTCCTCAGCACCAACACCTATGACCAACCAATCTCCCAGACTATAAGAGGAACTGCAGGTCGTGATATTGTGCCCAAAGTTCTGGTCCTGATAGCCCAAAATGAAGATAGGAAAACCATAGTAGAGCTTACTGGTGTTAAAAGATTGTTTCATGGCAACCTCCTTTGACTAGGGGTCTAAAATAAAAATCGTCCCTGCCATCAATCTGACAGGGACGAATGTGTTAATCCGCGGTACCACCCAATTTCGGGCAGATGCCCGCAACTTACGCCTTTAAAACAAAAAGACAATATTATTTCATTTTCATCCATTAGCAACCAGTTTTGACACATTTGTGGACTTCTCAGCACCGCCACTTTCTGTAAAATGTGGGACTCAAAACACCTCTAATGGCTTTATTTTAACAAGTTTTTGACGGAAAAGCAAGGAACAAGAAAGATTACTTGAACTTAATGCCGTTTTCTTTTAATTTCTTGATAGTTGCTGGACCGATTCCTTTCAAAGCAAGGAGTTCTTTTTCTGTCCAGTTTTTGAAGTCAGCAGCAGACTTGATACCTTCATCGTAGAAAGTCTTAGCGCGGTCCACTGAAAGTCCACCTAGGTTGGCTGCGAAATCTTCTACAGAAGTAGCAACTTTTTGTGCTTGTTCTTTGGTTACTTCTACAGTTTTTTCAACCTTTTTAGAGACAGCTTTACCTGCATCGCTTGCTGCTTTTTCAGCATGTTTTACAACTTTTTTTGTTTCTTCGACAACCTTGTTTACAGTGTTTGAAAATGCACCTGAGCGACGGAGGCTGTTTCTTAATTGTTTTTTACGTTGGAGTGTCTTTGACATGATAAAATCCTTTCAATAAAAAATCCCTGTGGTTGAACAAGGATCGAATCTCTATGGTTTTATTGTATCAACTTTCTTTAGGAATTGCAAGGCTTGATATACTGGAAATATAGGAGATATATGGGATATATGGGAAATTTCGCCGTAGAATGATAGGCGATAATAGAAGAAAAGTGAAAAATATGGTATAATGAGACGATAGATTTTTGAATAGGAATACAATCATGTTTGGATTTTTAAAAAAAGATAAAGCAACAGAAACCCCGACAATGGTGCCAGACCACATCGGTGTGATCATGGATGGGAATGGCCGTTGGGCTAAAAAACGGATGCAGCCACGTGTCTTTGGTCATAAGGCTGGGATGGATGCTTTGAGAAAGGTAGCTATTGCTGCTAGTGATATGGGCGTCAAAGCCTTGACAGTCTATGCCTTTTCAACTGAAAACTGGACCCGTCCAGATCAGGAAGTCAAATTTATCATGAACCTGCCAGTTGAATTCTATGATAAGTTTGTTCCTGAATTGCATCAGAAGAACATGAAAATTCAAATGATTGGGGAGACTGATCGTTTGCCGAAGCAGACTTTTGATGCCTTGAAAAAAGCAGAGGAGCTGACTAAGTTAAATACAGGATTGATTCTCAATTTTGCCCTTAATTATGGTGGACGAGCTGAGATTACACAAGCGGTCAAGTTGATTGCACAGGATGTTTTAGATGCAAAGATCAATCCTGGTGATATCACAGAGGAATTGATTGGGGAATACCTCTTTACAGGTCATTTGCCAAAAGTATTGCGGGATCCTGACTTGATTATTCGGACTAGTGGTGAACTTCGTTTGAGTAATTTCTTGCCATGGCAGGCTGCTTATAGCGAGCTCTATTTCACGGATATCTTGTGGCCTGACTTTGATGAGGAAGCCTTGAAAGAAGCTATCATCGAGTACAATCGTCGCAACCGTCGTTTTGGAGGAGTTTAGGAGATATTATGATACAGGATTTACAAAAGAGAACCCTTTTTGCTATCTTGGCCTTGGTTATCTTTATCCCAATCTTAGCGGTTGGTGGCTTATGGCTCCAGATTGCCATGGGGATTGTGGCTATGTTGGGAGTACATGAGTTGCTGCGCATGAAGGGGTTAAATACCATGACGCCTGAAGGGCTCTTGACTTTACTAGCAACCTTTTTTCTGACTATTCCTTTGGAAAACTACCTGAAGTTTTTGCCCGTGGATGGGAACGTTGTTGCTTATAGTGTCGTGATTCTCATCTTGCTAGGAGCAACGGTTTTTAGTAAGAACTATACCATTGAGGATGCTGTTTTTCCGATTGCCATGAGTTTTTATGTTGGCTTCGGTTTTAATGCTTTGGTCGATGCTCGTATTGCAGGTTTGGATAAGGCGCTTTTGGGACTTTGTATGGTCTGGGCAACCGATAGTGGAGCCTATCTGGTAGGAATGAAGTTTGGCAAGAGAAAGCTAGCTCCGAGAGTTTCCCCTAACAAGACCATAGAGGGTGCTATGGGAGGTATCTTGGCTGCTATGCTCGTAACCTTAATCTTTATGCTAGTTGATAGTACCGTTGCTTTACCTTATGGGATTTACAAAATGATGGTCTTTGCTATTTTCTTTAGTATAGCTGGTCAGTTGGGGGATTTGATAGAAAGTGCTATGAAACGTCACTTTGGTGTCAAAGACTCAGGCAAGTTTATCCCAGGTCATGGTGGGGTACTGGATCGTTTTGATTGCATGCTGGCTGTTTTCCCGATTATGCACCTCTTTGGCTTATTTTAAGGAAAGGTAAATAGAAATTAAATGATAGGATTACTAACATTTATCCTAGTTTTTGGGATTATCGTGGTAGTTCACGAGTTCGGGCATTTTTACTTTGCTAAGAAGTCCGGGATTTTGGTTCGTGAGTTTGCCATTGGTATGGGTCCCAAAATCTTTGCCCATATCGGAAAAGATGGGACTGCTTATACTATTCGTCTCCTGCCACTGGGTGGTTACGTTCGTATGGCAGGTTGGGGTGAAGATACGACAGAGATTAAGACTGGAACCCCTGCAAGTCTAACATTGGCAGCGGATGGTAAGGTCAAGCGTATCAATCTCTCTGGTAAAAAGGTTGACCAGACAGCTCTGCCTATGCAGGTCACTCAGTTTGATTTTGAGGACAAACTCTTTATTAGAGGCTTGGTCTTGGAAGAAGAGAAAACCTTCTCAGTTGATCATGATGCGACCATTGTGGAAGCTGATGGAACGGAAGTTCGTATCGCTCCCTTAGACGTCCAATATCAAAATGCGACTGTCTGGGGGAAATTGATTACCAACTTTGCTGGTCCTATGAATAACTTTATCCTAGGAGTTATCGTCTTCTGGATCTTGATTTTCATGCAAGGTGGCGTTCGTGATACGCAAACGAACAATTTCAGCATTATTCCAGATAGCGCTTTGGCTAAGGTTGGAGTTGAAAATACGGCCCAAATTACTAAGGTCGGAAGTTATGAGATTTCAAACTGGTCAGATCTGATCCAGGCGGTTGATGCAGAAACCAAGGACAAAACAGCGCCCGTTTTGGATGTGACGGTTTCTGAAAATGGCACTGAAAAACAAGTCAGTGTGACCCCTGAGGAAAGCCAAGGGCGTTATATCTTGGGTGTCCAGCCGAGACTCAAATCAGATATCTGGTCTATGTTTATGGGTGGATTTACAACTGCAGCTGATTCAGCCTTGCGAATTCTCAATGCTTTGAAAAGCTTGATCTTCCAACCAGATTTGAATAAACTAGGCGGTCCCGTTGCTATCTTTAAGGCAAGTAGCGATGCTGCCAAGAACGGACTGGAAAATGTCTTGTACTTCTTGGCTATGATTTCCATCAATATCGGAATTTTCAATCTGATTCCAATCCCTGCGCTCGACGGTGGAAAAATCGTGCTCAACATCCTAGAAGCTATTCGCCGCAAACCACTAAAACAAGAAATTGAAACCTATGTCACTCTGGTCGGAGTTGTCATTATGGTCGTTTTGATGCTCGCCGTAACATGGAACGACATCATGCGTACCTTCTTTTAAGAAATAGAGGAGTCATTATGAAACAAAGTAAAATGCTTATCCCAACGCTTCGCGAAATGCCAAGCGATGCTCAAGTTATCAGCCACGCCCTTATGTTGCGTGCTGGTTATGTTCGTCAAGTATCTGCAGGTGTTTATTCTTACCTACCACTTGCTAACCGTGTTATTGAAAAAGCTAAGAAGATCATGCGTCAAGAATTTGACAAGATTGGTGCCGTTGAGATGTTGGCTCCAGCCCTTCTCAGTGCAGATCTTTGGCGTGAATCTGGCCGTTATGAAACCTACGGTGAAGACTTGTACAAATTGAAAAATCGTGAGAAGTCAGACTTTATTTTGGGTCCAACTCACGAAGAAACTTTTACAGCTATTGTCCGTGATTCTGTCAAGTCTTACAAGCAATTGCCACTGAACTTATACCAAATCCAACCTAAATACCGTGATGAAAAACGTCCACGTAATGGACTTCTTCGTACGCGTGAGTTCATCATGAAAGATGGTTATAGCTTCCATGCTAACTACGACAGCTTGGATGTAACTTATGATGAATACAAGGCAGCTTACGAGCGTATCTTTACTCGTAGTGGCTTGGACTTTAAAGCCATTATCGGTGACGGTGGAGCTATGGGTGGTAAGGATAGCCAAGAATTTATGGCCATCACACCTGCTCGTACAGACATTGATCGTTGGGTGGTTTTAGACAAGTCTGTTGCATCATTTGATGAAATCCCTGATCAAGTGCAAGAAGAAATCAAGGCAGAATTGCTCAAATGGATGGTTTCTGGTGAAGATACCATTGCCTACTCAAGTGAGTCAAGCTATGCGGCTAACTTGGAAATGGCAACCAACGAGTACAAACCAAGCAATCGTGTTGTGACTGAAGATGAAGTGGCTCGCGTGGAAACACCAGGTGTCAAATCGATTGATGAAGTCGCAGCCTTCTTGAATGTCTCTGAAGAGCAAACAATCAAGACCTTGGTTTATATCGCAGATGAGGAGCCAGTTGTGGCACTACTTGTTGGCAATGACCAGCTCAACGAAGTCAAATTGAAAAACTACCTTGGAGCAGATTTCTTGGAACCTGCAACTGAGGCAGAAGTGAAGGAATTGTTGGGAGCGGACTTTGGTTCCCTTGGCCCAGTAGATCTTCCAGAAAATGTCAAGATTATCGCAGACCGCAAGGTACAAGATAGCCGCAATGCTGTTGTAGGTGCTAACCAAGATGGTTACCACTTGACTGGTGTGAATCCAGGTCGTGACTTCACTGCCGAGTATGTGGATATCCGTGAAGTTCGTGAGGGAGAAATTTCTCCAGACGGACAAGGTGTTCTCAACTTTGCGCGTGGTATCGAAATTGGTCACATCTTCAAACTTGGAACTCGTTACTCAGCAAGTATGGGGGCAGATGTCCTGGATGAAAATGGCCGTGCTGTGCCAATCATCATGGGCTGCTACGGTATCGGTGTCAGCCGTCTCCTCTCAGCAGTTATGGAGCAACACGCTCGCCTCTTTGTTAACAAAACGCCTAAAGGGGAATATCGTTACGCTTGGGGAATCAATTTCCCTAAAGAATTGGCTCCATTTGATGTGCACTTGATTCCGGTCAATGTTAAGGACGAAGCAAGTCTTGAATTGACTAATCGAATCGAAGAAGCCTTAGTCAATAAAGGCTATGAAATCTTGACAGATGACCGTAACGAACGTGTCGGTGTTAAATTCAGTGATAGCGACTTGATTGGTCTTCCAATCCGTATCACTGTTGGTAAGAAAGCAGCCGACGGCATCGTAGAAGTGAAGATCAAGGCGACAGGAGATACAATCGAAGTTCACGCAGATAACTTGCTTGAAACCCTTGAAATCTTAACCAACAAATAAAATCTATAATCAGAAGAAAAACAAGACAAAAATGTAACTAGTTTTTGCCTTGTTTTTTCTGTATAATGAGAGAAAGTAAGACTCAATGAAAATCAAAGAGCAAACTAGGAAACTAGCCGCAGGTTGCTCAAAACACCGTTTTGAGGTTGTGGATAGAACTGACGAAGTCAGTAACACATATACGGCAAGGCGACGTTGACGCGGTTTGAATTTGATTTTCGAAGAGTATAAACATTAAAAGCGTAAAAAGAGGTAGTACTATGCTAAAATTTCCAAAGGATTTTGTCTGGGGTTCCTCAACTTCTGGACCACAGACAGAAGGACGAGTGCCTGGTGATGGCAAGGGAGATAATCTCTGGGATTATTGGTATCAAGTAGAACCAAACCGTTACTACAATGGTATTGGACCAGACAAAACGTCGACCTTCTATGAAAACTGGGAAAAGGATATCGAACTCTTGTTAGAAACTGGCCACACAGCCTTTCGAACTTCTATCCAGTGGTCTCGTATTTTCCCACAGGGCCGTGGAGAAGTCAACCCTCAAGGGGTGGCTTTCTACCGTCAGGTATTTGAAGCCATCAAGGCCAAGGGTATTCGCCTCTTAGTCAATCTCTATCACTTTGACCTGCCTTTCGCCCTTCAAGAAGATGGCGATGGCTGAGAAAATAAAGCAACTATTAAGGCTTATGAAGATTATGCTCGTTTCTGTTTTGAGACCTACGGTGACCTTGTGGACCAATGGATTACCTTCAATGAGCCTATCGTTCCTGTAGAGTTTGGCTATTTCTATGATGCCCATTATCCACATAAAGTGGATGCCAAAGCAGCGGTTAAGGTTGCCTATCATACCCAACTAGCAAGCACACTTGCAGTTAAGGCTTGTCATGAAGTCTTACCAGGCTCTAAGATTGGGATTGTCCTCAACTTGACACCAGCCTATCCACGTAGCCAGCATCCTGCAGATGTGAAAGCTGCTCGTATTACCGATCTCTTCCAGGCACAATCTTTCCTAGATCCGTCTGTTTTAGGAGCCTATCCAGAAGAGTTAGTGGAAATTTTAGCAGACCATGATCTGTTACCAGAGTACACAGCCGAAGAGTTGGAACTCATTCGCGAGCATACGGTTGACTTCCTAGGAGTGAATTACTACCAACCTTTGCGTGTTATGGCGCCGCGTTTTGCTAAGCATCCTGACAGTCCACTCTTGCCAGAGCATTTCTATGAACCTTACGTCATGCCAGGTCGTAAGATCAATCCACACCGCGGTTGGGAAATCTACGAGCAAGGGATTTATGACATTGCCCAAAACATCAAGGAAAACTACGGTAATATTGAGTGGATGCTGACTGAGAATGGTATGGGTGTTGAAGGTGAAGACAAATTCCGTGAAAATGGCATGATTCAGGATGACTACCGTATTGACTTTGTCAAAGGTCATCTTCGTGAGCTTCATCGTGCTATCGAAGATGGTGCTAACTGTAAAGGCTATTTGATCTGGACCTTTATCGATTGCTGGTCATGGCTCAATAGCTATAAAAACCGTTATGGTTTAGTCGAGCTTGACCTTGAAACGCAAGAACGCCGCCTGAAAAAATCAGGCCACTGGTTCAAAGAACTCAGTGACAATAATGGATTTTAAGAATAAGAAGAGTGAGATGATTTTCATCTCATTTTTCTTATAGAATCATCACCAAGTTCTCACCATCGCAGAAGAGAATGTTACAAGACATATAGATGGTATCGTCCTTACAACGATTTACTCTCACCTCTCACCAATTTAAATAGCCACACAAGGAACTAAAAATGTCTACTTAAACAAGGCCTTTTCTAATGAGCAAATTTGTTGCAACTATAATTGGCTAATGATAAAATACCCAATAACTAATAATAAAGCGAGGAAATCCGTATGGTAGAATTAGGAATTTCAACATTTGGTGAAACAACAGCGCTAGAGGGGACTGGACAAGTTTACAGTCATGACGAACGAATCCGTCAGTTGGTAGCAGAGATTGAACTGGCTGATAAGGTTGGATTGGATGTTTATGGCATTGGGGAGCATCATCGGGAGGCCTTTGCGGTATCAGCGCCATAGATTGTCCTTGCAGCTGGTGCGGTGAATACCAAGAAGATTCGTTTGACCAGTGCTGTTAGTATTCTCTCGAGTATGGATCCGATCCGTTTATTCCAACAATATGCCACCATCGACGCCCTTTCAAACGGTCGTGCAGAGATTATGGCTGGGCGTGGTTCATTCACCGAGTCTTTTCCTCTGTTTGGCTATGACTTGAAAGACTATGAAGCTCTCTTTGATGAGAAATTGGACCTGCTTCAGCTGGCAAATGAAAACACCAAGGTGAACTGGCGTGGAGAATTGACCCAAAGTATTGCTGGAAAAGAAGTTTATCCTCGTCCTGTTCAGGACAAATTGCCATTGTGGGTGGCGACAGGTGGTCATGTAGAGTCAACAGTGAAGATTGCTCAGGCTGGTTTACCGATTGTCTATGCGATTATCGGTGGCAATCCTCGCTATTTTAAAAAGTTGATTCAGGCTTATCGTGAGATTGGAAGTGAATCCGGTCATGCTGACAAAGACCTGAAAGTGGGCGCTCATTCTTGGGGCTGGATTGCTGAAGATGGCGAGCAGGCAGTGAAAGATTATTTCCATCCGACCAAGCAAGTGGTGGATGCTATTTCCAAAGACCGTCCACACTGGCAGGAGATGACCTATGAGCAATATTTGGAGCAAGTTGGTCCAAATGGCGCTATGTTTGTGGGAAATCCAGACCAGGTAGCAGAAAAGTTGATCCGCATGATTGAGGATTTAGACTTGGATCGCTTTATGTTACACCTACCACTTGGTTCAATGCCACATGATCAAGTTCTCAAAGCCATTGAACTCTTTGGAACGCAAGTGGCACCAAAAGTGCGTGCTTACTTTGCCATGAAAGAAGGGTTATAAAAAAATCCAATCAAATTGATAAAAAATCTATATACCCGTCTAATTTTTAAAAAACTAGAAATAAAAGAAACTCTGGAAAGCTAATAAAAACAAGCTTTTCGGAGTTTTTTTATATATGAGATAAGTGAATTAATCTTTGTTTGAAAATAAAGATACTCCCTAAATGAGGCTATCTTAGAACAAGCCCACAAAAAGCATCAAGGCTGATAAAGCAATGAAAGCTAGGGTTGCTAGACCACGTTGACCTGGGCTGTATATCTTTCGTTCACCTCGAACGGGGAAGACGATAGCTAGTAATGCGCCACCGACAGCTCCACCTACGTGTCCAGCAAGGCTGATACCAGGCATTAAAATACTTCCTACTAGGTTGATGACCAAGAGGGAGAGGTAGGATTGACCAAGCTGTTGGAGATAGGGATTGCGTGAAGCATATCGGAGAACAACAATTGAGGCAAACATACCGTAGAGGGCAGTTGAAGCACCCGCGGTAATAGCATTAGGGCTAAAAACGAGGACAAAGAGATTTCCCATCATACCTGATAAAAGGTAGATAAAGAAAAACTGTTTGGAGCCAAAGATTTGCTCCATCTGACGTCCCAAGAAGTAAAGCGATAGCATATTGACTAAAAAGTGCTCCAAGCCAATGTGAACAAAGGTTGCCGAGAATAGGCGCCAGATTTGTTCAGGCATGGCCTTAATTGCTGGGGGATAAACAGCTCCGAATTTATACAAGGTGGCTGCGCTTGTGTAATTGAAACCACTGGTTAGAAACATGAGTACAAAAACCAGGGTTGTCACGAGTAGAAAGAAGCTAGTGGCAGGATACCGACTATCAAAAATTTCTTTCATAGATGAGTACCTCCTCAACAGGAATATCGTGTGGATCAGGATGGAAGTCCTGAATCTGACAAGGATAAAGTGTACTAATGGTGTGACCAGAAAAATGCTCCAAGTAACGGTCGTAGTATCCACCGCCGTAACCAACTCGATAGCCAGAAGTGTTGAAAGCTAAACCGGGAACATGGATCAAGTCAATCTGAGACGGCTCAAAGACAATAGCTTCCCCCTGAGGTTCAAGAAGTCCAAAAGAATTTCTTTCGAGTTTCTCTGGTTCATAGAGCACCAGGTCCATTTTCCCTTGTGGATAAGTTTTGGGAATGAGAATCGTCTTCCCATCTTTTTGAGCTTGTTCAATGAGCTCAGCTGTCTGAAATTCATGGGGAAAAGACAGGTAAGTGGCGATGGTTTTTGCTTCCTTATAAAAAGGATGTTGAAGGAGCCGCTCTGTGAGCCAATCGTTCATGCTCTGTTTTTCTTCCTTGGATAGAGACTTAAGTCCTTGCAAGACCTGCTTGCGTAAGCTTTTCTTCATAGTTTACTCCGCAGCTTTCTTGGCTAAAAAGCTTGATACAGCCTCGACACCGATTGCCAGAGCTTCTTCCTTAGGACTCATCTTTGGATGGTGAAGAGCATAGGGACTATCAATTCCAAGCCAGAACATGACACCAGGAATCTTTGATAGAAGATACCCAAAGTCTTCCCCTGTCATGGCAGGTTCGATGTCGATTAGTTCAATTCCCTCTTTTTCATCAAAGAAGGTCATCAATTCACAGGCTAGTTCAGGGTTGTTTTCGACTGGTAAATAACCTCCCTGCTTGAGTTCAACTTCCACATCCATATCAAAAGCAGCTGCGACACCTTCAGCGATAGCTTTGACACGTTTTTGAACCAAGAGGCTCATGCTGTGTGTGAGAGCTCGAATGGTTCCATGCAAGAAAGCTGTATCAGCTATGACATTATTGGTTGTACCAGCTTGAAAAACACCGAAAGTGACAACAGCTCCCTCGATAGGATCGACATTACGGCTGACAACCGACTGAACTTGAGTCACAAAATAGCTAGCTGCAACCAGAGCATCGTTTGCTTCATGTGGAAAGGCAGCGTGTCCGCCTTTACCCTTAAAGCGAATCTTAACTTCACATGTTCCAGCAAAGAGTGTATGAGTATTGGTCGCAATTTGTCCAACTTTTAAGTCGGGGCGAACATGAAGTCCATAGAATTGGTCAGGCAACCAGTCGCCAAAAGCATCATCTTCATACATGAGCATACCACCTGCTTCGTTTTCTTCTGCAGGTTGGAAGAGAAAGAGGAGGTTGTTTTTGGGTTGGTTTTCTAAAGCACGTTCGAGACTTCCAAGTGCAATGGTCATATGAAAATCATGTCCACAAGCATGCATGCTGTCTGGATGTTGAGAGGCAAAAGGAAGACCTGTTTGTTCAACGATTGGGAGGCCATCAATGTCTGTCCGCCAACCAATGGTACGTTCTGGCTGACTTCCCTGCAAGTAAACTAAAATACCTGTTCGCCAAGTACGAATCTGAACGAAATCCTTACCAGCTGTTAATGTTTCAATGACATTGAGTAAATAAGCGTGAGTCTTGAATTCTTCTAAACCAATCTCAGGAATTTGGTGAAGATCGCGTCGAGTTTGAATCAAATCTAACATATCTATTTTCCTTTTACTGATACGATAAAGAGGCTGGAAACATTTCCGCCTCTGTTACTAATTACAAGGTGCGAAGCGCATCTTCTAGCGCTGTTTTTTGTTGGGTTTGGCTATCGATTTCTTTGATAACACGAGCTGGAACACCAGCCACCACAACATTTTCTGGAACATCTTGAGTGACGATGGCCCCTGCTGCAACAACAGAACCGCTACCGATTTGAACACCTTCGATAACTACAGAGTTAGCACCGATGAGAACATTGTCACCGACACGGACAGGCTCAGCACTAGCTGGTTCGATAACGCCTGCAAGAACAGCACCTGCACCAACGTGGCTATTTTTACCGACAATAGCGCGTCCGCCCAGAATAGCTCCCATATCAATCATAGTACCAGCACCGATTTCAGCACCGATATTGATAACAGCTCCCATCATGATAACAGCATTGTCACCAATCTCAACTTGGTCACGGATGATAGCGCCTGGCTCGATACGAGCATTGATATCACGTTTATCAAGGAGAGGTACAGCCGAGTTGCGAGCGTCTTGTTCAACAACATAGTCCTTGTTTTCTGTTAGTCCATCAAGAAGTGGAGCGATATCTTTCCAGTCTCCAAAGAGAACATTCCCAAGCTTGATAACAGAAGCAGGGATAGCTCCGGCAAGTTGTCCCTCAAAGGTCACTTTTACACTTGTCTTTTTCTCAGCATTTGCGATAAATTGGATAATTTCTTGAGCATTCATTTTTGTAGCAGTCATAGGTGTCTCCTCACTCTTTGTAATGCTTACTATTCTACCAAAAAAGGCTTTAATTTTGAAGCCTTAAGTGTTAAAAGAAGGTGTTTAATTCTTGGATTTAGATTCTTCAATGGACAAGAAAACCATAGGAACGATAATCAAAATCATGGCTAGTACCAAGAAACCATCCAGAACCATGCCAAGGAAAAGGACACTGAGGATAGCAGAGGATAGAGGTTCGCTTGCGCTAACGACAGACACCACCAATGGGGAAACGAGAGAGACAGCCTTCATCGATAGGAAAAAGGCAAAGGCAGTTCCCAAAAAGGCAATGGTCAAACATATACAGATACTGATGGCATCAACCTGGAAGCTAATCTTACAAACGGGGTAGAGAAAATTACTAAAAAGGCCCGCGATAATCATTCCCCAACCAACAGTTGGCACAAATCCGTATTTTTTTGCAAAGCGTTGGGGTAAGATAACATTGAACATGACACCTAAGGCACTGAGAAGTCCTGTCAGTAAAGCAAGAGGAGTGATGGATAGCTTAGACAAATCGCCTTTGGTAGCCATCAAAAAGACCCCAAGCATAGCAGTCAGAACATAGAAGATCGCTTTTTTAGAAGCTTTTTTCTTGTAGATGATGCGATTATATAGAAGTATAAAGACAGGACTGATAAATTGGAGGATGGTGGCAGTGGTAGCGTTGGAATACTCTACACAGAGATAGAAGAAAAACTGAACAGAAAAAATCCCTAAGATGGCATAGGCCAGAAAAGGCAGGTAATTGTTTCGATTTTTCCAGATTTCGAAGAGTTGGGACCGGAGTTTTATACTAGATAAGACGATTACGAAACCACCTGCGACGAGTAGACGCATAGAAGTAATCCACCCTGAAGAGACCTGATAATGTGAAAAAAAGTACTCTCCTAAGATTCCACAGATCCCCCAGATCAAGCCAGATAGGAGAGAATAAATGGTTCCCTTAAAAATATTCTTTTGATATTTATTCATGTTGCTATTGTACCATGAAATGAAAAAAGAAAAAAGAGAGTGGAGAAAAATCATTTCTTTCAGAAATTTTCTTTCCCACTCTCAATGATTGTGCTGTTTAGTTAGCGCCGTTGATTGCTGCTTCTGTTCTCGTTACTATTAGAAGTATTATTACGATTATTATTGTTATTACTGTTACTGCTATTGCTATTGTTTGATGAGGAAGAGGATGCTTTAGGCAGACTTCCTAAAATGGTGTTCCAAGCATTTTGGTAGTCTGCATCGCTTCCACCAATAGCGAATCTATAAGTAGTAGTCGGAGCACCAGCTTGGTTAGCCCAGTAACTTGTCACCATTTCACCAGTCACATTAATTTCTTTCCCGTTGATAGTAACCTTACCTGGTTTTTGACCAGTTGATTTGAGGACTTGAGATGAAGTGACACTTGAATCAAGGTTGAATCGTTCTGTCCCCCAAACAGAAGGGGCTGCTTGTTGAATGGCATTTACCAGATGAGCCATATATTTTGCATTGCGGTAGTGTCCTGCACCTTTACCAAGTGGTCGGTTATCATCGTGACCAAGCCAACCACCAAGGGTTAATCTTGGAGTTGAAAGCATGAGCCACATATCGCCATCTTCATTGGTCGTACCAGTTTTACCAATCCAGTCAGCACCTGCCAAACTTGGATTGATTGCAGCAAGATCGCTCTGGAAGCTTGAAGTCACTTGGGAAGAAATAACATCTCTTAGTAAGCTCTGCATAATGGTTGCAGTTGCTTTAGAGTAGACTTGTACAGGTTCGTCTTTGTGCTCATAGATAACCTCGCCGCTGGTCTTCTCGATTTTTGAAATCATGTATTTCTTATGGTAAACACCATTGTTAGCCAAGGTTTGGTAGCCATTTGTATGTTGGGCTACAGTGACATCGATTCCTCCCCCCATAGGAAGACTTTCGATGCCGTATTCTGGGATCTCGTAGCCCATTTTTTCCATGTAGGAACGGACATCAACTCCTTTTTGAAGAAGTAACTGATAGGTCCAGTAGGCTGGGATATTCCAAGAGTAATTCAGAGCTTCTTTCAGACTCATCATGGCAGTACCAGAACTATTGACATACATAATAGGATTTCCGTTAGAGAAGTTAGTTGGATAGTTAGATAAGACGCTTGCACTTCCCATCAGACCTTGGTCAATCGCAATACTGTAGGCTAGGATAGGTTTAGTAGTTGAAGCAGGAGACCGTTTAGTGTTAAAGGCGTGGTTGTTTTGATTACTTTGGTAATCACGACCACCGACAAATCCTAAAATGGCGCCTGTTTGGTTATCCATCAAGACATTTCCGACTTCTGGTTGACCAGTATTATCATCGACAAGGTAGCCATAGTTTGCGACAGCATCTTGCATGGCAGAATGGATAGCTTTATCAATTGTAGTTGTGATACGGTAACCACCATTTTGAATCTCTTTTTCAGCCAATTCATGATAAGATTTTTGGATAGATTCGTTCTTTAGTTCTTGTGCAGAGACGTTATCTTTTTTGATTAGATAATCATACATGAGGTTCGTCGCTTCATCGAGGGCAGTGAAGTAGAGGAAGCCTTTAGAGGTAACGCTAGCATTTTCTGCTGGCAAGAAGTCTTTCTTAATATCGTACGCTTTATAGGTTTCGTAATCTTCTTGGCTAAGGACTCCAGTTCTGTACATATTGTAGAGAACATCTTTTGAGCGCTTGATTCCAAGTTCAATATCTTCTTCGCTCTTCATCTCACCAGTAGACTCATAAGGTGAGTAGGAAATAGGGCTTTGTGGTAAACCTGCTAGGAAAGCCGCTTGAGGGATGGTCAGTTTGCTTGAATCCACACCAAAAATTCCTTTGGCAGCCTGTTGAGCACCTGCGATATTTTGACCTTTATTGTTACGACCAAATGGAGCGACGTTGAGATAGGTGGTCAAGATTTCGTCCTTACTCATTGCTCTCTCTAAGGCTAGGGCATCCACGATTTCAGTTGCTTTACGAGAAAGCGTAGGAGCATCACCGACTACTTGTTGTTTGATGAGCTGTTGTGTTAGGGTAGAACCACCACTCGAAGAACCAAGGCCGATAAAGTTTCCTAGACTGGCACGAATGACAGCTTTAGGAACGACACCATTGTGCTCTGCAAAGTGTTCATCCTCGGTTGCAACGATAGCTTGCTTGAGATTATCTGAAATGGCATCTGATGACACAGATGTGCGAAGTAGATCGCTTTCAATAGCGCTAATCATGGAACCATCTGCATAGCGAATTTCAGAGATGGATGAAATATTATTGACCTGCTTGATCAAATCCTCCGTTTGAGGGACACTAACTTGATCAAAGAGAGAAACAGCATACCCCAAAACAACCCCAGTCCCGAGGAGACCGCCAATAAAAGCTAGGATAAAAAGAGTGTTAAAAGTTGCTTTTATTCTAAGTAAAATCTTGGCAAAAATAGTCCAAATGGTCAGCTTTGTTTTGACTTTCTTATTTTTATCTGGACTTTTTTTGGAAGTTATTAATTTTAAAGACCGAAGTAAGGCCAGTCCTTTTTGTTTTATTCTTGTTACATGTTTGTTCATAGAATTCCTCACTCTTTATTATTATTATTATTATACCATAAAAGCAATTATTGCAAGAAATTAGGCTTAGAACAGGGCTTTGGATAGGGATTGGGTCTTGAGATTTAGACATTGAAAAAAGCCAGATTTAAACTAAATCTGACTTTTTGACAAATTGTTTATTTGTCTCCTGAAAGTTCTTTTCCAAGATCAATCAAGTAGTCCTTCAAGTGGTCTTTGACTTGTGGATGTTTGAGAGCGTATTCGATGGAAGTCTTCATAAATCCAAACTTGTCTCCAACATCATAACGAGCACCCTTGAATTCACGAGCAAATACTCGTTGGGTTTTGTTGAGGGTATCGATAGCATCTGTTAGCTGGATTTCATTTCCTGCTCCTGGTGTTTGATTTTCAAGAATACCGAAAATCTCTGGTGTGAGGAGGTAACGGCCAATAATGGCTAGATCACTTGGTGCGTCTTCAGGTGCTGGCTTTTCAACGAAGGTTTCAACACTGTAAAGACCGTCATTTCCTTCTCCTTGAGGAGAGATAACACCGTATGAAGAAACTTCTTCGTGTGGGACAGGCATGACAGCGATAGTAGAAGCATGAGTTTTCTCATAATCATTCATGAGCTGCTTAGTCAATGGTACAGCTTTGTCATCAGTGATATCCATGAGATCATCTCCAAGCATGACCACAAAGGGTTCGTTTCCAACGAAAGCCTTGGCTTGTAAGACGGCATCTCCGAGCCCGCGTGGGTGTGTTTGACGGATGAAGTGAAGACGCATACCAGTTGTTTCGTCAACTAGTTTCAAAAGGTCGGTTTTTCCTTTTTCCTTGAGGTTGTATTCTAACTCGAAGTTTGAGTCGAAATGGTCTTCGATAGAACGTTTTGACTTTCCTGTTACCACAAGAATGTCCTCAATTCCAGACTTAAGAGCTTCTTCAACGATGAACTGGATGGTTGGTTTATCCACGATTGGCAACATTTCTTTGGCCAAAGCTTTGGTAGCAGGTAGGAAACGAGTTCCAAGTCCTGCAGCAGGGATAACGGCTTTTCTAACTTTTTGCTTCATGAGCTTCCTTTCTAACGGTGACTAAGACCACTCGTTCTCTGCCTTGAACTCATTGCTCATGAGTTCAGAAACGGCATCCTTAATATTAACATTTTCATAAATAACTTGGTAGATGGCTTGAGTAATAGGCATATAAACTCCGAGTTCTTGCGCCAATTCGTAAGCAGCTTTGGTTGTTGAAATACCTTCAATGACCATTCCCATATTTGCTTCGATATCTGCCAAGGCTTCACCACGCCCAAGAGCATCTCCTGCACGCCAGTTACGTGAGTGGACAGAAGTTCCGGTAACGATTAAATCTCCAACCCCAGAAAGTCCACTGTAAGTTAATGGATTTGCTCCAAGTTTAACCCCCAGACGGGTAATTTCTGCCAGCCCGCGCGTGATAATAGCAGCTTTTGCATTATCACCAAATCCAAGTCCATGGAGGGCACCTGCCCCAACAGCGATGATATTTTTAAGAGCACCAGCTGTTTCCACTCCGATAACATCCGTATTGGTATAAAGGCGGAAGTAGTGGTTGCTAAAGAGTTTTTGAACATATTGAGCAGTTTGTAAATCTTTAGAAGCAGCCGTAATCAAGGTAATATCACGTACAATCGTTTCTTCCGCATGGCTAGGACCAGATACAACCACAACTTCACTACGCAATTCTTCAGGGATTTCTTCTTCTAGGATAGTTGAAAGACGTTTGTGGCTATTGGGCTCGAGGCCTTTTGAAGCATGCATGACAACCACTTTATGATCCAAAACAGCAGCCACTTGTTGAGCTACCAATCTGGTCACCTTGGTTGGCACCACAAACAAGACAGCATCAACCCCCTTCAAGGCTTCTGCCAAATCATGATAGGCAACAATTTTTTCGTCTAATACAGTATCCTTAAAATAGCGTTTGTTAGTATGTTGTGTATTAATTTCATCAATTTGATCAGGAATATTTCCCCAGATACGTACTTGGTGTCCGTTGTCATTTAAAACTTGTGACAAGGCAGTACCCCAAGAACCAGGCCCTAAAACAGCGATGGTTTGTTTGTCCATATTTTCCTCCTTCTGAGAAAGCACTTTCCTATATTCTACCATAAAAAGCACTATCTTGCATCTATATAACTAGCTAAGATATGTCCTATTGATAGGAATCTGTATTTATCGAAGGTGATGATTCGAGAAAATCAAAAGTAGAGATATAAAAAAACAGCCAGGGGGAATTGGCTGTTTTAGTAGGAAAAAACTAGAGCGTAATGCTGTTATTTTTAGAAATTTTCATAAATAGTAACAAGGAAGTAACTGTTAAGATAGTGAGAATAGTAGACAAGGCTGCTGCCACACCATAATTCCCACGAAGTACTTCAGTGTAGATAGCTACGGTCATTGTTCTAGTTTTAACATTATATAAGAGAATCGAAGTTGAAAGTTCTGAAATCATTGTTACCCATGAAAGGATTGCCCCTGATATGATCCCTGAAAGCATCATTGGGGTTGTGATTTTAGTAAAGGTGTTGAGACGGCTACTTCCCAAGCTTTCTGCTGCTTCTTCGATGCTAGGAGCAATTTGTTGCAAACTAGCAACTGAAGAACGAATGGTATAAGGAAGTCTTCTGACAGATAAGGACATAATCAAGATGAAGGCTGTTCCAGTAATCATCAGGAAACCACTTCCGAAGAGGCCTGTATTGAATGAAGAGATAAAGGCAATACCGAGTACAGTTCCTGGTACGATATAAGGTACCATACTAAGACTATCGATTAAGTTGGTAAATAGGTTGCGTTTGCGAACTGCAAGATAGGATATGAAGGTCGCAAAGACAACAACGAGAACCAAGGCAAGGAGAGGGATACGAATGGTATTAAAAATAGCAGATCCCATACGACTAAAGGCAGTCTTATAGCTGTTTAGTGAATATCCTTTGACGAAAACCATACCAGATGTTTTCAGGAAGGAAGTATAGATCAAGTAAACTTGAGGCAAAACAGAGAATAAGATAATGCCATAAACTGTCACATAAATAGCAGCCATCTTCCCTTTTGTCGTTTTCTTAGGTTCAATTGGATGAAGCGAGTTCATACTGAAACTGTAGCGATTTGAAACGTACTTTTGGATGAGGAAGATAACTAGGGCGATTGTAATCGCCATAATTGCTAAGGCTGATGCAAAGGCAGAGTTGCCTCCTACCTCACTGATAAACTGTGTATAGATCAAGACTGGGAAGGTACGATATCCCTCACCAATCAACATCGGAGTACCAAAGTCCGAGAAGGCTCTCATAAAGACGAGGAGTGCAGCTGCTAGTAAGGTTGGAACCAAGAGAGGTAAAACGACTGTTACAATTCGTTTTAGACCGAAAGATCCCATGCTTTCAGCAGCTTCCAAGAGGGAGTTGTCAATACTCTTCATAGTCCCAGCTACGTAAAGAAAGACGAGAGGGAAGAGTTGAAGTGTAAAGACAAGCACAATACCTTTGAAACCGTAGATGTCAAGACCTGGCAAGTGAAGTGTGTTGGTTAGAAACTTTGTGATAACCCCGTTTCTTCCTAGCAATAGAATCCAAGAATAGGCACCTACAAAGGGAGCTGACATGGATGCAATGATGATTAAAATCTGTAAAAATTTCTTTCCCTTGAAGTCATACATTGAAAAGAGATAAGCTAGCAAGGTACCAACAAGGACAGAAGTGACTGTTGCAGTTACAGAAACCTTGAAACTGTTGATAAGGGTTTCAGAATAGTACGATTTGCTAAAGAAAGTAACAAAATTAGCTAGTGAGAATTGTCCTTCATGTATGAGTGCTTGCTTGAGCACGGTAACGATAGGATAAACGAGAAAGACAAGATAGGTAAGAAAGATGAAGAAAGAGGAGGCTGTCCAAATATTTAGTTTTTTACGTTCCATGGTTGACTCCTTTTATCAGGTTTTGTGAACCATCTGCAGAAAAGACGTTTAGTTTTTGAGTATTGATACGCAAACGAACGCGATCTCCTTTTTTCAAATCTTCTTCAAATGTAGATTCTTCACTTACCTGAAGTTTTGAAGCAAATCCTGTCTCAATGAAGTATTCGGTATTAAGTCCAAGATAGACACTGTCAGTAATTGTTCCATCGATTGATCCGTTTTCGTCACGGATAAATTCTTCGGGACGAATGCTGACATGAATAGCTTGTTCTTCCACCTGGTCTAGTGCTGGCATACGAAGAGAATAACCATCTTCAAAGACGATGTAAGCTCCGTCAGCTTGCTTTTCCAAACGAGCAGGGATTATATTTGTTCTACCAATAAAGGTTGCGACAAATTCATTTGCTGGTTTGTGGTAAAGTTCTTTTGGACGTCCGATTTGTTGAATGACACCGTCTTTCATAACAGCAATTTGGTCAGAAATAGCCATAGCTTCTTCCTGGTCATGGGTTACGTAGACAGTGGTAATTCCAACTTCGTGTTGGATTTCTCGAATAGCCTGACGCATATCTAAGCGAAGTTTGGCATCTAGGTTACTGAGGGGTTCGTCCATGAGGAGAACGCTAGGATTAACAGCCAAGGCACGTGCTAGGGCAACCCGTTGTTGCTGACCACCACTAAGTTTATCTGGTTTACGATCAGCATACTGGGCAATCTGCATCAACTCAAGGTATTTATTTGTTTGTTCGATGAGTTCATCTTTTGGAACTTTCTTTTGCTTGAGCCCGAATGCAACGTTATCACGCACCGTCAAATGTGGGAAAATTGCATAGTTTTGGAAAACCATCCCAATGTTTCGCTTGCTAGGTTCCATGTTGTTGATTTTAGTATCGTCGAAGTAGAATTCTCCTCCTTCAATGCTATTGAAACCTGCAATCATACGAAGTAAGGTTGTTTTCCCACATCCTGAAGGCCCAAGGAGAGTGAAAAGGCTCCCCTTAGGAATGGTAACGTTTAGATTTTCGATAACAGCTACATCGTGGTAAATTTTCTTGGCATTGATAATCTTGATCTCACTCATAGTTAACCTCTTTTACTGTTTAGATTGGATATCTGTGAAGACTTCATTGTATTTCTTCACGATATCTGATTTGTTTTTGATGACATAATCATAGTCTTCAGTTAGTGTTTTAATTTGTTCGATTGGTTTCATGTTTTCGCTAGTTTTAGCATTTTTACGAACTGGTCGGTTAGTAGTTGTTGTACCAAGCGTGTCTTGGACTTCTTGAGAAATGATGAAGTCGATAAATTTCTTAGCGTTTTCCATGTTCTTAGCGTTTTTAATAATAGCAGCGCTAGCAGGCAGGAAGACAGTACCTTCTTTTGGATAAACAACCTTGATGTTAGCTCCGTCGTTTAGAAGTTTCACTGCGGGGTCTTCGTAAGAAAGACCAACAGCCATTTCTCCATCTGCTACGGCCTTGTAAACGCCAGATGAACTTGAGCCGATTTTACCGTCAATCAAAGTAAAGAGATCTTTGACATAAGTCCAAGCCTTGTCGTCTGTATAGCCGCCCTCAGCTTGTAACATGTTTGTTAGTTGAGCAAAGGCGCTAGAAGAGTTGGCTGGGTCTGCAGTTGCGATTTTTCCTTTGAGTTCTGGTTTTATGAGGTCGCTATAACCTTCAATATTCATCCCCTTAGTCAAGTCAGGGTTGACGATCAAAACACTACCATCCAATGTATAAGGAGTTGAGTAGCCAGTTGTATTTTGATATTCTTTGATTACATTATCGTTTTCCGTTGATACGTAATTTTCAAAAAGTTCCCCGTGGGTAGCATATTGGGTATAGGAACCACCAAAGATGATATCTGCCACAGGGGCTTCTTTTTCAGATTCTAGTTTTTTAAAGAGTTCACCTGTTCCTGCTTGAATGAGTTCAACCTTGATACCATACTTTTCTTCAAAAGCAGGAATAGTTGCTCCAATCAATCCTTCTGAGTTTGGGGAGTAGACTACTAGAGTATCGCTTCCTCCATTTTCAGTTGCTTTTTCTCCTGAAGCGTCATCAGAAGAGCAGGCAGCAAGCCCCAAAATAGCAAGTCCACACGCAGCATAATACATCCATTTCTTTTTCATGATGGATACCTCCATAGTTTTGTTACCTCCATTGTAAAACAATGAAAGCGCTTTTAAAACCTAAAATTCTATCCTAATGGGGTAAAATTCTCTACAAAAAAGAAGAACAGTGTCTAAACTATTCTTCCAATGGATTTTAACTCTTTAGGAGAGATATGAAAGTATTTCTTAAAAACTTTACCAAAATATTTATAGTCTGAGAAGCCGACTTCTTCAGCGATTTGACTAAGAGGATAGTCAGGCTGTTGGATCATTTTTTCAACTGCTTGTTTTAAACGATATTGCAAGATATACTCGTTCAAGGTGATAGGGAAATCTTCTTTGATAACCTTGTAGAGATAACTTTCGCTATAGCCTAGATTCTCTGCAATGGTAGAAATGGTAAAGTGCAGGTAGTAGTGTTGGTGGACAAATTCGAGAATTTGTTGAATCAATTGGTTTTGAGGATTGATTTTTTGAAGCGACGTAACAAAGGCTTGGTAGTCATGTAAAAATGGATTGGTTTGGTGTTGATCCATCTTGAGGCGCAAAGTTATTTTTTCTAAACACTCTGTTAATTCTACGACATTTATGGGTTTTGGAAGGAAGTCTACTGCTCCGAATTGCATGGCCTTTTTTGCGTTTTGGAAATCATTATAGCCTGAGAGGATCACTTTTTCATAAGAGAGTGAACGAGTCGCTTCAAACATCATAAAAGCATCCATGATGGGCATGGTAATGTCTGTCAGTACGATGTGTGGTTTCTCTTTTTGAATTAACTCCATGCCTTCTTGTCCGTGACTTGCAGTTCCAACGACTTGAATACCTAAGGCTGAGTAGTCTACGGCAATTTCAAGCCATTTTCGGATCAGGTGTTCATCTTCGACAATGATTAGCTTAAACATGCGTTCTTCCTTTCGTGACAAATTTTACCCAGGTTTCCCCTTGCGGGTTCACTCCTAAATCCAATTCGACATTTTCAAAAAAGTTATTCAATCGTTTGTAACTATTGACAATACCGTGCTGTGTATGTGGACTGTCCAAGGATTCTAAGATATGTAGACGTTCTTGTTTGGTTAGACCACCAGCATTATCCTTGACGATAAAGATCAATGCTTCCTGCTCTTGAGTGATTTGGATAGAGATGGCAAGGTCGATACGATACTGCCTTCCGTATTTTAGAGCATTTTCCACAAGGGGTAATAAGAAAAGTTTCGGAACAGTTTGGGAATGTAGATTCTCAGAACAGTCAATCTGATAAGAAAAATGTTCAAAGCGAATCTGATGGATTTTCAGATAAGCTTCGATAATCTCTAGGTCCTGTCCAAGAGTCGTTTCTTTTTCTAGTTCAGTTACACTATATCGCAGGATGCGCGTGAGATTTTGAATAAGTTCTTGAGTAATACTGGCATCAATCATACTCGTGATTTTAATGGTTTCCAAGGTATTGTAGAGGAAGTGAGGATTAAACTGAGCTTCCAGCATCTTTCTTTCAAAGATCCACTTTTCCTTCTCAATGGTCAACATCTTTTGATGGAGCTCATCCAACTCTTGGAGCATATCGGTGATTTTCTCAGCAATCAGTTCAAATTCGTCTCCTGTCTGGAGGATCAGCTTCTTGTCCTTTTTCTTAGGAATTTCCTGCAGTTGATAGACTAGACTTTCAATAGGGCCGGCATTGTGCGTCGCAATTTTATAAGCAATTCGTCTCGCCTGCCAGAAGTATAATAGAAAGATACAGAGTGTTAAGACAGAAGCAAGCCCTAGTAAACTCGGAATGGGAAAGAAAGATTGAAAGGTGTAGATTGAGAAAATCGGTTCAATTTTACGTTTTTCAATCAGAAGTGGATTTTCAACATACCAATGAGTTTTAGACTGGAGTAATTTTTCATCAAATTTTTCCAGAGTTGATTGAGTAAATTGATTGGTATTACTAGAGTAGATGTTTCCAAAAGTATCTGTAATGGCGTATTTTGAATTGATGAGAGGGATACTGGACACAAATTCATTTTCATTTACAAAAGAAATGCTATAAGCCTTAACTCGTTGATTTTGAACGATAGGCATAATGAAGAGTGCGTAATGTTGTTTATCTATTGACAAAGCAACCTTTTCTGTAATGGCTCCTTGAATCGGATTTTGAATTAATAATTTTAAATAATAAGGAGCTAAAATAGTTTCTTGATGGTTGCGATTGGTACTAAAGAGAAGTTCTCCTGTGTCGTCAAGGATGATAAAATCAGAACTGAGTTTCAGTTGAGCTTTTGTTTCATAAAATAGACTAAAGAGTTCTCGGTCAGTGTGTTTACCTTCTAAAAATTCTGGAACCATTTTTTGATTCATGGTCTCCAATAATTGATAGTTCGCTTGTTTCATGTTTCGAACATGTTGGACAATCTGTTGAGTGTCCTTGTTGAGTTGTTGTTTTTGAAGGAAATAGGAAAAACCAAACAGGAGAATGAGGAGTAAAAACGAGGTAGCCCAAGCAGCCAAAGAACTACGGTGAAGAATCTCTTTTTGGAGAGAATGTTTAAAAGAATGTGCCATAAATTACCTCTTACAAAGAGCATACTAAAGTAAGTATAGCAGTATTAAAAATGGAAGGCAAGGTGAAAAGAGAAAAGAGTTGAAAAGAAAGAGACGAATTTCCCCTAAAAATGGTATAATAGGAGCATCACGAAAATTGGAGAGATACCATGAGTTTTTACAATCATAAAGAAATCGAGCCTAAGTGGCAGAAACACTGGGCTGACAATCACACTTTTAAGACAGGAACAGATGTCTCAAAACCTAAGTTTTATGCATTGGACATGTTCCCTTATCCATCTGGAGCAGGTCTTCACGTAGGACACCCAGAAGGCTACACAGCGACAGATATTCTCAGTCGTTTCAAACGTGCCCAAGGCTACAACGTCCTTCACCCAATGGGGTGGGATGCTTTTGGTTTGCCTGCAGAGCAATATGCTATGGATACAGGGAATGACCCAGCGGAATTCACAGCAGAAAACATTGCCAACTTCAAACGCCAAATCAATGCGCTTGGATTCTCTTACGACTGGGATCGTGAAGTCAATACTACAGATCCGAACTACTACAAGTGGACGCAATGGATTTTCACTAAGCTTTATGAAAAAGGTTTGGCCTATGAAGCGGAAGTGCCAGTAAACTGGGTTGAAGAGTTGGGAACAGCCATCGCTAACGAAGAAGTCCTTCCTGACGGAACTTCTGAGCGTGGTGGTTATCCAGTTGTCCGCAAACCAATGCGCCAATGGATGCTTAAAATCACTGCCTATGCGGAGCGCTTGCTCAATGACTTGGATGAGCTTGACTGGCCAGAGTCTATCAAGGACATGCAACGCAACTGGATTGGTAAATCAACTGGTGCCAATGTCACTTTCAAAGTAAAAGGAACAGACAAGGAATTCACCGTCTTTACAACTCGCCCAGATACCCTTTTCGGAGCGACCTTCACTGTTTTGGCTCCTGAGCATGACTTGGTTGACGCTATTACAAGCCCAGAGCAGGCTCAAGCTGTGGCTGACTACAAACACCAAGCTAGCTTGAAATCTGACCTAGCTCGTACAGACCTTGCCAAGGAAAAAACAGGGGTTTGGACTGGTGCTTATGCTATCAACCCTGTCAATGGCAAGGAAATTCCAATCTGGATTGCGGACTACGTTCTTGCTAGCTACGGTACAGGTGCTGTTATGGCTGTACCTGCCCACGACCAACGTGACTGGGAATTTGCCAAACAATTTGACCTACCAATCGTAGAAGTCTTGGAAGGTGGAAACGTTGAAGAGGCTGCTTACACAGAAGATGGCCTTCATGTTAATTCTGACTTCCTAGATGGATTGAATAAAGAAGACGCCATTGCTAAAATTGTGGCTTGGTTGGAAGAAAAAGGCTGTGGTCAAGAAAAAGTGACCTACCGCCTCCGCGACTGGCTCTTTAGCCGTCAACGTTACTGGGGTGAACCAATCCCAATTATTCATTGGGAAGATGGAACTTCAACAGCTATTCCAGAAAGTGAATTGCCACTTATCTTGCCAGTAACCAAGGACATCCGCCCTTCAGGTACTGGAGAAAGTCCACTAGCTAACTTGACAGACTGGCTTGAAGTGACTCGCGAAGATGGAGTCAAAGGCCGTCGCGAGACCAATACTATGCCACAATGGGCAGGTTCGAGCTGGTACTACCTCCGCTATATTGACCCACACAATACTGAGAAATTGGCTGATGAGGACCTTCTCAAACAATGGTTGCCAGTAGATATCTACGTGGGTGGTGCAGAGCATGCCGTGCTCCACTTGCTCTACGCTCGTTTCTGGCATAAATTCCTCTATGACCTCGGTGTTGTACCTACTAAGGAGCCATTCCAAAAACTCTTTAACCAAGGTATGATTTTGGGAACTAGCTACCGTGACCACCGTGGCGCACTTGTGGCGACTGACAAGGTTGAAAAACGTGACGGTTCCTTCTTCCATGTGGAAACAGGGGAAGAGTTGGAGCAAGCACCAGCCAAGATGTCTAAATCCCTCAAGAACGTTGTCAACCCAGACGATGTGGTGGAACAATACGGTGCGGATACCCTTCGTGTCTATGAAATGTTCATGGGACCACTCGATGCTTCGATTGCTTGGTCTGAAGAAGGATTGGAAGGAAGCCGTAAATTCCTTGACCGTGTTTACCGTTTGATTACAAGTAAAGAAATCGTTGCGGAAAACAATGGCGCTCTTGACAAGATTTACAACGAAACCGTTAAATCTGTTACAGAGCAAATCGAGTCTATGAAATTCAACACAGCTATTGCCCAACTCATGGTCTTTGTCAACGCGGCTAACAAGGAAGACAAACTCTATGTGGATTATGCCAAAGGCTTTATCCAATTGATTGCCCCATTTGCGCCTCACTTGGCAGAAGAACTCTGGCAAACAGTCGCAGCAACAGGTGAGTCTATCTCTTACGTAGCTTGGCCAACATGGGATGAAAGCAAATTGGTTGAAGACGAAGTCGAAATCGTCGTTCAAATCAAAGGTAAAGTCCGTGCTAAATTGATGGTTGCGAAGGACCTTTCTCGCGAAGAATTGCAAGAAGTGGCTCTGGCTAACGAAAAAGTTAAGGCAGAGATCGATGGCAAAGAAATTGTGAAAGTGATTAGTGTCCCTAATAAACTCGTAAATATCGTCGTTAAATAACGAGTTTATTAGCCCTATCTGCCACCTTCAATAGTCCACTGGACTATTGAAGCCAACTAAACTCGTTAATATCGTTGTTAAATAATAGACTTCCTGCGAAATAAAAATATGATACAATAAAACTATGAATTATGAATCAAGTAAACTATTAACTGATGCACGCTTTAAGCGCCTTGTTGGTGTTCAGCGCACTACTTTTGAAGAGATGT
>NZ_JASHBO010000018.1:0-25539 GCF_047464615.1 Streptococcus infantis
ATCTCTTCAAAAGTAGTGCGCTGAACACCAACAAGGCGCTTAAAGCGTGCATCAGTTAATAGTTTACTTGATTCATAATTCATAGTTTTATTGTATCATATTTTTATTTCGCAGGAAGTCTATTATTCTTTTTCTTGATAGTGTGGTAAGAAAGTTTCCATCAAGAATGAAGTATCATAGTCCCCTGCTATCACGCGACGATCTGAAATCAGATCAAGTTGGAAATCAGCATTGGTGACGACTCCTTCAATTTCGAGTTCATACAGAGCTCGTTGCATTTTCATGAGTGCATCAAAACGATTTTCACCATGAACAATAATCTTAGCAATCATACTATCATAGTATGGTGGAATGGTATAACCAGGATAGACTGCTGAATCCACACGCAAGCCCACACCACCGCTTGGTAGATACAGATTGGTAATCTTACCTGGACTTGGTGCAAAATTAAATGCTGGGTTTTCCGCATTGATACGGCACTCAATAGCATGTCCTTTTAGAACAATATCTTCTTGCTTCAAGGTCAAAGGTTGACCTGCTGCGATACGGATTTGTTCCTTAACAATATCCACACCTGAAACAAATTCGGTTACTGGATGTTCTACTTGGATACGCGTATTCATCTCCATAAAGTAGAATTTGCCGCTTGCTTCATCTAGTAGGAATTCAATGGTACCAGCATTTTCATAGCCTACAGACTCCGCTGCACGAACTGCAGCTGCACCAATTTCATTACGAAGGGTTTTTCCAATAGCAATCGAAGGACTTTCTTCTAAAACCTTTTGGTTATTCCGTTGGAGAGAACAATCTCGCTCACCTAGGTGAATAACATGTCCCATTTGATCGGCAAGAATCTGTACTTCAATATGGCGAGCAGGATAGATCACACGCTCAAGGTACATAGCTCCATTACCAAAGTTGGCTTTGGCTTCACTAGAGGCTGTTTCAAAGGCTGACACGAGATCTTCTGCTTTTTCAACCTTACGAATCCCTTTTCCACCACCTCCAGCTGAAGCTTTCAGCATAACTGGATAACCAATTTTTTCGGCAATAGAGAGGGTCTCTTCTGCTGTATGGACTTCTCCATCTGATCCTGGAATGACAGGTACGTTTGCCTTAATCATTTGAGCACGGGCGTTAATTTTATCTCCCATGATATCCATGACACGAGCTGATGGTCCGATAAATTTGATCCCAACTTCTTCACACATGGTTGCAAACTTGGAATTTTCACTTAAAAAACCAAATCCAGGGTGAATAGCTTCAGCTTCAGTCAAGACCGCAGCTGATAGGATGGCATTGATGTTCAGATAAGATTCTGTAGCCTTCCCAGGGCCGATACAGATAGCCTCATCAGCCAAAAGCGTGTGGAGAGCTTCCTTGTCAGCAGTCGAATAGACAGCGACTGTTGCAATTCCTAATTCTCGTGCCGCACGAATAATACGAACAGCAATTTCACCACGATTGGCAATTAAAATCTTACGAAACATGGAAAACCTCCCTAGTTTCCAATAGCAAAGGTCAGAGTACCGCTTGCTGCAAGCTTACCATCTACTTCTGCCTTCGCTTCTACTACGGCGATTGTGCCACGACGTTTGACAAAAGTTGCTGTCATGACAAGCTGATCACCAGGAACAACTTGTTTCTTAAACTTAACCTTGTCCATACCAGCGTAGAAGACCAGCTTCCCTTTGTTCTCAGGCTTTGATAATTCCAAAACACCTGCTGTCTGAGCCAAGGCTTCCATAATGAGGACTCCAGGCATAACTGGGTATTGAGGAAAATGACCATTGAAGAAAGGTTCGTTAATCGTCACATTTTTAATGGCAACAATGGTATCTTCGCTAACTTCCAAGACACGATCCACCAAGAGCATGGGATAACGGTGTGGCAAAGCTTCTTTAATTCCTTGAATATCAATCATTTGATACGTACCAAGCCTTTCCCAAACTCAACCATTTCTTCATTTTCAACTAGAATTTCTGTTACAACACCATCTTTAGGTGCTGGAATTTCATTCATGATCTTCATGGCTTCGATGATGACCAAGGTTTGGCCTTTTTTAACAGTATCACCGACTGAAACAAAATTAGATTTGTCTGGTCCGGCAGCCAAGTAAGCAACTCCGACAAGTGGACTTTCTACAAGGTCCTCCTCAGCTACAGATTCACTAGCACTTGATTCTGAAACTACTTCTACAGCTGGTGTAGTTTGAGCTTGAGGTGCTTGACTTGCTTCTGCAACAAGTTTCGCTTCATTCTTACTGAAGACCAACTCATCCGTTCCATTCTTATAAGAAAATTCTTTCAAGCTTGACTGGTCAAATTGTGCCATCAAGTCTTTGATTTCATTTAAATTCATCTTTACTTATTCTCCCAACGTTTGAAAACAAGGACTGCATTATGCCCACCAAATCCAAAGGTATTTGAGATAGCATATGGAATTTCACACTCCAATCCCTGTCTATAGATAACGTTCGCTTCGATATAGTCTGATAATTCTTTCGTTCCGGCTGTCATTGGAACATAGCTATGACGAATAGCTTCAATAGTAGCAATGGCTTCAACAGCCCCTGCTGCTCCCAGCAAATGACCTGTGAAGGATTTGGTTGAAGAAACTGGAACATCCTTACCTAGAACAGATACAATGGCACCACTTTCTCCTTTTTCATTGGCAGGAGTCGAGGTTCCATGAGCATTGACATAGGCTACTTGGTCTGGTGTAATCTCAGCTTCTTCCAAGGCTAATTTGATGGCCTTAATAGCTCCTTGACCTTCTGGATGTGGTGAAGTCATATGGTAGGCATCACAAGTATTTCCGTAACCAACAACTTCAGCTAGGATAGTTGCACCGCGTTTTTCAGCATGCTCTAGACTTTCAAGAACCAACATACCTGATCCTTCACCCATGACAAATCCATTACGGTCTTTGTCAAATGGAATAGAGGCACGACTTGGATCCTCTGTTGTTGAAAGAGCTGTCAAGGCTTGGAAACCTGCAATGGCAAATGGAGTGATAGAAGCCTCAGAACCACCAACTAGCATAACATCTTGGTAACCAAACTTGATGGAACGAAAGGCATCCCCAATTGCATCATTTGAAGAAGCACAAGCAGTATTGATAGATTTACAAACACCGTTTGCTCCAAAACGCATAGCAACATTTCCTGATGCCATATTTGGTAAAGCTTTTGGAAGTGTCAATGGTTTTACACGTTTTGGTCCCTTATCATGAAGTCGAAGCACTTGATTTTCGATTTCCTTGATTCCACCGATACCTGAAGCAACGATGACACCAAAGCGGTCTCTATCAAGAGTCTCTACATCAAGATTAGCATTGTTCACTGCTTCTTGTGCTGCATATAGTGCATATAAAGAATAAGCATCAAAACGGTTGATATCTTTTTTTACAAAATATTTGTCAAAAGGAAAATCCTGGATTTCTGCCGCATTATGCACCGCAAATTCACTATGATCAAACTTGGTGATTTCACCAATTCCGATTTTTCCAATTGTCAAACTATTCCAAAATTCTTCTGGTGTATTTCCGATTGGAGATGTCACTCCATAACCTGTCACTACTACTCGATTCAGTTTCATTCTTCTACCTCTATTTTAACTCTTATTGCATGGTTAGTCCACCATCAATTGCAATTACTTGTCCTGTTAGATAATCTTGGGTAGCCAGAAAGGCTGTCACATCAGCAACCTGCTCTGCTTGTCCAAACTGTTTCATCGGAATTTGTGCCAACATGGCATCTTTGACCTTATCAGATAGAACTGCGGTCATATCCGATTCAATCATCCCTGGCGCAATAGCATTTACTCTCACATTACGATTAGCAACCTCACGCGCTACAGACTTAGTAAAACCAATCAAACCAGCCTTGGAAGCAGCGTAGTTGGCTTGACCGATATTTCCCATCAGACCAACAACACTAGACATATTGATGATAGCACCTTCGCGAGCTTTTATCATCGGTTTCAAGACTGATTGTGTCATATTGAAGGCACCTGTCAAATTGACTTTTAAAACCTTCTCAAAATCTTCTTCTGTCATCTTAAGCAGGAGAGTATCTTGAGTAATCCCAGCATTATTCACTAGGACATCAACTGAACCCAGCTCTTCAATGGCTTGGTCTACCATACGTTTTGCGTCCGCAAAATCAGAAACGTCACCAGAAATAGCAAGGACCTTCACCCCGTATGGTTTAAATTCAGCAAGAAGCTCCTCGGAGATTTCACCACGACTATTCAAGACAACATTGGCTCCCAAGCTGGCAAATTTATGAGCAATGGCAAGACCAATTCCTCGACTTGAGCCTGTAATAAAGACATTTTTATTTTCTAGTTTCATGTTTCTCCTTTCAGAACTTCTACCATTTTGGTCTAATTTTCTAAGAGTGCTTGTAAGCTTGCTTGATCTTCCACATTAGAAAGTTGAGCTGTTTTATCAATCTTTTTGACAAATCCTGACAAAACTTTACCAGGTCCAATCTCGATAAAACGAGTGACACCCGCTTCTTGCATAAGAGCAATACTTTCATAAAAACACACCGGTTCCTTAACTTGACGAGTTAAGAGTTCTGCAATTCGTTCTTTTTCCATGACCTTCGCTTCTGTATTACCAACAAGTGGACAAGCAAAGTCGGAAAATTCAACTTCTGTAAGGGCTTGAGCTAATTTTTGACTAGCAGGTTCCAATAAAGCTGTATGGAAAGGTCCAGAAACATTTAGCGGAATTAAGCGTTTTGCTCCCGCTTCTTGCAAGAGTTCAACTGCACGATCTACTGCAGCTACCTCCCCACCAATAACAATTTGACTCGGCGTATTGTAGTTAGCTGGAGTTACAACACCAAGTTGAGAAGCTTCTTGACAAGCTTTTTCGATAACTTCAACTGGTGTATTTAGCACAGCTACCATTTTCCCTGATCCTGCTGGTGCTGCTTCTTCCATATAAGACCCACGTTTAGCAACTAGAGCCACTGCATCTTTGAAATTCAAGGCACCACTAGCTACAAGGGCAGAGTATTCTCCAAGAGACAAACCTGCCACCATATCAGGCTGGTAACCTTTTTCCTTTAGTAGTCGGTAAATAGCAACGGATGTAGCTAAAATAGCTGGTTGCGTGTAACGAGTCTGATGTAGCTTCGTTTCATCGTTATCAATCAAGTCACGAAGGTCATAACCTAAGACTTGGCTAGCTTGATCGATTGTTTCCTTGACGATAGCATATTGGTCGTATAGCTCACGTCCCATTCCAAGGTACTGGGCTCCTTGACCTGCAAATAGAAAGGCTGTTTTAGTCATTTCTTGTAACTCCTGCCCAACGAGCAGCTTCTGCTTGAATCTTTTCAGCTGCACCGTAGTAAATATCTTTTAAGATTTCTTCAACAGTTTCTTCTTTAGATACCAAACCTGCAATCTGGCCGGCCATCACTGAACCGCCATCCACATCCCCATGGACAACTGCTTTAGCTAAGGCTCCTGCGCCCATCTGCTCAAAAATTTCTAAATCTGGATTTTCTTGTTTAAAGGCATCTTTTTCAGCTTGCTCGAAATCACGAGTCAATTTGTTTTTAATGGCACGAACTGCGTGTCCAAAATGTTGTGCCGAAATCGTTGTATCAATATCACGAGCTTTTAAAATTTTAGCTTTATAGTTTGGATGGGCATTTGATTCTTTAGCAACTACAAAACGAGTTCCTACTTGCACAGCCTCTGCACCAAGCATAAAGCCAGCAGCAGCTCCTTCACCGTCTGCAATACCACCAGCAGCGATAACAGGAATAGAAACAGCAGCTGCAACTTGACGAACCAAGGTCATAGTTGTTAGTTTACCAATGTGTCCACCTGCTTCCATACCTTCTGCAATAACAGCGTCTGCGCCGATTTTTTCCATGCGTTTAGCCAAAGCAACACTTGGAACTACAGGAATAACGGTAATTCCCGCTTCATGGAATCGCTCCATGTATTTACTTGGGTTTCCTGCGCCAGTTGTGACTACCTTAACCCCTTCTTCAATGACGAGGTCAACAATATCATCAACAAATGGAGACAGAAGCATAATGTTGACACCAAAAGGCTTATCTGTTAAAGATTTAATCTTATCGATATTAGCCTTAACCACTTCTTTAGGAGCATTTCCTCCACCGATGATACCTAGACCACCTGCTTTTGAAACAGCTCCAGCAAGGTCACCATCTGCAACCCAGGCCATTCCACCTTGGAAGATAGGATATTTAATATTCAATAATTCTGTAATACGTGTTTTCATAGTGCCTCCATATGCCTTGCTTACGTAATAGTTCGACTACATTATAATTTGACAGTCAAACTATTACCTAAACAAGAGGGAGCGGGTTCCCCCTACTCCTTCTTCATTTATTTTAATTATTTTGTTTGCTCTTCAACGTAAGCAACCAAGTCACCAACTGTTTTTAAGTTGTCTTCTGCTTCGATTTGGATATCAAAAGCATCTTCGATTTCTGAGATTACTTGGAACAAGTCTAATGAATCTGCTTCCAAATCATCAAAAGTAGATTCAAGTGTTACTTCTGACGCGTCTTTTCCAAGTTCTTCAACGATAATTTCTTGTACTTTTTCAAATACTGCCATGATAGACTCCTTTAAAATAAATAGTTTTTATAAAAATGTGTTTACCACATCATTACCTAAATTGTAACAACAAGCGTGCCCCATGTCAAACCTCCACCGAAGCCTGACAAGAGTATTTTTTGGCTACCATCCAAACGGATTAAGCCTTCTTCTACACACTCTGAAAGCAAAATCGGAATACTTGCCGCACTAGTATTGCCATACTTGGTCATATTTGCGGGAAGCTTATCACGATCTACACCGATCTTTCTAGCCATTTTATCTAGAATGCGGATATTAGCTTGGTGAAGCAGGAGATAATCTAGTTCTTCTGCCGACAGAGAACTCTCTTCTATGGTATTTTTTATAGACTTAGCAACATCTCGAATCGCAAAATCAAAAACTGCTCGGCCGTCCATTCTCAAGAAAGCATCCGGATTTTCTTGAACTGAAAATGGTGACGTCAAGCCTGTCTGCCCATAGGTCAAGCACTCACTACGTGAACCATCGCTATTGAGACTCTCCGCTAGGAAATGTTGCTTATCGCTTGCTTCTAACAAGACGCCACCAGCTCCATCTCCAAATAGGACAGCTGTTGAACGATCTGTCCAGTCCAAGGTTTTGGACATAGTTTCACTACCGATAACTAGACCCTTACGATAAGCTCCTGAAGAGATAAACTTCTCTGCAGTTGAAAGGGCAAAGGTGAAACCACTACAAGCGGCGGTTAGATCAAATGCAAAGGCCTTACGAGCACCTATACGAGCCTGTACACGTGCTGCAGTAGAAGGCATCATTGAGTCAGGTGTCATCGTAGCTAGGATGATGAAATCCAACTCTTCAGCAGAAATCCCTGACTTCTCTAGAAGTTGTTTTGCAACTGCCGTTGCCAAATCTCCAGTTGATTCTGTCTTAGAAATGCGACGTTCCTTAATCCCAGTTCGACTTGAAATCCATTCATCACTCGTATCCATAACCTGAGCCAAATCTCCATTTGTGACAATCTGCTCTGGAACATAATGAGCAACCTGGCTTATTTTCGCAAAAGCCATTATTTCAAATCCTCCAAAAATTGATAAAGATTGGTCAAACCTTTACTCATGACATCCATTTCCTCTGGGCTCATGCCTTCGATGATCCTTTCGACCATGGCCTTGTGAAAACGTCTATGGAGCCGATGTACCAAGCGACCTTTCTTTGTCAAATGCAGATGTACTACACGACGATCCTGATCTGATCGCAAGCGCTCGATATAACCTTTTCGTTCCAAGTTGTTTAAGCTAGTTGTCACGGTTCCTAGAGTTACCATCAACTCTTTGGACACTTGACTTGGAGTCACATCTGGAAACTTGCCAATCACATCAATCGTGTGCATTTCCTTGATGGAGATATCCTTGAAACGACTACCTCTCAAACTCACTTCCTCAATCACCAGGACGTTATTAAAAATAGATGTTAAATAGTCATTGATCCGTTGGTAGTCCAATTTTCTTCCCTCCCTCATCAAAAAAGTTTAACTATCAAAACATTTGACAAAAAAAGTATATCAAACTTCAAAGAATTGCGCAAGTATTTTATTATTTCCCCAAAAATTTTGGACGTCTTCTTTCAGAATGTGCACGAACACCTTCTTTGAAATCCTCCGTATAAGATAGGGATTTTTGCAATTCCAATTCTAGCTGTGCGTACTCATGCCACTGCTTAAACTCGCTCTCCCAGACTAACTTCTTAACAGCGGCATAGGAGTTAGAAGAACCTCTTCTCAACTTCTTCAACAATTGTTCTCTTGTCTTTTCCAGTTGATCACTAGCACACAGACGATAGACAGCTCCAGCTTCAAGTGCTTTTTCTGCTGTGAAAGCTTCGCCAGTCATAGCTAATTGCGTTGCCCGAATCGCACCAAGTGATCGTGTCAGCAAGAATAAACCTCCCGCGTCTGGAGCCAATCCCACACCTACAAAGGCCTGAATGAATTTAGCCTTGTCAGAAGCAATACAGAAATCAACTGCCAAAGCCATATTAGCCGCCGCCCCAGCAACTGCTCCATCCACCTCCATAATGACTGGTTTAGGAATTTGTTTAATCTTATAGGAAATCGTATTTACCAACTCCGCGATTTGGGTGAGGGAGGCAATATCATCCTCATCTACAGCACGTTTCATTTCTACTAGATCGCCCCCAACAGAGAAGACTTTGTCGGTAGCATTGATGAGAATATAGGAAACAGCACTATCTTTTTCAGCTAATTCTAAGGCTTCTAAAATTTCCTGACACATAGGAATATGAAAACCATTTGCTACCTCGGGACGATTCAGAGTAAGCATCGCTAGATCGTCTTGAACTTGATAGATAATATGATTCATGGCCACTCCTTTTACACTACAACGATATTTAAATTATTTTATTTTCAAATTATATCTTTTTCCGGCTTTTTAAACAAGAGAAAAATCGACCGAAAGTGTCTCGGCCGATTTTAAAACCTTAGTTTGGTCTCAAAAAATACAGGAAAACCAGTACTTGTATCATCCATGAAATCATAAATGACTTCAAGCATCCGCCCTCCTTCTCTCTGATAGAGCTGTTCTTTGTTGAATCCTTTATGGTAGAATTCTCCTGAAATCATGTAAAAAACACGATTTGGATCTTCTAGGTAGGCAAAAAGATTCCCTGTAAAAGGAGTTTCCTTATCCCCGTCCTTGTTAACCAGACTTATGGCTAAGAGTTTCGTGATTCCTCTAAATTGTCCACTTTCATCTGTTCGACAATAAAACTTGATTCTAACTTCATAGTTAGGATTGACAATAATCTTTTCAGAGAGAATTCGATAGGTCCTTGCCTTACTATCTGACAAGCCGATAGATAAGATAATTTTAGCCCTCTCAACTGATATCTGACCTTCCTGAGCATATTCTATCGCTAATTCTTCTCCGGTCAAACGACCACTGGGAAGAGGTTGAGAACTTGCTCCGATATTTGTAGGAATCATCACGAAGGTAAGGACTAGTAAGATTAAACAAACTACTCTTTTAATCATCTTCCCCCAACTCCTTTCATTAGAAGAGTCTTTCCTCCTACACCTTTATTATAAGCTTTTCTGATGAGACATTCAAACAATTATATAGGAAATTTTCCAGATTGAAAAAAGCCCCTCTTTCTGCTATAATCGTATAAAATACTTACTTTAGGAGTTCTTATGAAGGTTGTTAAATTTGGTGGAAGCTCGCTTGCCTCTGCTAGCCAATTAGAAAAAGTTTTAAATATTGTCAAAAGTGACCCAGAACGTCGTTTTGTGGTTGTATCTGCCCCTGGTAAACGCAATTCTGAAGATACTAAGGTTACAGATGCCTTGATTAAATACTACCGCGACTATGTAGCTGGAAATGACATTAGCAAAAGCCAAAACTGGATTATTGATCGCTATGCTGCTATGGTTAGCGAATTAGGTCTTAAACCAGCCGTTTTAGACAAAATTTCAAAAAGCATTCGCTCTCTAGCTACTCTTCCAATTGAAGATAATAAGTTTCTTTACGATACCTTTCTAGCAGCTGGAGAAAATAACAATGCAAAATTGATTGCAGCCTACTTTAACCAAAATGGCTTGGAGGCGCGTTATGTCCATCCTAGAGAAGCTGGTATCGTCGTTACGAGCGAACCTGGAAATGCGCGAATCATCCCATCAAGTTATGATAAAATCGAAGAATTGACAAATTCAACTGAAGTTCTTGTTATCCCTGGTTTCTTCGGTGTTACGAAAGAAGATCAGATTTGTACCTTCTCACGTGGGGGATCCGATATCACTGGTTCAATCATCGCTGCAGGTGTTAAGGCTGACCTTTATGAAAACTTCACTGATGTTGACGGAATTTTTGCTGCCCATCCTGGTATTATCCATAAACCACACTCTATCCCTGAATTGACCTACCGTGAAATGCGTGAATTGGCTTATGCAGGTTTCTCTGTCCTTCATGACGAAGCCCTTCTTCCTGCCTACCGTGGTAAAATTCCTCTCGTTATCAAAAATACTAACAATCCTGACCATCCAGGTACCCGAATTGTTCTCAAACATAGCAGTGATAAATTCCCAGTAGTGGGGATTGCTGGGGATTCTGGCTTTGTCAGCATTAATATGTCTAAGTACCTGATGAACCGCGAAGTTGGTTTTGGTCGTAAAGTGCTTCAAATTCTAGAAGACCTGAATATTGGTTGGGAACATATGCCAACTGGTATCGATGACCTATCTATCATTTTACGTTCACGAGAATTAACTCCTATCAAAGAAGAAGAAATCCTTCGTCAATTAGTCCAAAAAGCAGAGGTAGACCACGCTGAAATCGAACACGACCTCTCTATCATTATGATTGTTGGGGAAAAAATGAAGCGTCATATCGGGGTAACTGCTACAGCCACTCGTGCCTTATCTGAGAACAACATCAACATCCAAATGATGTCACAAGGCTCTAGTGAAGTTTCTATCATGTTTGTTGTCCATAAAGACCAAGAAAAAGCCGCCCTTAAAGCTCTCTACCAAGCATTTTTCGGTGAAAATAAGGAAGACTAAACATGGCACAATCCCTCAACAAGGTCGTCGACTTGCAAACAACTGGAACTTCCTATCTCTCCATTACAGGAAAGGTTGGAAAATTTCTGGTTGGAGATCATGCGCTAGAATTTTACTCAGATCGTAATGTCGAGGACTATATTCAAATCCCTTGGTCCAGCATTAATCAAATCGGAGCCAATGTTTCAGGCCGCAAGGTTAGTCGTCATTTTGAAATCTTTACAGATCAAGGAAAATTCCTCTTTGCCTCAAAAGACTCTGGAAAAATTCTTAAAATAGCTCGTGAAAAACTGGGAAATGACAAGGTAGTCAAACTTCCTACCTTAGTCCAAATCATTGGTCGAAAAATTAAAAATCTATTTGCAAAAAAATAGAAAGTTTAGTATAATCATAGAAACGGATAAGTAGGTTACTTCCTCCTTTCAGAAAGTCTGCGGGTGCTGCGAGCAGATAGAAGATTTAATTGAAATTCTACCGTTGTTTTAAATCAAATACAGAATCAAGTGCACACCTGTGAAGTTGGATGGAACCGTGGCCCTGCCACTCCAACGCTTTGTCAGGTGTGCTTTTTTCATAAAGGAGTTTATATGTTAGATATCAAACGTATTCGTACAGACTTTGATGCTGTCGCAGAAAAACTAGCTACACGTGGTGTAGATGCTGCTATCTTGAACGAGATGAAAGAAATCGATGCCAAACGACGTGACATCTTGGTTAAGGTTGAAACCCTCAAGGCTGAACGTAACACAGTTTCTGCTGAGATTGCCCAAGCTAAACGTAACAAGGAAAATGCAGACGACAAGATTGCAGCTATGCAAACCCTTTCTGCCGAGGTAAAAGCTCTTGATGCAGAATTGGCTGAAATCGATGCGAAATTGACTGAATTTACTACTACACTTCCAAATATCCCAGCTGATAGCGTGCCTATCGGTGCAGACGAAGATGATAATGTAGAAGTTCGCCGTTGGGGAACTCCTCGCGAGTTCGACTTTGAACCAAAAGCTCACTGGGATCTAGGTGAAGATCTTGGTATTCTTGACTGGGAACGTGGTGGGAAGGTAACTGGAGCGCGCTTCCTCTTCTATAAAGGACTTGGGGCTCGTTTGGAACGTGCTATCTACAACTTCATGTTGGATGAGCATGGAAAAGAAGGTTACACTGAAGTCATCACACCTTACATGGTTAACCATGATTCTATGTTCGGTACAGGACAATATCCAAAATTCAAAGAAGATACATTTGAATTGAAAGATACGAACTACGTCCTCATTCCTACAGCTGAAGTTCCTCTGACCAACTACTACCGTGATGAAATTCTTGATGGAAAAGACTTGCCAATCTACTTTACTGCTATGAGCCCATCATTCCGTTCTGAAGCTGGTTCAGCTGGTCGTGATACTCGTGGTTTGATTCGTTTACACCAATTCCACAAGGTAGAAATGGTGAAATTTGCCAAACCTGAAGAGTCATACGAAGAACTAGAAAAGATGACAGCCAACGCTGAAAACATCCTTCAAAAACTCAACCTTCCATATCGCGTAGTTGCTCTTTCTACAGGAGACATGGGCTTCTCAGCTGCTAAGACTTATGACTTGGAAGTATGGATCCCTGCGCAAAACACATATCGTGAAATCTCAAGCTGTTCAAATACAGAAGATTTCCAAGCTCGTCGTGCCCAAATCCGTTACCGTGATGAAGCCGATGGTAAGGTTAAACTTCTTCATACTTTGAATGGTTCTGGACTTGCTGTTGGACGTACAGTCGCTGCTATCCTTGAAAACTATCAAAACGAAGATGGTTCTGTGACCATTCCAGAAGTTCTTCGTCCATACATGGGTGGAGCTGAAGTTATCAAACCATAATTAAATAAATGTAAAAAGAGGAGGCTGAGCTTCCTCTTTTTGAGTAATTCAAAAGAAGAGTCTGGGACAATAGTCTCTTGTCTCCAAAAAAAGCAACGGATTTGCCGTTGCTTTTTTGCATGGTTGCGATAGTCTTGGTAAAATAGAATTGCTTAATAAACCATTTAGAAAGGCTATCCCATGCATATTCACTATAACACAAATCAAACAACTTTACCACTAGAAATCAGTTCTTTCTTACCACAAGATCATCTCGTCTTTACTATTGAAAAAGTGGTGAATACCTTGGAGGATAGTCACTTCCACGCCTTCTATCATGCCTTTGGTCGCCCGTCTTATCACCCTAAAATGCTTGTATCTGCTCTTCTATTTGCCTATTCACAAGGGATTTTCTCTGGTCGAAAAATTGAAAAAATGATGATTGAAAATCTGGCTATGCAGTACCTAACAGGACAGTTGGTTGTTAGCTATCGCACTATCAATCGTTTTCGTGTAGCTGAAGGGATGGAAGAACTCATTCGTGCTCTTTTCATCGACCTCAATCTTCGTTTAAAAATGGAAGAGTTAGTAACCTTAGATTGTTTGTTTATTGACGGAACTAAGATTGAAGCCAATGCCAACAAGTATAGTTTCGTGTGGAAAAAAGCGACAGAGAAATTCTCCGCCAAACTTCAAGAACAGATACAGGTCTATTTTCAAGAAGAAATCACTCCCCTTATTCATCAAGCTATCGAACTGGATACACAAGAGCCTATCTCCTCAGAGCAGTTGCTTGCATTCGCTCAAATCCTTGAAGAAGAATTGGAAAAACTGAACCAGGACATTGAGGAGACACCTGTTAAAGGAAAGGACGAACGTAAAACCCAACGTCGTAAACTCAAGAAAGTCTTGCGTAAAGTCAAGGAGGATTTTTCAGTACGTGCTGAAAAATATGAGAACTATCAAGAAACTTTTGAAGGGCGTAACAGCTTTTCCAAAACAGATACAGACGCCACTTTTATGCGGATGAAGGAAGACCATATGAAAAATGGGCAACTCAAAGCTGCTTATAATCTTCAAATCGCTACTGAAAACCAATTTGTTCTTCACTATGATGTCTTCTCAAATCCGACAGACACCAAGACTCTTCTACCCTTACTTGAAACCTATCCGCATGATGTAAAGACAGTTGTCGCAGACGCTGGATATGGAAGTGAAGAGAATCTCCTTCGTTTAGATGAAAAGCGGGTAAACCATCTGATTAAATATGCCATGTTTGATAAGGAACAAAAGAGAGGGTATAAACAGTCAGCTAAAAACTTAGCGAATTGGCACTATGATGACAAGGAGGATAGCTACACACATCCTGATGGCTGGTGTTATCGTTTTCACCATATCAAACATCAGAAGACACAGACAGACTTTCAACAGGAAATAAAGGTTTACTATGCTGATGAACCTGGATCAGCCCCTCAAAAGGGACTGTATATTAATGAACGCTATCAAAACTTGAAAGCTAAAGAATGTCAAGCGCTTTTATCTCCTGAAGGTAGACAGATTTTCGCTCAACGCAAGATTGATGTGGAACCTGTCTTTGGGCAGATAAAGACTTGTTTGGGTTACAAGAGATGTAATCTGAGAGGGAAGCGTCAAGTAAGAATTGACATGGGATTGGTATTTATGGCCAATAACCTCCTAAAATACAATAAGAGAACGAATCAAAATTAAAAAGCTAGAGTTCCGAAATTGGAAATCTCTAGCTTTTTTTGTGGTCGAGAACTATTTTGTCCCAGTCTCTTTTTAATTTCTTAGTAGCCACCCATCATAGATGGATCCATAGCTGGCGCTGGTGCAGCGGGTTCTGGTTTGTTAGCTACAACTGCTTCTGTTGTCAAGATGAGACTTGCTACTGAAGCAGCGTTTTGAAGGGCTGAACGACTTACTTTAACAGGATCGATGATTCCTGCTTCAATCATATTGACCCACTCACCTGTTGCAGCATTGAAACCTGTTCCAAGCTCTGCATTTTTCAAACGATCAATAACAATTGAACCTTCATAACCTGCATTATAAGCGATTTGGCGTACAGGTTCTTCCAAGGCACGAAGAACAATGTTACGTCCTGTTGCTTCATCACCTTCTAACTCCAAGGTCGCAACAGCAGAGATAACATTAACAAGGGCAGTACCACCACCTGCAACGATACCTTCTTCAACAGCTGCGCGAGTCGCATTGAGAGCGTCTTCGATGCGGAGTTTCATTTCTTTCAATTCTGTTTCTGTTGCAGCACCAACCTTGATAACTGCTACCCCACCTGACAACTTAGCCAAGCGTTCTTGGAGTTTTTCACGGTCAAATTCTGAAGTTGTTGTTTCAATTTGTGATTTGATGACAGCAACACGGTTAGCAATTGCTTCAGGATTACCTGCACCTTCTACAATGACTGTACTATCTTTATCAACAGACACTTTAGCTGCTTGACCAAGTGCTTCAATGGTAGCATCTTTCAATTCAAGACCAAGATCTTCTGTGATAACAGTTCCGCCTGTCAAAATGGCAATATCTTCCAGCATAGCCTTACGACGATCACCAAATCCAGGCGCCTTAACAGCAACGACGTTGAAGGTTCCACGAATTTTGTTCAAAACAAGAGTTGGAAGAGCTTCACCGTCAACATCGTCTGCAATAATCAAAAGTGGACGACTGCTTTGAAGAATGCTTTCTAGAAGTGGCAAGATTTCTTGGATATTTGAAATCTTCTTATCTGTAATCAAAATGTATGGATTTTCAAGGTCTGCAACCATTTTTTCATTGTCAGTGACCATGTACTGTGATAGATAACCACGGTCAAATTGCATTCCTTCTACAACTTCAAGCTCTGTTTCCATCCCACGTGATTCTTCAATGGTGATGACTCCATCCTTGCCAACTTTTTCCATGGCTTCAGAGATGTACTCACCAACTTTTTCAGAACGAGATGAGACAGCAGCAACCTGCGCGATAGCTTCTTTGTTGGCGACAGGAATAGCATTGTTCTTCAAGGCTTCTACAGCAGTTGCAACTGCTGCTTCAATCCCACGACGGATACCGATTGGGTTTGCGCCAGCCGTAACGTTTTTGATCCCTTCACGAACAATGGCCTGAGTCAATACTGTTGCAGTAGTTGTCCCGTCACCAGCGATATCATTGGTTTTAGAAGCCACTTCTGACACCAATTTGGCACCCATATTTTCAAAATGGTCTTCTAACTCGATTTCTTTGGCGATTGTTACACCGTCGTTGGTGATCAATGGAGAACCAAATGATTTTTCAAGCACAACGTTACGACCTTTAGGCCCCAAGGTTACTTTAACAGTATCAGCTAGGATATCAACACCACGAACCATAGCTGAACGTGCATCAGATGAAAATTTAATGTCTTTTGCCATACTTACTTTCTCCTTCTATTATTCCACGATTGCCAAGATATTTGCTTCACCTACGATGATATACTTTTCATCACCATCTTTGACATCAATACCTGCATGAGCTTCCACTAAAACCTGATCTCCAACTTTTACACTTGGAGCGACTAACTCACCGCTCAAGGTACGAACACCTTGTCCAGTAGCCACTACAGTAGCTGTTTTTGTTTTTTCTTGAGATGTTCCTGCTAGGACAAAGCCTCCGACAGTTTGTTCTTTTTCTTCAATTTTTAAGACCACACGGTCTCCTAATGGTTTCAACATTTGTTTTCCTCCATAACATAATCATATTGTTAGCACTCTTTATACATGAGTGCTAAACCATAGTTCTATTGTATCACTTGGTCAAAAATAGTCAAGAAAAAAGTCTGATTTATAGCACAAAAAGAGTTGGAGAAAATTCTCAAACTCTTGTCATTTTAGAATGGAAGTTCCTCTTCTTCCAAGACCAAATCTGCTAAGTCTTGTCCAGCATTATTTTCACGCATAGCACGTTGGGCGCGACTTTCTAAGAGTTGGAAGCCCGTACAGAGAACTTCTGTTACATAGTTGGTCTGTCCATTTTTCTCGAAGCGACGGGTACGTAGTTCCCCATCCACAGAAATGAGACTGCCTTTGCTTCCATAACTCGCCAAAGTTTCAGCAAGTTTGCCCCAGACTACAATATTGATGAAGTCTGCTTCACGTTCCCCGTTTTGGTCTTTGTAACGACGATTCACTGCGATAGTTGCTCGTGCAACGGACTTGTCATTGTTGGTTTTGTGCAATTCTGGTGTTGCCACGATTCTTCCAATAAGAATAATTTTATTAAACATTTTTTCATCCTCCTACTTATCTATTCGAAGGAAATCAAAAAAAGTTACAAAATTTGTAACTTTTTTAAATAATGTTAATCTCTGTGAATCATAAATCCAGTTGCTTGTTGATTGGCCATGATGGTCATATCTGTGATTTGCACACGACGAGGTTGGCTGGTCACATAAACCACAGCATCTGCGATATCTTGTGCCTGCAAAGCTTCGAGTCCCTGATAGACCGTTGCAGCCCGTGCCTCATCTCCATGGAAACGGACCTTAGAAAAGTCAGTCTCTACAATACCAGGCTGAATAGTTGTCACCTTGATATCCGTTGCGATGGTATCAATCCGTAGTCCATCTGAAAAGGTTTTGACTGCAGCCTTGGTTGCTGAATAGACTGCTGCACCAGCGTAAGCGTAAATACCTGCGGTTGAACCCATATTAATGATATGGCCTTGATTTGCAGTCACCATAGAAGGCAAGAGACAACGAGTGACTGCCATCAAGCCCTTGACATTGGTATCCAGCATGGTCAGCATATCCAACTCTTCATAGTCCTGATAGGGAGCTAAACCAAGAGCCAGTCCAGCGTTATTAACTAAAATATCAATTGAACCTACTGCTTCAAGAATTTCTGAACAAACAGTTTTAACCATTGTCATATCGGTCACATCAAGGGGAAAGGTCCAAACTTTTTGATTTGGAAAGGCTTCTGCGAACTCAGTTTTGAGAGCTTCAAGTCTTTCTCTTCGACGCCCCGTGAGAACGATATTCTCACCTTTTTCTAGATAGGCACGCGCAATTGCTTCACCGATGCCTGATGTTGCACCTGTAATCACTACATTTTTTGCCATCTTACTTTCTCCTATCTAACTTAACAAATTTAAGCTGTCCAGTGTTTAGACGGATCGAATGGAGTTCCAACAACTTGGTCTTCTGACAATTCAATGACACCACGTTTTTGTGGAGCATTTGGCAAGGCAAGTTCACGAGGACTGCACATCATCCCAAAACTCTTTTCACCACGAAGTTCCCCTGGGAAAATGAGATTGCCTTTTGGCATCATAGCTCCCGGAAGAGCTACAATGGTTTTCAAACCAAGACGCGCATTTGGAGCACCTGCCACGATTTGCACTGTCTTATCATTTCCAACAGCAACTTGACAGATGTTCAAGTGATCACTATCTGGATGTGCCACCATCTCTACAATTTCACCAACGACAAATTTCGGTTCCTTGTCATTGATAATCTCTTCGGTAAAATCTTGAGCTTGCAATTCTTGGTTCAAACAAGCTACTTGGTCGTCTGTCAAGAATACTTGACCACGTTCCTCAATTTCGAATAAGCTAGAAACTTCAAAAATATTCCAAGCAACAGTTTCACCTGTTTCCTTTAGGAAAACACGCGCCACATTGCCTTTACGTTCAACATCTAGTTTGGCATCGCCACTGTTTTTCACGATGACCATAAGGACATCACCAACATGTTCTTTGTTATATGTAAAAATCATTCTTTCTTTTCTCCTATTTTAATCCTGCTAAAAAGTCGTTAATTTGTGCCTTGGTTTTACGATCACGATTGACAAAGCGTCCAATCTCCTTGTCCTTATCTAAGACAACAAGACTTGGAATCCCGTAAACATCCCAAAGTTTGGCTAAGTCCATGTACTCATCACGGTCTACTCGTATAAAGGTAAACTCTGGATTTGACTCTTCAATCTCTGGCAAAGAAGGGTAGATATAACGACAATCACCACACCAATCCGCAACAAAAAGGAAGACCTTCTTGCCATCCTGCTCTACTAGATTTGCTAGTTCTTCCAAACTATGAGGAATTATCATAAGACTTCCTCCTCATAGATAAGATCTTCATCTTCATAGACAAAGGTATAGTGACGACCATCCTCAAAAATGACACCACCAACGAGACGCTCTAAGCTACTTTCGTAGACTTGGACATAGAGTGTCGCAATTTCACCCATCTCTGAAAAGGAGTCACGCACAATAGCGGTCAACTCTTCCTGCGTTTTCATGAGTTTGTGGTCATCGGCTACTTTCTTAGCTCCGAAAGCAAGTGCTCCGAGGCCTACTAATGCCAAACCTGTTTTAATGATATTTTTCGTTTTCATGCTAACATTGTAACACAAAAAGATAAGTAGGACAAATCGTGAATGCTATTTTCGTTTGAACTATAGTGCCTTATTTCAAGAAATATTGACTCCTATCTCCTCCTATGCTACAATACCACAAAATAACGATTTACTTATCCATAAAATTCTAAGGAGACTCTATATGAACAAAGAAAGTTATTTTGACGGTGGATTACTCAGCTTTATCGGGCACTCGATTGTCGCTTTTTTCATCATTGCCTTAACTCTAGGAATTGCCACACCTTGGGCCGTTTGTTTTGTGCAAGATTGGAAAGTCCGACATACTGTCATCGATGGTCAACGTTTATATTTTGATGGAACTGGCGCCCAGTTATTTGGAAATTGGATCAAATGGTTCTTACTGACGATTATCACTCTTGGAATCTATTCATTTTGGTTAAAAATAAAAACAGAACAATGGATTACCAAGCATACCCATCATATGTAAAAAGTGCGGTTTATAGACCACACTTTTTTATAGCTCTTAATAATGTCTCTCACCAAATAAACCTTCCGGCAAATCATGGAAATCCTTGCCTGCCTTGAAATTTTCAAATTTGCCTAGCAAGAACTGGTAGGCATCCAAGCGACTTTCATAGCGAATCATGGCATCTTTAGCACGCTCATCTTGATCTTCTTCATAGACCTTTTGGCTTTCCTTGAGCGCCATATCGTTAATCATGATTTGGGTATTAACCCAAGCTTCAAATTCTTTCATAAATTCTTGTTCGTAACTCATTGTTTCTCCTTATTCTAATCCACGGAAATAGTCTGTATCAATCTCACGGTAAGGCTGGATATCCTGAACATACTCCAATACACCTTGAAATTCTCCATTTTCATCGTGTACTGCAGCATAGGTGATATGGACAAACTTACCTCGTGACTCGGACTTGAACCACATCTCGTACTTGTCCTTGACCCCGTCACGAAGAACTTTCATAATGGTCTTTACCTTATCAAGGTACTTGGGTGGGTGACAAAGCTCAACATTTCGCCCTACTTGAGAAGGTGTCCGCTTGAAAATCATTTCATCTGCTGGCGTATTGTCATTGTAATACTGGAAAATATCATCCTTATTAACAAAGGTAATTTCCATTGGCAGATGGTTGAGAATAAGATTAGCCTGCTCGACTGACAGATAGCCATTACCAAAAGCCTGTTGACTATGGCGATCTACTACCGCTTCCTTTTCCTTAGGTGTGAAGGTGATAGTAAACTGACCTTCTGGCGTGTCGATAACCTTCTGAACTTGGTCTTCTACAGTTTCTGGCTGACTTGGCTCTTCTACACTTTTCTTCTCAACAAAGCTTTTACGTTCAGGAACCCATTTCTCAGACGGACGGATAATGGCATAGCCATAAGCATCACTTTCCTCGGCAATCTGAATCCAGTCATCCTGGGTAAAGGATTCGAGTAGAATCATGAGGAGGATGGATTCTTCCTTAAAAATCATACTCTCAAATTCTGTCGCAAAAGCTTCAAAATCTGCCTTTACAGTGCTAATAGACACTTCTGGTAGGGACTTGGCTGTCGTCAAGGCTTTTTGAAAGAGTTCCCTGATTTGGTCATCCACTCCCCACATGACTTTTGGTGGCGAATCATGTCCATAACGTTCCATGATAGGAAAGAAGAGTTCTTCCTTGCGCTGGTAGTGACGGTCAAACTGACCTACAAGTCCCATCTGGCGAACCAAACCCTTACGCATCTCCGCAAGCATTTCCTCATCCTCCATAGACTCATACGTGTCTAACAGTCTACGAACACGAATCAAGGCAGCACGGAGGGCTAGATTTTCATCCTTAAAAACACGGACAGGATGACCTGGATGGTCGGTATCTTCAACTTCAACACCCCTAACAGCATTTTTAAAGAGATTGGCATGGACATCACAAAGCTCCATGACATCTTCAAAGGTCACACCTGAGTCAGAGTTCATCAACTCGTGCTCCATGAGAGAAATCTCGATAGCTGATACACCTGTAAAGGTTTCATCAAAGCGTTCCTGAACGGATTCAGGGGAGGCTCCATTATGCAATTCTAATAAAATATCCCGTAGGACATGAATTCGTTCATCTGCCATTAGTCTAATCCAATCACTTCGTAACCATTTGCTTCCAGTGTGCGTACAATCTTGTCCATAGGAGTTCCCTCCAGCTTAGACCCCTGTTTGAGCGATACTTTTCGTCCGACTGTATTTCGCATCAAGGGATTTGCAAGAGGTTTAAAACCAAGTTCTACTAGGATATCCAAAACTTCTGGATGCTTGTCCACCACTTCTGCAACAGGAATAGATACATCAATGATATTGTCCATCATAACCTCCATCATATTCTCTAACAGTTTTTTCTTTTTTATTATACCACAAGGGCAAAGATTAAAAAACTAGCAGTAGAAGACTTGCTAGTTTATTTCGTATCACTTCATTATTTCTAAATATATAGATTCTTCCTAGTAAATATCCCAAAGTCTTAATGTATCTTTAGTATTATCATTAAAGAAGTTTGAAAAACCAGTCTATGATTTTGAAAAGAATCTTATAGAACAGTAATTGGAAGGCGAAAGAGATTAGGAACCAGAGTATTTTTATCAGACCAACAATTGGTGTTATAAAAAGAAGAGTAAAGAACCTCCAAAAAGATTTCATTCTTTATCCTCCGGCTTCATCAACCAAGTAGCTGTATCCATAAGCTTATCTACGAGAAGTAATTTCGCCAAACTAACTACTGTGTTTTCATCTTTTTTTATGGTTTCTGCAACTTTTAAAGCTTGCCTTGTAAGAAGATAATTACCGTAGGTTTTGGCCAGTACTGTTATGATCCCCATGTCATTCTCCTTCGATGATTTCAACCTCTTTTTGGATAGTAGCAACATCTCTTTGATATTGTGCTTCATCGTAGTTAATCAATTTGGACAATTCTTTTTGCAATCTTTCTCCCATGGGTTTCATGGTCGCAAAAGTTAAGCCTCCTGATATGACTCCACCTAAAATAGGAATAACTTTCCCCATCCCCTTAGCCAATCCTCCCTTGGTCAGATTCACTCCAAAGATTTTCAGAACTTTTTCCAAAATTGGATACCAAAGAGTCTTTGTCAAAGCCTTTTTGTTCACAATTTTCATCACTTGCTTAGCAACTGTAACACCACCAGAACGAAGTAGAGCGCCCGCACCATTTACTCCCAACATCACTCCCAGATAGAGCAAGAGGGTATTTTTAGCTTCTTCGCTCAGCTCATTTCGCGAAGCCCAAAGATCATCATAGCCGTAAATATAGCCTAGCTCCTGGGCTAGTTTTAATGAAAATGCGTAAAACTGGGCTACATCTGTCGGAATTGTAACCGCCATGGCAATACCTCCAGGCAAACCTGCCAAAACAGAGGTCCCACTTGCCAGTAAAACATTATCTTTAATACAGGCATTAGCCACTCGATCTAAGGTTTCCTGAGATAATAAAGCTGTCGGCCCTTCTTCCAATAATCTAGGAATATCCTTTGAAGCCACTTTCTTAGAGAATTTATCCATTAAAAATTTTGACCGGTTCACTTTGACGACAGGAAGTTTTACTACCTGTTGCAACACTTGCATCGCCACATCTTCTTTAGCCATCTCTATCTCCAATTTTCATTCATATCAAGCTTTATCTTATCATATTTATAGAATAAATGATATTTTCAAGATTTATTTTCTTGATTTCTGCTCATATAATCTGAATAGACAATGACCGACTTATAGCCACAAAAAAGAGGGTTGCCCCTCTTTCTTCTTAGTTCTTATCCAGATTGCGTAGCATCTCGTCAATCTTATAAGTCCATAATTTCTTTTTTCTTTCGATCAAACTCTTCCTGAGATAATATATCTGCATCTAAAAGTGATTTGAGTTTAGTTAGAACTTCGATTTGCTCATCAAAAGATAAACTTGGTTTAGTTGCTTTTTCATCTAACTGTTGTGCCATATTCATACCAAAAATCATCCCCGCACCATCTCCTAGCCCATGTTGTTCGATTCCTGATGCGACTTTTTGTTGTGCAGCAATATTAGAAGCTTTCTGCGATACATCATCAAAAGCCTTTAAATTCATCTTATTTGATGAAAAGTTCTTAACTAATTCCTTAGATTCTGGTGAGAATTCTATATTAGCAATCGCAACTTTTATAATCTCAAACCCAAAACGATCTTTCCAAGTACCAGCATACTGTTCATCATTCGATACTTGTTTTGCAAGTACTGATGCTTGTGATGGTAGTTGTGAGATACGATAAGTTGTTGATAACGAATTAAGGGCAACGGTAAAGGATTGAAGAAATTCCGTGACTATCTGAGCCCTTGCTTGAGTACTATCAAAGCTATAGTAGGTCACATTTGCAGGAAGGAAATTTTTTACAAACTTGATAGCGTCCGTAATTTGAATAGAAAAAGTTCCAAAAGCGCGTACTTCTAAGTCTGTTCCATAAAACAAGTCGTTATACATAACCGGACCACGAGTACCAAACCTAATATCGCGAATTTCTCTCAAATTGACAAAACAAATCTGTTTTTGCTGATCACTTTGTCCGCCAAATCCAACACGATTAACAACATTATCAAACAGTGATTTTTTTAGCCCATCACCATTAAAAACACTACTCTCCCCATTTTGATATTCATATCCACCTGGTTCAGTGATAATTTCTTCTATTCCAGACTGACTAAAAATAAAAGCAGCAGTATTTTCAGGAATAAATATCTTAGACCCATTTGAAATGACACCTATAGACCCCTGACTATTAACTCCTCTACCATTATTACTGACTTGAAGAACACCCGGGCTTACAGCTGTATGTTCATCAAAAGCCTGAACTGTAATAATCTCCTTCCATTGATCTGCAAAAGTACCACTAATTGAATCTGTAAATGCTTTAATTATTCCCATATTTCATCTCCTACAAGGTCTGTTCCATATCACAAAAACTACATTTGACAGTTTGTTTTACGGTTCCAGACAGAGGAGCTCCACAAAAACTGCATTTAGTAGATAGTTTCTCTGGTTCTGCATCCTTAATGCCAAGCCCTACTTTGAAAGTGTCAAACGTATCTTTTAGAGTCTCTGCCAAAATTTCTACACCAAATAAGCTATTATCACCCAAGGTTGCAAAGTTGCTTGTATCACCAGAGATTAATTTAATAATATTCGTTGCCCACTTTTCAGTATCCTTAGTATTAGAGAATGAGAAGATAACTTGTCCACCATTATAATAGATTTCTAATCGTTTCATACCATTGGATTTCGTAACTGAAACTTGTGGTTTCCCCTCAAAAACCTTAATTTGGTTAATTGGTATAGTAGTTTGATCTTTTTTTCCTCCAAAAATACCTTTTTTAATATGTATCAAGTGTAGATTTGTTAAAATTAATTCATCTGTAGACAAACCATTTTTCCCAAAACTCACATGATCACTATTCATAACCATGTATTCATGAGGTAACAATTGATAGACCATCCCGAACTCCATTCTTCTTATTAAAGACTAGCTTTCCATTGTTCTACTTGATCGTGTAGAGAATCACGATATTCCTTTAAAAACTTAATTATTTCCTCTTTTCCTTGAATAGGTGCTTTCTTCAATGGACCATATTGTTTTTTCTGTTCTTCCATTTCTTTTTTAGTACTATCTTTTAATTCTTGGATAGAAGCACTATCTTCTAAAACAGTTCCCTTAAAGGCTTCATCTGCTTCGGTATAGTAATTATTAACAATTTTCTCATACATAGTCAAATAATCTTCATAAGTTTTGATAGATTCAATTGTCTCATCACTGACATCTTGTGGATTAAAGTCACTAGAACCTAATTTATCTTTTGCTTTATCTAAAAATCCTTTTTTCCCAGAACTTTCCGTTTTACTATCACTAGATGAATTACTTGTTTTTTCAGACAGAGAACTACAAGCAACTAGAGTAGAAACAGACAGACATAGTAAAGCTAAACGACAAACTTTTTTTACATTATTCATTAATAGAATCTCCTTTTATAGTCAATTGAAACAAGAACAGGACAAAAGAGCCTCGTAAAAAGTATTGCAACTTGGTAATACCTTTTTGAGGTGCTTTTTGATATGAGCCCATGTTTTCTCAATAGGATTGTACTCAGGTGAGT
>NZ_JASHBO010000019.1:0-24087 GCF_047464615.1 Streptococcus infantis
TTATAGTCAGGTTTTTCTTTGTGAAACATAGGGAACACCTCACAACTCTTCTTACCTCTATTATACGACTTTACACAAAGAAAAGCCCTTAGAAACTTGACTTCCAAGGACTTTGTCTTCAATCTGAAAGGAGCGGAGCTCCTTTTTTTGATTCTTTCAAGTTGAAAATAAATTTACGTAGCAGATATCTTACAAACGTTTTCTTTTATAGTAAAATAAAAGATGACTATATGAAAGAAGGTTCTTAATTGGAAAGTATTTTATTTTTTATTTCTGTCTTTATAGCCGGGGTCTTGTCATTCTTTTCTCCCTGTATCTTTCCCTTGTTACCAGTCTACGCAGGTGTTCTGCTAGATGATCAAGAGAAGTCAAAGACATTTCGTTTTTTGGGTAAAGACGTTGCCTGGTCAGGATTGATTCGTACCCTCTGTTTCATTACTGGTATCTCTCTCATTTTCTTTATTCTTGGATTTGGAGCAGGATTCCTTGGGAATTTACTTTATGCTGACTGGTTCCGTTATGTCATGGGAATCATGATTATCATACTGGGATTGCATCAGATGGAAATTCTTCATCTACAAAAATTAGAGGTACAAAAAACAGTAACATTTAAGCAAAAACAGTCTAGTAAATATCTCTCGGCCTTTTTACTGGGTATCAGCTTCAGCTTTGGCTGGACTCCATGTATAGGTCCAGTTTTAAGTTCTGTTTTAGCACTGGCTGCCTCAGGAGGAAATGGAGCTCTTCAGGGGGCCTTATTAACCCTCATTTACACTCTCGGAATGGCACTTCCATTTTTAGTTCTGGCCTTGGCGTCAGGCCTTGTCATGCCTTATTTTAGTAGAATCAAATCCCACATACTTTTATTGAAGAAAATTGGTGGTTTATTGATCGTTCTCATGGGAATTTTATTAATGTTGGGACAGTTAAATGTTTTATCTGGAATATTAGGATAAAAGGAGTTATCTATGAAAAAAATTATCTATTTTGGACTTAGTTTCTTGTCTCTCTTTCTTCTGATTGCTTGTGGCAAGGAAGAGAAAAAATCAAGTCAAGAAAATCCAACGACTAAGACACAGCAGCAAACAACTGTGAAGCAAGTAGCAATTGGAGCAGAAGCACCTGATTTCACCCTTCAATCTATGGATGGAAAAGAAGTGAAATTATCTGATTTTAAAGGTAAAAAAGTTTATCTTAAATTTTGGGCATCTTGGTGTGGACCATGCAAGAAGAGTATGCCAGAATTGATGGAGCTTGCTGCTAAGGAAGATCGTGGTTTCGAAATTTTATCTGTCATTGCGCCAGGGCTTCAAGGTGAAAAAACTGTAGATCAATTTCCAAAGTGGTTTGAAGAACAAGGTTATAAAGATATCCCCGTTTTATATGATACAAAAGGAGCTGTTTTTCAAGCCTATCAAATTCGAAGTATCCCTACAGAGTATCTAATTGATTCACAGGGTAAAATTGCTAAGATTCAATTAGGTGCGATTAGTAATGCAGATGCAGAAGCAGCTTTTGCTCAAATGAAATAAAGTAATGAAATATAAAAATGTCTAGACAAATCGTCTAGACATTTTTATAACATAAATTAGTTTTTTGAAGCTGCTTGGAATTCAGGGTTTTTCCAAGCTTCATCAATAATAGCTTGCAATTCTTTTGCTGAAGCTTGCATTTTTTGAGTTTCAGCATCGTTCAATGGGATGTTAACTGGACGAACAATACCGTGTGCACCAACGATAGCTGGTTGACCGATAAAGACGTTTTCAACTCCGTATTGACCTTCTTGGAATACTGAAAGTGGAAGAACAGCATTTTCATCATCAAGGATAGCTTTTGTGATACGAGCAAGGGCTACTGCGATACCGTAGTATGTTGCACCTTTTTTGTTGATGATTGAGTAAGCAGCATCACGAACTGAGATGAAGAGTTCTACAAGGTCCGCTTCATCCAAGTCACGGTTAGCTTGCAACCATTGTTCCAATTTTACACCGGCAACGTTTGCGTGTGACCAAACGGCAAACTCAGAGTCACCGTGTTCACCCATGATGTAGGCGTGAACTGAACGAGCATCAACGCCGATTTTTTCAGCAAGTGCTTGACGGAAACGAGCTGAGTCAAGTGAAGTACCTGAACCGATAACACGTTCTTTAGGGAAACCTGAGAATTTCCAAGTTGAGTAAGTCAAAACGTCAACTGGGTTAGCTGCAACAAGGAAGATACCGTCGAAACCAGAAGCAACAACTTGTTCAACGATTGATTTGTTGATAGCAAGGTTTTTACCAACAAGGTCAAGACGAGTTTCACCTGGTTTTTGTGGAGCACCAGCAGTGATAACTACAAGGTCAGCGTCCGCACAGTCTTCATACTTAGCTGCATAAATTTTCTTAGGTGAAGTAAAAGCAAGCGCGTGGCTAAGGTCTTCAGCATCACCAACAGCTTTTTCAAACAATTGAGGAATTTCAATGATACCAAGTTCTTGTGCAATTCCTTGGTTAACAAGAGCAAAAGCGTATGATGATCCTACGGCACCGTCACCGACAAGGATAACTTTTTTGTGTTGTTTAGTTAATGTCATTTGTCTAAACATCTCCTTCATTTTTTAAGGGCTTCCCCCGTTTAGTTTCATTCTATCACTTTTAAATAGCTTTGTCACGGATATAACATCCACTTGGCCATGTAAACGTTTTAGTCGGATTGGAAGACTGAAATCTAGGTCAAACTATGGTATAATATATCTAGTTACTAATAGTGAAATGAGGCATTTGTTAATGCAAGATAAAAATTTAGTGAATGTCAATCTGACAAAGGAGATGAAGACCAGCTTTATCGACTACGCCATGAGTGTTATCGTATCGCGGGCCCTTCCTGATGTTCGAGATGGGTTGAAACCAGTTCATCGTCGTATTCTATACGGTATGAACGAATTGGGTGTGACACCAGATAAACCTCATAAGAAATCTGCCCGTATTACAGGGGATGTCATGGGTAAATACCACCCGCACGGTGACTCATCTATCTACGAAGCTATGGTTCGTATGGCGCAATGGTGGAGTTACCGTTACATGCTTGTAGATGGACATGGGAACTTTGGTTCCATGGATGGTGATGGTGCCGCAGCTCAGCGTTATACTGAAGCGCGTATGAGCAAGATTGCACTTGAGATGCTTCGTGACATCAATAAAAATACAGTTGATTTTGTTGATAACTATGATGCCAATGAACGTGAACCTGTTGTTTTACCAGCTCGTTTTCCAAATCTTTTGGTCAATGGAGCTACAGGTATCGCTGTTGGTATGGCGACCAATATTCCACCACATAACTTGGGTGAAACCATTGATGCAGTGAAGTTGGTCATGGATAATCCAGAAGTCACAACTAAGGAATTAATGGAAGTTCTTCCTGGTCCAGATTTCCCAACTGGTGCCCTTGTTATGGGGAAATCAGGTATTCATAAGGCCTACGAAACTGGTAAAGGATCGATTGTGCTTCGTTCTCGTACTGAAATCGAAGAAACTAAGACTGGTCGCGAACGTATCGTTGTAACAGAATTTCCATACATGGTCAACAAGACTAAAGTCCATGAGCATATTGTGCGTTTAGTTCAAGAAAAACGTATCGAAGGAATTACAGCTGTTCGTGATGAATCAAACCGTGAGGGAGTTCGCTTCGTAATTGAGGTGAAGCGTGATGCGTCAGCCAATGTTATTTTGAACAACTTGTTCAAGATGACTCAAATGCAAACTAGTTTTGGATTCAACATGCTAGCTATCCAGAATGGTGTACCTAAGATTCTCTCTCTTCGTCAAATCTTGGATGCTTATATTGAGCACCAAAAAGAAGTGGTGACTCGTCGTACTCAATTTGATAAAGAAAAAGCTGAAGCGCGTGCACATATCTTGGAAGGTTTGTTGATTGCTCTGGACCACATCGACGAAGTTATTCGTATCATCCGTGCCAGTGAAACGGATGCAGAAGCCCAAGCTGAATTGATGAGCAAGTTCAAGTTATCTGAACGTCAAAGTCAAGCAATTCTCGATATGCGTCTTCGTCGTTTGACAGGTTTGGAACGTGACAAGATTCAGTCAGAATATGATGAGCTTATTGCTTTGATTGCTGACTTGGCAGACATTCTTGAAAAACCAGAACGTGTAGCGCAAATCATCAAGGAAGAATTGGATGAGGTCAAACGTAAGTTTGGCGATCCACGTCGTACTGAGTTGATGGTTGGTGAAGTCTTGACTCTTGAAGATGAAGACTTGATTGAAGAGTCTGATGTCCTTATCACTCTATCAAATAAAGGTTATATCAAACGTTTGGACCAAGACGAATTTACAGCTCAAAAACGTGGTGGACGTGGCGTTCAAGGAACTGGAGTTAAGGACGATGACTTTGTGCGTGAATTGGTTTCAACCAGCACTCACGATCATTTGCTATTCTTTACTAATAAAGGACGTGTTTATCGTCTTAAGGGATATGAAATTCCAGAATACGGTCGTACAGCCAAAGGTTTGCCAGTTGTCAATCTTTTGAAACTGGATGAAGGTGAAAGCATTCAAACCATTATTAATGTTGAATCAGAACGTAGTGATGATGCCTATCTCTTCTTTACAACTCGAGCAGGTATTGTCAAAAGAACTAGTGTCAAAGAATTTGCTAACATTCGCCAAAATGGGCTCAAAGCCTTGAATCTGAAAGACGAGGACGAGTTGATTAATGTCTTACTAACTGAAAAAGACACAGATATCATCATCGGAACCAGATTAGGTTATGCCGTTCGTTTCAATCAGTCTTCAGTTCGTAGTATGAGTCGTATCGCCACTGGTGTTAAAGGGGTAAATCTTCGTGAAGGTGATGCTGTAGTTGGAGCAAGGGTGATTACTGACCAAGACGAAGTCCTTATCATTACTGAGAAAGGATACGGTAAGCGCACAGTTGCGACTGAATACCCAACAAAAGGTCGTGCTGGTAAAGGAATGAAAACAGCTAATGTTACCGAGAAAAATGGTCCTCTGGCTGGTCTCTTAACAGTAAAAGGGGACGAAGATCTGATGATTATCACTGACACAGGTGTTATGATTCGAACCAATGTTGCCAATATTTCACAAACGGGACGTTCAACTATGGGAGTAAAAGTGATGCGTCTAGATCAGGATGCTAAGATTGTGACTTTTACAAGTGTTGCAGCAGCAGAAAAAGAAGAAGTTGGGGCAGAACAGGAAACAGAAAGTGAAGCATAATGTCTAAAAAAATCAATAAAAAGAAAAATAAACGAAAAAATCTGTTGATCAATATATTGGCAGGATTTCTGATACTGCTATCAATCGCTTTGATTTTTAATGCTAAAATCCGTGATATCTTTATGGTTTGGAATACTAATAAGTACCAAGTTAGTCAGGTATCAAAAGAAAAATTAGAAGAAAATCAGGACACAGAAGGAAATTTTGATTTCGATTCAGTAAAGGCAATCTCATCTGAAGCGGTTTTATCCTCCCAGTGGGATGCCCAACAACTTCCTGTTATTGGTGGAATTGCGATTCCTGAAGTAGAGATTAACCTACCTATCTTTAAAGGCTTGGATAATGTGAACTTGTTCTATGGGGCAGGAACCATGAAACCAAATCAAAAAATGGGGGAAGGAAATTATTCTCTCGCTAGTCACCATATTTTTACAGCTGAAAATGCCAGTCAGATGCTCTTTTCACCTTTGGTCAATGCCAAAGAAGGGATGAAAATTTATTTGACTGATAAGGAAAAGGTTTATACCTATGTCATTCGTGAAGTCAAACACGTTACACCTGACCGCGTTGATGAAATAGAAGACCGTGAGGGAATCAAAGAAATTACCTTGGTAACCTGTGTAGACTACAATGCTACAGAACGGATTATCGTGAAGGGAGATTTCAAAGAAGTGAAACCTTATGCAGAAACTCCATCAGATATCTTAGAAGCCTTTAATAAGCCTTATAAGCAAAGATATTAAGAGATAAGATTAATAAAAAAGGTTTGCTAGTAATAGCGAACCTTTTTCTTGTCGATTTCAGAAAATAGATAGGAAAAAGACTTTTCAATTTTGGTAAAAAGTAGTATAATGTTTCTATTATAGAAATTTTTAGAAAATTCCGAAAGAGGTTTGTTATGGGATACACAGTTGCTGTTGTCGGTGCTACAGGTGCCGTTGGTGCTCAAATGATCAAAATGTTGGAAGAATCAACTCTTCCAATCGATAAGATTCGTTACCTTGCGTCTGCACGTTCTGCAGGAAAGGTCTTGCAATTCAAAGGTCAAGATGTGACCATCGAAGAAACAACAGAAGACGCTTTTGAAGGGGTTGATATTGCTCTTTTCTCAGCTGGTGGATCAACTTCTGCAAAATACGCACCTTATGCTGTTAAGGCAGGTGCAGTCGTCGTAGATAACACATCTTATTTTCGTCAAAATCCAGATGTACCATTGGTTGTTCCTGAAGTGAATGCCCACGCCCTTGATGCTCACAACGGAATCATCTCTTGTCCTAACTGTTCAACAATTCAAATGATGGTGGCTCTTGAGCCTGTTCGTCAAAAATGGGGATTGGACCGTATTATCGTTTCAACTTACCAAGCTGTTTCAGGTGCTGGTATGGGAGCAATTCTTGAAACCCAACGTGAGCTTCGTGAAGTCTTGAATGATGGCGTAAATCCACGTGATTTGCATGCGGAAATCCTACCTTCAGGTGGCGATAAGAAACACTATCCAATCGCCTTCAACGCTCTTCCGCAAATTGACGTCTTCACTGACAATGACTACACTTACGAAGAGATGAAGATGACGAATGAAACCAAGAAAATCATGGAAGACGATAGCATTGCCGTATCAGCAACATGTGTACGTATTCCAGTTTTGTCAGCTCACTCTGAGTCAGTCTATATTGAAACAAAAGAAGTAGCACCAATCGAAGAAGTGAAAGCAGCTATTGCTGCCTTCCCAGGTGCAGTTCTTGAAGATGATGTTGCTCACCAAATCTATCCTCAAGCAGTTAATGCTGTTGGTTCACGTGATACTTTCGTTGGACGTATCCGTAAAGATTTGGATGCAGAAAAAGGTATTCATATGTGGGTAGTTTCTGATAACCTTCTTAAAGGTGCTGCTTGGAACTCAGTTCAAATCGCTGAGACTTTACATGAACGTGGTCTAGTACGCCCAACAGCTGAATTAAAATTTGAATTGAAATAATGTGTAGGAGTTCATTTGAACTCCTTCTTTAAAATAAAGAGGTGTTTTGTATGTCTTATCAAGATTTAAAAGATTGTAAAATTATCACGGCCTTTATTACTCCTTTTCATGAAGATGGCTCTATCAATTTCGATGCCATTCCAAAGTTGATTGAACATTTATTAGCACATCATACAGACGGAATTCTCCTAGCAGGAACAACTGCTGAGAGTCCGACTCTAACTCACGATGAGGAGTTGCAGTTGTTTGCGGCTGTTCAAAAGGTTGTCAATGACCGAGTTCCTTTAATCGCTGGTGTTGGTACCAATGATACACGTGACTCTATTGAGTTTGTCAAAGAGGTAGCAGAGTTTGGCGGTTTTGCGGCTGGTCTTGCGATTGTTCCTTACTATAACAAACCATCCCAAGAAGGTATGTATCAACACTTTAAAGCTATTGCAGATGCTTCTGATTTACCTATCATTATCTATAACATTCCAGGTCGTGTAGTTGTTGAAATGACTCCAGATACCTTACTTCGTTTGGCGGAACATCCAAATATTATTGGTGTCAAAGAATGTACCAGTCTTGCCAATATGGCTTACTTGATTGAGCATAAACCAGAAGAGTTTTTGGTATACACTGGTGAAGATGGTGATGCTTTCCATGCTATGAATCTAGGTGCAGACGGAGTTATCTCTGTTGCTTCCCACACAAATGGGGATGAGATGCATGAAATGTTCACTGCAATCGAAGAAAGTGATATGAAGAAAGCGGCAGCTATTCAACGTAAATTTATTCCTAAAGTTAATGCTCTCTTCTCTTACCCAAGTCCGGCGCCTGTTAAGGCGGTACTCAACTATATGGGATTCGAAGCAGGGCCAACTCGTCTACCTTTGGTTCCTACGCCTGAAGAGGATGCTAAACGCATTATCAAGGTTGTTATTGATGGGGATTACGAAGCAACCAAGGCAACTGTCACTGGAGTTCTTCGTCCTGATTACTAACATAACAAATAAAAATAGAAACTTCCTAAACAAGTAAAATTGTTGGGAAGTTTTTTTCTTTTTCTACGAATAAATAGATAGAGAGAAAAACAAGGAGTCTATCATGAAGATTAAGATTGATAATTTTGAGATTTATAAGTTGAAACAAGCAGGTTTAAGTAATCAACAGGTTTTAAAGGTACTTCAATATGGAGAAATCTATGATCAAGAATTAACCCTAGAAACGATAGCAGAAGCATCTGAGTGTCGAAATCCAGTGGTTTTTATGGAACGTTACCATAAACTCACCTTTGAAAGCATGGAGCGATTAAGAAGTGACTTTGAAAAATTTCCCTCATTTTCAATTCTGGACGATGTCTATCCCTTTGCTCTCAGTGAAATCTATGATGCTCCAGTATTGTTATTTTATAAGGGCGATTTAAATCTCTTAAAGTTACCTAAGATTGCAGTTGTAGGCAGTCGCTCTTGTAGTCAAACAGGAACAAAATCGGTCCGTAAGGTTATTGAAGAACTGGAGAATGAGCTGGTGATTGTGAGTGGGCTTGCTAGAGGGATTGATACTGCAGCGCATATGTCTATTCTTCAAGGTGGTGGAAAAACCATTGCAGTCATTGGGACTGGCTTGGATGTTTACTATCCACGTTCTAATAAACGACTGCAGGACTACATCGGTGAATATCATTTGCTCCTGAGTGAGTATGGACCTGGCGAAGAACCCTTGAAATATCATTTTCCAGCACGAAATAGGATTATTGCTGGTCTATGTATGGGTGTCATTGTTGCTGAGGCAAAGATGAGATCGGGTAGTTTGATTACCTGTGAGCGAGCTATGGAAGAAGGAAGAGATGTCTTTGCCATTCCAGGTAGTATTCTAGATGGTCGTTCAGATGGTTGTCATCACTTGGTTCAGGAAGGTGCAAAACTTGTTTCAAGTGGTCAGGATGTGCTAGCAGAATTTGAATTTTAAGAACTAGCAAGGTTTTATCGGTTAAACTTTTCTTCTATATATAGGAGTTAAGTCTTGACAGGTTTTTAAAAATGGTTTACACTTTATAAAGTTTATTACTTTGAAAAGGTGTGATACTGTGGCTACGGCAACAAAGAAGAAAAAATCAACAGTTAAAAAAAATCTAGTAATCGTGGAGTCGCCTGCAAAGGCTAAAACGATTGAAAAATACCTGGGTCGAAATTATAAGGTTTTAGCCAGTGTTGGTCATATTCGTGATTTGAAAAAATCCAGTATGTCAGTCGATGTAGAAAATAATTATGAACCCCAATATATCAATATTCGTGGGAAAGGTCCTCTGATCAATGACTTGAAAAAAGAAGCTAAAAAAGCCAATAAAGTCTTTCTCGCAAGCGACCCGGACCGCGAAGGAGAAGCAATTTCTTGGCATTTAGCTCATATTCTCAATCTAGATGAAAATGATGCTAACCGTGTTGTTTTCAACGAGATTACTAAGGATGCGGTAAAAAATGCCTTTAAAGAACCTCGTAAGATTGATATGGATTTGGTGGATGCCCAACAAGCCCGTCGTGTCTTGGACCGCTTGGTAGGTTATTCCATTTCACCAATTTTATGGAAAAAGGTCAAAAAGGGCTTGTCAGCTGGCCGTGTTCAGTCTGTTGCTCTCAAGTTAATCATTGACCGTGAAAATGAGATTAATGCATTTCAACCAGAAGAATATTGGACTATTGATGGAGTCTTCAAAAAGGGGACTAAGCAATTCCAAGCATCCTTCTATGGAATGAATGGCAAGAAGATGAAATTGACAAGCAATGAAGAGGTCAAAGAAGTCTTGTCTCATCTATCCAGCAAAGACTTTAGAGTTGATCAGGTAGATAAAAAAGAACGCAAGCGTAACGCTCCACTCCCTTATACTACCTCAACTATGCAGATGGATGCAGCTAATAAAATCAATTTCCGTACTCGAAAGACTATGATGGTTGCCCAGCAACTCTATGAAGGGATTAATATTGGTACGGGCGTCCAAGGTTTGATCACCTATATGCGTACAGACTCGACTCGTATCAGTCCAGTTGCTCAAAATGAAGCTGCAAACTACATTAACGAACGTTTTGGCAGTAAGTATTCTAAGCATGGCAGCAAGGTAAAGAATGCGACTGGTGCACAGGATGCCCATGAGGCTATCCGCCCATCAAGTGTCTTTAATACACCTGAAAAGATCGCTAAATACTTAGACAAAGACCAACTTAAGCTTTATACCCTTATCTGGAATCGCTTTGTAGCGAGTCAGATGACGGGTGCTATCTTTGATACCATGGCTGTGAAGCTCTCTCAAAATGGAGTTCAGTTTGCAGCGAATGGTAGTCAGGTTAAATTTGATGGTTACTTGGCTATTTACAATGATTCAGATAAGAATAAGATGTTGCCGGATATGGCAGTTGGTGATGTCGTCAAGCAGGTCAATAGTAAGCCTGAGCAACACTTCACTCAACCACCAGCCCGATATTCGGAAGCGACACTGATTAAAACTTTGGAAGAAAACGGAGTCGGTCGCCCATCAACTTATGCACCTACAATTGAAACCATTCAAAAGCGCTATTATGTGCGTTTGGCAGCCAAGCGTTTTGAACCGACAGAATTGGGAGAAATTGTTAACAAGCTCATCGTTGAATTTTTCCCTGATATCGTCAATGTAACCTTTACAGCTGAAATGGAAGGTAAACTGGATGATGTCGAAGTTGGAAAAGAGCAGTGGCAACGAGTCATTGATGAATTTTATAAACCCTTCTCTAAAGAGGTTGCCAAAGCCGAAGAGAAAATGGAAAAAATCCAAATCAAGGATGAGCCAGCAGGATTTGATTGTGAAGAGTGTGGCAGTCCGATGGTCATTAAACTTGGTCGTTTTGGTAAGTTTTATGCTTGTAGCAATTTCCCAGATTGCCGTCATACACAAGCAATCGTGAAAGAAATTGGTGTGGAGTGTCCAAGCTGTCATCAAGGTCAAATTATTGAACGAAAAACCAAGCGTAATCGTATCTTCTATGGTTGCAATCGCTATCCAGAGTGTGAATTCACTTCTTGGGACAAGCCTGTTGGCCGAGATTGTCCAAAATGTGGCAACTTCCTCGTGGAGAAAAAAGTCCGTGGTGGCGGTAAGCAGATCGTTTGTAGCAATGGTGATTACGAAGAAGAAAAAATCAAATAAAATAATGAGTCCTGAAAGTAAATTTCAGGCTCTTTTTAGTAAAGGCTTGACAAAATTCCTTACTTTGTGGGAAACTAGTAAATGATTATTCTAAGTAAGGAGAAGATATGCGTATTTTTTATCTGATTATTGGATTTCTATCATTGGCTCTGGCTATTGTTGGAGTTGTCTTGCCCTTGTTGCCCACGACTCCTTTTCTTTTGTTGTCTATTGCTTGTTTTTCGAGAAGTTCCAAGCGTTTTGAAGATTGGCTTTATCATACCAAACTTTATCAGACTTACGTGGCGGACTTTCGTGAGACCAAGTCTATTGCGCGTGAACGTAAGAAAAAAATTATTGTATCGATTTATATCTTGATGGGAATTTCCATTTATTTTGCGCCTCTTTTACCAGTCAAAATCGGTTTGGGATGTTTAACCATCTTTATTACCTACTATCTTTTTAAGGTGATTCCTGATAAAGAATAGCTTTAATAAGTAACGATTTTCCTTGATAAAAACAAAAACATATTCGAAATAATATGATATAATAAATTTAAACTAATCTTCAAGGAGAATCAAATGATTTACGAATTTTGTGCTGAAAATGTAACTTTTCTTGAAAAAGCTATGCAGGCAGGAGCTCGTCGCATCGAGCTCTGTGACAATCTATCAGTTGGTGGAACAACTCCAAGCTACGGAGTGACCAAGGCAGCTGTGGAACTGGCTGCCGACTACGATACGACCATTATGACTATGATTCGACCACGTGGTGGTGATTTTGTCTACAATGACCTCGAGATTGCTATTATGCTCGAGGATATTCGTCTAACTGCTCAGGCAGGAAGCCAAGGCGTTGTCTTTGGTGCATTGACTGCTGATAAGAAGTTGGACAAGGCCAATCTTGAAAAATTGATTGCTGCATCTAAAGGTATGGAAATTGTTTTCCATATGGCATTTGATGAATTGAGCGAACAAGATCAGTTAGAAGCCATTGACTGGCTCAGCCAAGCTGGAGTGACACGCATTCTGACTCGAGCTGGTGTATCTGGCGATTCTCTAGAGAAACGTTTTGCTCACTATCATAGAATTCTAGAACACGCTGCAGGAAAAATTGAAATTTTACCTGGTGGAGGAATTGACATGGACAACCGTCAAACCTTTATTGACCAACTGGGCGTGACACAATTACATGGAACTAAGGTCGTTTTTTAATAAATAGAAAGGAACTGCTAGCTTTTGGTAGCAGTTTTCGCTTATGTTTGAAATTTTTAAAGCTTATCAGTTTAATAGTAAAAAGGCTAAAGAGTATGGATTTGAAGAAAATCAAGGCGTATGGAACCATAGTTCGACTATCTTGCACGGAGATTTTCTAATGATGGTTACAGTTGAGGATGGAGACTTAAGTTTTCAAGTTTATGACCAAGAAACTGGCGATCTTTATCCTCAAGTTCATATGACCAGTATGAGAGGTACGTTTGTTGGAACTGTTCGAGAGGCTTGTTTAGAAGTTCTTTATGAAATCCGAAAGTCTTGTTTTGATGTGCAGGATTTTATCTGTCCTCAGACCAAGAGAATCATGGCACTCGTTCAAGAAAAGTATGGAAATCAATTGGAATATCTATGGGAGAAATCCCCTGATACTGCAATTCTGCGCCATGAGAGCAATCAAAAGTGGTATGCTGTTTTGATGAGAATCTCTTGGGATAAGCTTGAAAAGGGGAGAGAAGGACTAGTGGAAGCAGTCAATCTCAAACATGATCAAGTATCTGATTTGTTGGTAAAAAAAGGGATTTATCCAGCCTTTCATATGAACAAGCGCTATTGGATAAGTGTGCCACTTGATGACAGTTTATCAGATGAAGAGGTGCTAGAATTGATCGAAAAAAGTTGGAAATTGACTTTGAAAAAATAGCTAGTTTTACTTGATTTTTCAAACACTTTCAATTAGCAAAATATTCTTTACTGAAGAAATTTTCAGAAAATATTGGATTTTTTCTTGACATGTGTTTTTTCCTATGCTAAAATACTAAACAAGATATCAAACGAAGGAGAAAGTCAAACATGAAAACAGCTAAGTTTAATCAATTTGCTTTGTTGTTGAGGTACTCGGGCTAGTGCAAAAGCATTAGTCCTGTTTGGCTTACCAAGCGGGAGTAAATCAACATCTCGCTTGGAACTCCGAGCGAGATGTTTTTTTAAAACCGAATTTAGAAAAGGGGAAATCTTATGAGAACAGTTGAATTTCTAGATACTAGCCTTCGAGATGGTGAGCAGACACCAGGTGTTAATTTTTCGATCAAGGAAAAGATTGCCATTGCAAGACAACTGGAAAAATGGGGAATTTCGGCAATTGAAGCTGGTTTTCCAGCAGCTAGTCCAGACTCATTTACTGCAGTTCAGGAAATCGCAAAAGTCTTGAAGAAAACAGCGGTGACTGGTTTAGCTCGCTCTGTTAAATCAGATATTGACGCTTGTTATGAAGCACTTAAGGATGCTAAGTATCCACAAATCCATGTTTTTATCGCTACTAGTCCTATTCATCGTGAATTTAAGTTGAATAAAAGTAAAGAAGAAATATTGGAAGCTATTAAAGAGCATGTTTCCTATGCACGTAGTAAATTTGAAGTGGTAGAATTCTCTCCTGAAGATGCGACTAGAACTGAGCTGGATTTCCTCTTACAAGTCGTTCAAACAGCGGTAGACGCAGGTGCAACCTATATCAATATTCCTGACACGGTTGGTTTTACCACACCAGAGGAATATGGGAATATCTTCAAGTATCTGATTGACAATGTTAAAACTGATCGTCAGATTATCTATTCGCCTCACTGTCACGATGACCTTGGAATGGCAGTTGCCAATAGCCTTTCTGCTGTTAAGAATGGTGCGGGGCGTGTTGAAGGAACCATTAACGGTATTGGAGAACGAGCTGGGAATGCTGCTTTGGAAGAAATTGCAGTTGCCCTCAATATTCGCCAAGATTACTATCAAGCAGAAACTAGTATTGTCCTAAATGAGACTATCAATACGTCTGAAATGGTTTCTCGTTTCTCAGGAATTCCAGTTCCAAAAAACAAGGCGGTTGTTGGAGGAAATGCCTTCTCTCACGAATCAGGTATTCACCAAGACGGTGTTCTTAAAAATCCTCTCACTTATGAAATCATCACACCTGAATTGGTTGGTGTCAAGAGTAATAGTCTTCCGCTCGGTAAATTGTCTGGTCGCCATGCTTTTGTTGAGAAACTAAGAGATTTGGCTCTAGACTTTACAGACGAAGATATCAAGCCGCTCTTTGCTAAGTTCAAGGCCTTGGCAGACAAGAAGCAAGAAATCACAGATGCTGATATTCGAGCTCTAGTAGCTGGCACCATGGTTGAAAATCCAGAAGGCTTCCACTTTGATGACTTGCAACTTCAAACCCATTCTGAAAATGACCTTGAAGCGACAGTTAGATTAGCTAATTTTGATGGTGAGAAAGTTGAATTTAATGCAACAGGTCAGGGTTCTGTTGAAGCTATTTTCAATGCTATTGATAAATTCTTTAATCAATCTGTTCGCTTGGTATCCTATACGATTGATGCGGTAACTGATGGGATTGATGCCCAGGCACGTGTATTGGTAACTGTTGAAAACAGAGATACAGAGACTATCTTTAACGCAGCTGGACTTGATTTCGATGTGTTGAAGGCTTCGGCTATTGCCTACATTAATGCCAATACCTTTGTTCAAAAAGAGAATGCTGGTGAGATGGGAACAACTGTTTCCTATCGCGACATGCCTAGCGTGTAAAGGAGAAAGCTATGACAAGAAAAATAGTTGCCCTAGCAGGTGATGGTATCGGCCCAGAAATCATGGAAGCTGGTTTAGAAGTTTTGGAAGCTCTAGCTGAAAAAACAGGTTTTGACTATGAGATTGACAGACGACCTTTTGGAGGGGCGGGTATTGATGCTGCAGGACATCCCTTGCCAGACGAAACGCTCAAGGCTGCTAGAGAAGCGGATGCTATTCTACTCGCTGCAATCGGTAGTCCTCAGTATGATGATGCTCCAGTTCGACCCGAACAAGGACTTTTAGCTCTTCGAAAGGAACTCAATCTCTATGCCAATATTCGTCCGGTTAAAATCTTTGAGAGTCTCAAGAACTTATCACCTCTGAAGCAAGAACGAATAACTGGTGTTGACTTTGTAGTAGTACGTGAGTTGACAGGAGGAATTTACTTTGGTGATCATATCCTTGAAGAGAAAAAAGCGCGTGATATCAACGATTATAGCTATGAGGAAGTAGAGCGGATTATACGCAAGGCTTTCGAAATTGCAAAAGGTCGAAATAAAGTTGTTACTAGCATTGATAAGCAGAATGTATTAGCAACTTCAAAACTCTGGAGGAAAGTGGCTGATGAAGTAGCAAAAGATTTCCCTGATGTAGCACTGGAGCATCAGCTAGTCGACTCGGCTGCCATGCTCATGATTACAAATCCAGCCAAATTTGATGTTATTGTGACAGAGAATCTTTTTGGAGATATTCTCTCAGATGAATCAAGCGTTCTATCTGGTACACTTGGAGTTATGCCATCAGCCAGCCACTCTGAAGATGGTCCGAGTCTCTATGAACCCATTCATGGTTCAGCACCTGATATAGCAGGTCAAGGCATTGCCAATCCCATTTCCATGATTCTGTCAGTTGCCATGATGCTGAGAGACAGTTTTGGGCGATATGAGGATGCAGAGCGTATCGAGCATGCTGTTGAGGCAAGTTTGGCGGCTGGTATTTTAACGAGAGATATAGGAGGTCAGGCTTCTACCAAGGAAATGACAGAAGCCATTATCGAAAGACTATGAAACTAAACGAAGGAATAACTTTTGCCCTCCTGATTTGGAATCTTATCATTTTCTTGATCTATGGCATTGACAAATTCAAGGCAAGAAGAGGTGCTTGGCGCATCCCAGAGAAAATCTTACTCATTTTAGCCTTTACTTGTGGTGGTTTTGGTGCCTGGTTAGCAGGAATCATCTTTCATCACAAGACTAGAAAATGGTACTTTAAAACGGTTTGGTTCCTAGGAACAGTGACTACACTAGTAGCTTTATATTTTGTATGGAGGTAATGAATGGCAGGAAAATCGATTTTTGATAAATTATGGGACCTCCATGTGATTACAGGAGAAGAAGGACAGCCTCAACTCATGTATGTAGATCAACACTATATTCACGAGGTGACCAGTCCTCAGGCTTTTCAAGGATTGCGAGATGCAGGGCGTAGATTGAGACGACCAGATTTAACATTTGGGACCTTTGACCACAATGTTCCGACTGTCAATATTTATGATATTCGAGATGTAATATCCAAGGCTCAAATTGATAAGTTGGCAGAAAATGTTGAGGAGTTTGGGATTGAACATGCGGCCCACGGTTCTGAAAAACAGGGAATCGTTCACATGGTTGGTCCAGAAACAGGACGGACACAACCAGGAAAATTCATCGTCTGTGGAGACAGTCACACAGCAACTCACGGAGCTTTTGGAGCCATCGCCTTTGGGATTGGGACCAGTGAGGTCGAGCATGTCTTTGCTACCCAGACCCTCTGGCAGGTCAAACCCAAGAAAATGCTGGTGGAATTTACAGGTGTTCCTCAAAAAGGAGTTTATTCTAAGGATTATATTCTCGCCTTGATTGCTAAGTATGGAGTTGCCTGTGGTGTTGGCTATGTGGTGGAATATCGTGGGCAAGCGATTGATGCACTGAGCATGGAAGAGCGAATGACCATCTGCAATATGTCCATCGAGTTTGGCTCTAAGATGGGAATCATGAATCCAGATCAAACCACCTATGACTATCTCAAGGGACGGGAATGTGTTCCAGAGAATTTCGAAGAGGCTGTGGCTGATTGGAAAAGACTGGTTAGTGATGATGATGCCGTTTATGACAAGGTTATCCGAATGGATGTCTCTGAATTGGCTCCTATGGTGACTTGGGGAACCAATCCGGCTATGGGTGTTGATTTTGATAGTAGCTTCCCAGAAATAAAGGATATGAATGATGAACGTGCTTATCATTACATGGATTTACACCCAGGTCAGAAACCAGCAGATATCGAACTTGGCTATGTCTTTATAGGTTCTTGTACCAATGCTCGACTTAGCGATTTGCAACTGGCTGCTCGATTTGTCGAAGGGAAGAAAATTGCTCCCAACCTGACAGCAATCGTGGTACCTGGTTCTAGACCAGTCAAGCGAGCTGCTGAAAAGTTGGGCTTGGATAAGGTTTTCCAAGATGCAGGCTTTGAGTGGAGAGACCCAGGTTGCTCCATGTGCCTAGGAATGAATCCTGATAAGGTACCAGATGGTGTTCACTGCGCCTCAACTAGTAATCGTAACTTTGAAGATCGCCAGGGATTTGGTGCTAAAACTCATCTTTGCAGTCCAGCCATGGCTGCTGCGGCAGCAATTGCAGGGCGCTTCGTAGACGTTCGGCAAATGCCAGAAGCCCAGTAAGGAGAGGATATGGAAAAATTTACAGTCTATACAGGAACAACGGTTCCTCTTATGAATGATAATATCGATACCGACCAAATCCTCCCCAAGCAGTTTCTGAAGTTGATTGATAAGAAAGGATTTGGTAAGTACCTCATGTATGCTTGGCGTTATCTAGATGACAAGTACACTGAGGATCCAGATTTTGTCTTTAACCGACCCGAATATCGCAAAGCGAGTATTCTCATCACAGGAGATAACTTTGGGGCTGGCTCTTCTAGAGAGCACGCAGCTTGGGCATTAGCAGACTATGGCTTTAAGGTCGTGATTGCAGGATCTTTTGGAGATATTCATTACAATAATGAACTCAATAATGGTATGTTGCCCATCGTTCAACCTAGGGAAGTTAGAGAAAAATTAGCCCGGCTAAAACCGACTGATCAGATAACTGTGGACTTAGAACAACAAAAAATCATCTCATCTATTGGAGAATTCTCCTTTGAAATCGATAGTGAGTGGAAACACAAGCTCTTAAATGGTTTGGATGATATTGGAATTACTTTGCAGTATGAAGATTTAATTGCTGCTTATGAAAAACAACGACCAGCCTACTGGCAAGAATAAAAAATAGAAAAGGAAATAGAATTATGGCAAAACACATTCAATGGAACGGAACATTTTCACAAGAAGGCTATGACATTTTAAAAGGTGAGGGCGGCTGTATCGTTTGTCCTACTAAAGTCGGCTACATCATCATGACCAGCGACAAGGCAGGACTTGAACGTAAATTTGAAGCTAAAGAACGTAATCGTAATAAACCAGGAGTAGTCCTCTGTGGTAGTATGGACGAGCTTCGCGCTTTAGCACAACTCAACCCAGAAATTGAAGCCTTCTATCAAAAACATTGGGATGAAGACATTCTTCTTGGTTGTATCCTTCCATGGAAACCAGAAGCCTTTGAGAAATTGAAAGCATACGGTGATGGCCGTGAAGAACTCATGACAGACGTACGTGGAACGAGCTGTTTCGTTATCAAGTTTGGTAAAGCTGGTGAACAATTAGCTGCCAAACTTTGGGAAGAAGGCAAAATGGTTTACGCCTCATCAGCTAACCCATCAGGAAAAGGAAATCGTGGTAAGGTTGAAGGCATCGGTCAACGTATCGAAGGAGCAGTGGACCTTGTCATTGAAGCAGACGACTATGTGGCATCTATCCAACCTGACAAAACGATTGAAACTCGCTACGAGCAAGGTGTGATGGTGTCTATGGTTGATAAAGATGGAAAACTCATTCCAGAACAAGGTGGAGCACGCTCAACTTCACCAGCGCCAGTTGTGATTCGTAAAGGGCTTGACATTGATAAAATCATGATGCATCTATCAGATACCTTTAACTCATGGGATTATCGTCAGGGAGAGTATTACTAAGATAAAAAAGAAGTCTAGTGTTAAGAGACATTGAAGCTCCTAACGCTGGGCTTTTTCTTTAGAAATTCTTTTCATTTTTTATAGGATATGATATTCTATATATGAAATATATAGTTTTTTATTCGAACATTATTATAAAAGGAGTCTAATTGATGAATGATAGAAGAGTTAGTTTAGAAGATTTTTATGATTGGTATCAAGAAAATGAAATTAATTTAAGAGAATCTGCAAAACAATACAGTTTGAAAAATGAAGAATTGAGAGAGGAATTTCTTAAGGAGTGGCCTCTAGATAAACTATTAACCATGTCCATTGATGACTATGTTATTGGGAAAGGTGCTACAAGTAATTCTTTTTGCTATGTTCTTGAGACAGGGAAGTACCAATCATTATTTATGGGAATTGGTGGAGGAGGTTCTTCAAAATTTGGTATTTATTGGAATGAGGATACAAAAAGCTATAAGAATCAAGCAAATAAAATCATTCCAAAATCAGAACTAGAAGACCGATTTAACAAATTAAAATCGGATTTGTATGAGATCATTCAAGCTGGTAGAAAATTAGATTTCAATAATCCTATCTTTGACATGAAAAAGTCAAAGAATGAATTTATTGGGCGTTCTGCAGTTGTCACAAAACTACTTTGTATCTATTCTGAAGGCTATCCTTTCTTAAGTGTAAATCTTAATAGTCAAAAGAAATTCTGGAACAAGCTACTTCCTCAAAAAAATCAAGGGGGCCTTATCTTCAGAATCATGAGATTTGTCAACTCGTATTGCAAAAATATCCTGAGTTGGAACCATCATTGTTGGGAAGCATTTTATTTGAATATTCAACACAATTTTTAGACGAAAAAGAAAAGAAAGAAGAAAAAATGTCTCTAGAATATAAGGTTTATCATCCATTGAGTCAAACTCTACTACAATCCAAAAACCTCATTCTCCGAGGTGCTCCTGGTACAGGTAAAACCTATCTTGCTAAAGAAATTGCCAAAGAATTAACGGATGGCAACGAAGACCAAATCGGGTTTGTGCAGTTTCACCCATCATATGATTATACAGATTTTGTGGAGGGGTTAAGACCGGTATCAAATGGGGATGGCGCTATTGAGTTTAAGCTACAGGATGGTATTTTTAAAGATTTTTGTCAGAAAGCAAAAGAAGCCCAATTGATTGGAGGACAAGACAATTTTGACCAAGCTTGGGATTCTTACTTAGAATATATAAATGTTGTTGAAGAAAAAGAGTATATAACAAAAACATCTTACTTATCTGTTAATAGTAGACAAAATTTGTCAGTAAATTATGATAGTGGTGTTCCAGGATGGTCAATACCTCGCAAATATGTTTACGAGTTGTATAAAGATAAAAATTATAATAAGCAAGAATACTACAAAAGTGGTGGAAGAACTGTCCTAGAAACATTGAGAAAGAGATTTGGTCTGAAAGACTACCTTTCCCCAACAGATATTGACACTGACAAAAAATTCGTCTTCATCATTGATGAAATTAACCGAGGTGAGATTTCTAAGATCTTTGGTGAACTCTTTTTCTCTATTGATCCTGGTTATCGTGGCAGAGATGGGGAAGTTTCTACTCAATATGCAAATTTACACGAAACTGATGACAAGTTTTATATCCCTGAAAATGTCTATATTATCGGAACTATGAATGATATTGACCGATCAGTGGATACCTTTGATTTTGCCATGCGTCGTCGTTTCCGTTTTGTTGAAGTTACGGCTGAAAGTCAACTAGGAATGCTGGATGATGTTCTTGGCGATAAAGCTGAAGAAGCGAAAGCGCGTCTAAGAAACTTGAATGCTGAAATTGAAAAACTTCAGGAGCTAAATAGTCACTATCATATCGGTCCAAGTTATTTCCTTAAATTGGAGGAAGTGAATTTTGACTATGAATTACTCTGGTCTGATTATCTGAAACCACTCTTGGAAGATTATTTACGAGGTTCTTACGAGGAAGTTGAAACTATAGCAAATTTGAAAAAGGCCTTTGACAAGACAAGCAATGAGCAAAAAAATCAGGTAGTTACTGACAACAATGAAGGCGATGGAAATGAAAATGCGGATCACTGATAATCAGCATAAGATTATTAAAGAAGACTTTATTGCAGAATATCCCAAAATAAGCCAACTTCTTTTAGATAGAACATTAGGAAATCTTTCTCAAGAAGATAATATCTTTATTTTTCCAAGTGACCTAGAATATTCTCCGGACTTAGATAAGGATCAAAAAATCTTAGAAACTGTCAATCGGGAAATAAAGACAGGAAATATCATTGGATTTCTTGGCTACGGTCAGGAGAGATTAACCATTTCTTCTCGTTTTTCAAACGAAAGTAATGACTATTTTTTACATTATCTTTTGCAAAAGGTTCTTCATATCAATCTGACTAGTTTAGATGTTGCTTTATCGCGTGAAGATAAGTTCTATCAACTTTTGATGTATCTATTTCCCAAGTATTTGCAAGCTACTCTCCGAAAAGGTCTCTATAAGGAATACCAGAGATTTTCTCATAACGACAGTCATGTTAAGGGAGTGATTGATGTAGGAAATCATCTCAAGAAAAATCTTCCTTTCACGGGAAATATTGCCTACACAACGAGAGAGTTCACCTATGATAATCCTCTCATGCAACTGATCCGTCATACAATTGAATACATGAAGAATCAGAGAAGCATAGGGGGAGGAGCTCTTGATAATTTATTAACAAGTCGTGAAAATGTCTCTGAAATTATTCGAGTAACGCCCTCTTATAAATTAGCTGATCGTGCTAAGATTATCCGACTAAATCAAACCAAACCTCTTCGTCATGCCTACTTTCGAGAGTACAGAAAATTGCAAGAGCTTTGCCTGATAATCCTAAATAGAGAAAAGCATGGTTTAGGATACCAAGAGCAAAAAATCCATGGTATTCTTTTTGATGTTGCCTGGCTTTGGGAAGAGTATGTTTATACCTTGTTGCCAAAAGATTTCACCCATCCACGAAATAAGGATAAGACAGACGGTGTCTCAGTATTTTTAGACGATAAAAATACTGAAAATCGCAAAAGGCGTGATCGAAAAGTATACCCAGATTTTTATGATAGAGAACGAAAGATTGTTCTAGATGCTAAATATAAAAAACTTGAAGATACTGAAAAAGGAATAAACCGTGAGGACTTGTTTCAGTTGATTTCCTATTCTTATATTTTAAAAGCTGAGAAAGCTGGACTGATTTTTCCTAGTATGGACCGATCAGTAAATAGTGAAATAGGAAAACTAGCTGGCTATGGAGCTCAATTGAAGAAGTGGTCTATCCAAATCCCACAGAAGGCTTCATCTTATAGTGCGTTTTGTGAAATGATGGAAAACTCTGAAGAAATTTTTAAAGCAATGATTGATGAGGGACTGGGGAGAAAATAATCTCTCCTCTTTCTTTTGTTATTTAAACAAGAAAATCCGAACATTTTAATTTAATTTACAAAATTATTTGACAAAAAATGTACTTTGGCTTATACTTAATTAAGGAAACGTCATAAAAGACGTAGGGATGCGCAAGCATAGGTAGGTCATTACAAAAGAAACGAGACATCGATATGTTAAACGAATTTCCAATCTTTGACTATGAAGATATCCAGCTAATCCCAAATAAGTGTGTCCTCCAAAGTCGAGCAGAAGCTGATACACATGTGATCTTGGGGAAACATACCTTTAAGTTGCCAGTTGTCCCTTCTAATATGCAGACGATCTTGGATGAAGATGTTGCAGAACAACTTGCAAAAGGTGGCTATTTCTACATCATGCACCGTTTTGATGAAGCTGGGCGTATTCCCTTTGTGAAACGCATGCATGAGAAAGGTTTGATTGCTTCTATCTCTGTTGGTGTTAAAGATTACGAATATGACTTTGTTAGTCAATTAAAGGCTGATGCACCAGAGTACATCACCATTGATATTGCTCATGGTCATGCAGACAGCGTGATTTCAATGATTCAGCACATCAAGAAAGAATTACCTGATACTTTTGTCATCGCTGGTAATGTTGGAACTCCAGAAGCTGTACGTGAACTTGAAAATGCTGGTGCAGATGCTACTAAGGTCGGAATCGGTCCAGGTAAGGTTTGTATTACTAAGGTCAAAACTGGTTTTGGTACTGGAGGTTGGCAGTTAGCAGCCCTTCGCTGGTGTGCTAAGGCTGCGCGTAAACCGATTATTGCCGATGGTGGTATTCGTACACATGGTGATATCGCCAAATCAATCCGCTTTGGTGCAAGTATGGTTATGATTGGTTCACTGTTTGCAGGGCATATCGAAAGTCCTGGTAAAACAGTTGAAGTTGACGGCAAACAATTCAAAGAATACTATGGTTCAGCTTCAGAATACCAAAAAGGTGCCTATAAGAATGTCGAAGGTAAGAAAATCCTTCTTCCTGCCAAAGGACATTTACAGGATACCTTAACAGAGATGGAACAAGATTTGCAAAGTTCGATTTCTTATGCTGGAGGTCGTAAAGTAGCTGATCTTAGACATGTGGATTATGTGATTGTGAAGAACTCTATCTGGAATGGAGATGCTCACTAAAAAAATCATTACTTATTTATGCCACGAATTGGCGTGGCGTTTCTACAAGGTACCGTAAATACCTAACAATGAGTAAGCTGCAGAGATATAAGGATAGGTGTTAAATCTATTTCTTTGTTTCCTAGAGGCTTACTGTACTGACCCCAAAAAGTTGGACAAATAATTATTGAAAGGATTTAGTTCTGTATTGCACAGGACTGAGTCCTTTTAGTTTTACCTTAATTCGTTTGTTGTTGTAATAATCAATATAGTTTACAATA
>NZ_JASHBO010000020.1:0-20437 GCF_047464615.1 Streptococcus infantis
TTGTAGACTATATTGATTACTACAACAATAAACGAATTAAGGTAAAACTAAAAGGACTCAGTCCTGTGCAATACAGAACTAAATCCTTTGAATAAATTAATTGTCTAACTTTTTGGGGTCAGTACAAAATCAATATTTCTAAGGCTTTTTATTTTACTTTGACAATATTTTACAACTAAAACTATGTTTCAATATCTAAACTAAATCTTCTTAATTTGATAATAGAAATTTGCGTCATAAATATGTTATACTAAGAAAAAAGAAATTTATATTTTATTATTTAATTAACTAACTAAAATAATAGGATTATAGGAGATAATATGGAAATTTATTTTTTATCCTCGAACAAATATAAAATCAAAGAGGTCAGTGATATACTTGGATCAACGAATATACAAATAAAATCTTTCAATAAAAAGATTAATGAAATCCAAAGTGATGATATGATTGAAATTGTAACTGATAAAGTAATCAAAGGTTTTAAAGAAATAGGACGACCGGTTATAGTAGAACAAACTGGACTACTTATAGAAGACTTTGGCAATTTACCGGGAGGTTTAACACAAATTTTTTGGGATTCATTGCAAGCAGATAATTTTAGTGAATTTTTTTCTAAAGAAGGGACAGCTTCGGCTACAGCAAAAACTATTGTAGCCTTCTGTGATGGGAAAAAAATATCAACATTTGAAGGAGAAATTAAAGGAACAATCGTATCTCCTCCAAGAGGAAATCGCGATTTCCAATGGGATTGCGTTTTTCAACCGGAGGGGTATGATAAAACTTTTGCAGATATGGGCTTAAAAAAGAATGATATTTCTATGAGAAAAGAAGCATTATATAAGTTGAAATCCTTTTTGGAGGAGAGTCATCATGATGAATAAGCTTAAAAAAGATATTAAGAACGGTGAGGTTATCTTATTTGTAGGAGCAGGTGTTTCAAACACTATTAACTTACCCACTTGGAGTGAACTTATTGATTATATTGCAACCGATTTAGGTTATGACGAAACTATTTTTTCTTGCTACGGAGATGCATTAACATTGGCAGAATATTACAAAATAAATAAGGGGCATATTGGAGAACTAAGAAGTTGGATGGATACTCAATGGAATGTGGATGATAATGTAATCCTAAATTCTACAGTCCATTCCGCTATAGTAAATATGAATTTTCCCATAATTTATACAACAAATTATGATCACTGTTTAGAAAAAGCTTTTTCTTTAAATAATAAAGAATATACAAAGATTGTAAGTGTTGATGATTTAGTTAATATAAAGAAAAATAGTACTCAGATTATAAAATTTCATGGTGATACAATTTCAGATTCATCAATTGTCCTTGCTGAGAGTGATTATTTTGAAAGACTTGCTTTTGAATCACCTTTAGATATTAAATTAAGAGCAGATATGTTAAGCAAATCAATTTTATTTTTAGGCTACAGCTTATCAGATATAAACATTAGAATACTGATTTATAAATTAGATCAATTATGGAAAAAGAGTAATAATAATTCAAATCGTCCTCAATCGTATATTTTTCTTCCTACACCTAACCCTATTCAAGAGAAAGTATTAAGAGCAAGAGGAGTAATCCCTATTGTGGGTGAGAGTATTGACAAAAAGGAAAGCATTGAGAGGTTTCTAGATTCACTTAAATAAATATCTAATCTGGATATAGTTATAACCATATAAACAACAAATTCAATGATTTTTAATATGTACAAGTACAAATTTATAACTTCGTATAATTCCTGATAAAAATATTTTTTTTACAAAGCCTTCAAAAAAACGATTGAAATAAACGATTTCAACGTTTTTATTATCTTTTTAGCATCAAAATTATTAAATTATGAATCAAAAAACACCTGATGTATTTTACTTTGACAACATTTTAACAACTAAAAATCTTAATCTTCTTCTGCCCTTAAGAACTTTTAACAATTTAGGTACTTTCTTAATTGTTCTTTATACCATTCTTCTCACTACTCTGCTATTATCGAACAAGCCTGAACTACAAGTAGGAAGCATTATCGGACACAATCTCACAAAACTAATCTTAATTGCTCAAAAAAACAGTAAAACCGACTTGGTTCTACTGTCTTATTCTTAAAATGTCTGGCGCTTAGCTTTTCGCTCTGCACGTCCACGAGCACGACCTTCTGCTCGCTTGGCTTTACGACGTTTTTCATCGACAGCCCACTGGATTTTTTTCTTATATCCTGGTTTGACTTTTTTCTTTTTCTTTTTAACCAAGCCAATCATTTCGATGTCCAATTTTTCCTGTTTCTTCTCACGATTGGCACGGCGATCACGGTCATAGGTATCTTGGAATTCTCCGTCTTTAACCACCTTAGGTACAAACTTAATTCCCAATTTCTCCAACTCACGAATATCAGAATCATCGCTTGGTTGGTAAAGGGTAATGGCTGTACCAGGCAGACCATTACGTCCAGTTCGTCCAACACGGTGGACAAAGAAGGACAAGTCTTGTGGAATGGCATCATTGATAACATGGCTGACACCTTCAATATCAATCCCACGCGCAGCCAAATCAGTCGCAACGATGTACTCAAAATCAAGGTTCTTCACCTGATTCATGATCCGTTTGCGTTCACGAGGAGCAATATCTCCATGAATCTTAGCAACCTTCAAGCCTTGGGCTGTTAAATATGTATGCAATTCATCTGCACGAGTCTTAGTATTGACAAAAATCATGGCCAAGTATGGTTGCATGACTTGAGTCAATTCATAAATCTGGGCATTCTTGTCACGACCTTTAGTCGAAATCAACCAGTTATCAATGGTATCTGAGATAACTGTTTTGGTCTTGATTTTTTCCATAACTGGATTAGACAAGTATTTTTTCAAGAATGGTTGCAATTTTTGTGGGATAGTCGCTGAAAAGACCATAAACTGCAAATCTTTCGGAAGACTTCCTGCAATCTTATCAACTGTTTCCAAGAATCCCATATCCAAGGTCATATCAGCTTCATCGACTACAAAGGTCTTAGCCTTGTGGATGGCAAGATCACCAGATTTTACCAAATCATAGATACGACCTGGAGTCCCGATAACAATATGGGGCTGGTTGCTTGCCAGTTTTTCAATTTGACGCGCCTTGTCTGTTCCACCAACGTAGTTAACTACACGTACTTCTACATCCGAGTGGCCTGCAATTTGACGAGCAGCTTGGTAAATCTGAGTCGCCAATTCACGACTTGGAGCTGTGATAACTGCCTGCACGCTATCGCTCTCTTCATCCAACTGTTGGAAAATTGGAAGCAAGAAAGTATGAGTCTTTCCTGAACCTGTTTTTGATTCACCAACCAAGTCACGACCTGCCAAGACAATAGGAATCAACTTATCCTGCACCTCGGTAGGAGTCGTAAACTTCAACTCCTCCAAAGCTTCTTCTATATATTTTTTAAATTTAAATTTCGTAAATGACATAATATCCTCGATTCTATCTATCTACTCATTATACCACATTTTGCTGCATTTCAGTTAAACTTTCGGTTTGGATAATCACTCCGAAATGTGAAAACATACCCGATTAAAGGCAAGAAAAATACTCTCTGTCCATCCTAAACAAAGAGTATTAGATTTTTACGTAAGCTTCCACTCTTCTCTCAGCCAATCACAAAAATGTTGATAGCGTTGGACGAGAGCTTCATGATGCCCGTAAGCATCAAAAGTGGAATAAGTTGAGGGAACTACTTCTGAAATTAAATTATGTAGATCCCTTGCAAAAAGAGGAGCCTTAGACAGGCGGTTGGAATGATTGGAACCTTCTGTCTGACCATTTTGCAGATAAATAAGGCTTTGGCTCTGCATCAAAGTATGTTCCCTGCAAAAGTCTATAAATTCTGGATACCAGAAAGAACCACAGACAGAAAAGATACAGGTCGCAGGAAGATGACTACTATAGAGACTATAGACAGCAGCAAGCCCCCCCAGTGAATAGCCACCATAAGCAATCCTGCTTTCATCTATCAAGTAGGATTTTTTTAGAGTTGTTAGAATTCCTTGAAAGAGCTTCTGATGGTAGTCGTCTCCCTTCCCACCGAAATCTGGCGCCCCTTCTTTCAACGCACTAGCTTTCCAAGGTGTAAAGTCATCCAGACGATTTTCTGGAATCAAACCTACTAAGATCACAAATTGGGATAGGTTTGATAAATAGTCCAGTTCACCATCATTTAAAAGAATCAATGGGTATGCTTGTTTAGAGTCATAGTTTGAAGGAAGAATGACTCTAACACGAATCCCTTCCCAGTTAAACTCCTTATTTCTTGATAAAGTCATTGATTTTTTCAAGGGAATCAATCACTGCTGGACCGTAGTCCATCAACTCATCGTAAGAGATGCTCATGATTTTTTGGTTCTTGATTGCTGGTACATTTTCCAAAACAGCATTTGCCTTCATCAAATCCACTGCTTTTTCATCCAATTTTTGATTGCGGTCGCTGGTTACATAGATAATCAACTCTGGATCCATTGATACTAAGTTTTCCAAAGTTAAGCCAGAAGTTCCTGTTGCGACATTTGTGTAACCAAGTTGGTTGAGCAAACTTTCTTGAAGGGCTGACTTGTAGGCACCGAAGGTTTCATCGTTATAAGCAACCATAATCAAAGCTTTTTTCTTTTCACCCTGTGTTTCTGGATTTGCTTTTTTAACCGCATCGATTTTAGCTTGCAATTGCTCTGCGTATTGGTTTGCCTTGTCTTGGACATTGAAAATGGTACCAAGATTCTTCACGTCTTCTACGATATTTCCCAAATCTTGTTGGATATTTGAAAGTGAAGCTTTTTGCGTATAAACAGGGATTTTATTTTCATTCCAAGCACTGATAGTTCCCATTGACTTTTCAGAGAACATCATATTACGTCCCATCAAAGCGTCTGGTTCATAAGAAAGAACCGTTTCTTGTGAGACTGATTTCTTATCCCCAATATGAGGGATGGCTTCAATTGCTTCCTTGTATTTACCAGTTACAGCATTATCAGGGTTGAGCATGCCGGCAATTTTATCCTTCAAACCAAGTTCAAGTAGGATTTCAGTTGTTGATAGGTTGTTGGTAATAACCTTTTCAGGTGCCTTTTCAAAGACTTGTTCGACTTCGTTTCCTTTGGCATCATAAGTTTTGATGGTTACAGGATAGCTGGTTTCTGTAGTAGATTTTTGACTTGTCTCTGCGCTTGATTGTGTAGTAGCTTTTTCTGTTGCACTATTTCCACAAGCTGCTAAAGTTAAGGTAGCTACTGTTAGGAGCAAAATACTGATTGATTTTTTCATGTTTGTTTTCCTTTTCATTTTTTATAAATAGTGAATCATGGCTTGCTGGTCTTCCGTCCAAGTAACCCTACTTTGGACACCATAGACAGCCTGCAAAGACTCAGGAGTGATGGTCTCTTTTGGAGTCCCTTGGTAAACAATCTCTCCTTCTTTCATTAGGTAGAGATAGTCTGAATAGCGACAAGCTAGCTGAATATCGTGTAATACTGCTAGTACATTGATATTGAGATGTTTGACAATGGTTAACAAGTCTAGCTGGTACTTGATATCCAAATGATTGGTCGGTTCGTCTAAGAGCAGAAGAGTCGGTTCTTGGGCCAAGGCGCGTGCCAACAAAACCCGCTGCTTCTCTCCTCCTGACAGAGAAGAGTAGAGTCGATTTCTCTTTTCGAACATATCTACCTTGACCAGAGCATCCTCAACCAAGGCAAAGTCTTTTTCTTTTTCCTTTTGTAAGAAAGAGAGATGGGGTGTTCTGCCCAGCATGACGATTTCCTCAACCCTACAATCAAATTGTAACTGATTAAACTGCGTGACGACTGCCATCTGCTTTGCCGTTTCCTTGACGCTCAATTGTTCCAGTGGCTTTCCATCTAGAGAAATCAAGCCCTGATCAGGCTTTTCCTGTCGATAGAGGAGTTTCAGCAAGCTAGTCTTCCCACTGCCATTTGGTCCTAAAATGGTATGAAATTGGTTGCCCTCAAGTTTAAGTGAGACTCCTTTGAGAATTTTTTTCTCTCCGATTCCAAAGTGAATATCCTGACACATTAAGTCCATATCAGACCCTCACCTCCCTTCGTCTACTTCCAACCATGTAGATAAAGAAGGGGGCACCTACTAGTGCTGTGAAAATTCCAATCGGTAGCTCAGCATTTTGAATCAAAACGCGAGCAAAGACATCTGCCCAGACGACAAAGAGGGCACCTAGTAAAGTAGCTATCGGAAATAGCCTTTTGTAGTTTGTACCAACCAAACTTCGGGCCAAATGTGGTGTAATCAAACCGACAAAACCGATAATCCCACAGGTCGATACCAAGATAGCTGTCATCACAGCTACAATCGTCACATAGAGATACCAGTAAAAACGCAAGGGAATTCCCAAGGTCAAAGCCGCCTCATCTCCCATCATCATGGCATTGAAAACACGATATTGTGTAGAGAAAAATAAAAAAGCGATTCCCACGATTATAGTTGGCAAGGTTAAGTGAGCCCATGAGGTCCCCGCTAAAGAACCCATGGTCCAAAACTTGATGGTCATAACGCTATCAGCATTGGCCCCGATAGAGATAATAAAGTTTGAAAAAGCCAAAAATAGGGCATTCACTACCGTACCCGATAAGATTAAGCTAGAAGTTGTCATCCTACCCTGCATGGACGCAATGAGAAGAACTGCAACTGTTGCTAAAATCGCTCCTAGGAAAGAACCTAGACCAATCATGACCTTAAAACCAAGAATAATACTCAAAGTTGCTCCAAAGGTTGCCCCGGCTGAAATTCCTAATACATAGGGCTCTGCTATTGGATTGTTGACCGTTGACTGCATGACACTACCACACATGGAGAGGCCAGCACCAACAATCAAAGCAAGAAAAACCCGTGGCAATCTCATATTCCAAACAATAGCAAGCGTAGACTTTGAAATGTCTCCTATCTCAAAAGGAGCCCCTAACTGACTCAAAATTATCCGATAGGTATCATTCAAACTAATTTGAACAGACCCCATAGAAACTGCCAGAAAAAGAGAAATCCCTAAAATACCTAGCAAAACAACTAAAAGTAACACAAATTGCTGGTCTTGTCGGCTTCCAGAAAATTTGGAAAGCATGAACCCCTCCTTTAACAAAGATTAAAAATTTTGACAATTTTAATAAACAGTATACCACATTTCTAAATCATGAGCAAGACTAGAAAAATGCACACAAAAAAGCCCTCTGAAGTCAGAGGGCTGATTTGATCATGGGCTAAAATCCTAGTAAACTAAAAAATCTCCACGGTCAGAAAAGTCTCTATCGTGCCATTTTCATACATGATGTATAGTCCAAGTAGAATGAATACTAAGGGTACAATGATTCGCTCGTATTTTTCAATTGTCTCGAATATTAACGGAATAGAGGATAACACCCGACTAATCTCGCATAAGATAATTATGCCGATTACAAACACAAGCAACGCCACGAGGGTCTGTGACCAATCTAACGAAGCAAAATAAGGTATATAGATACCTAAATTATCTCCGCCAGACGCAATTGTCAGCAATGTAACTGTCCAAAACAGTTGATTTGCCTTGCTTTGTTCTAATCTTTCAATAATTTCTTCCTCTTCTTCCTCACCTTCTCCAACAATTGCAAAGCGAATCCCTAAATAGATAGGGATTAAACCAAGCAATCCAACCATCCATTCTTCAGGCACGAAATTAACGACATAAGCAGCAACTAAACTCGCCCCTACAAGTAAGCCTGTTCCTAGATATTGCCCCGCATAAATATGCCATTTCTGTTTATTCTGTGATAGCTGTGCAAATAAAATAATTAAAATAATTAAATAATCGATACTGGTGGAAATATAAACACCAATAGCAGATATGATTGTCTGTTCCATAAAAAACCTCCTGTATTAGTCAGTAATAAATCAGCAGATTTTAGGAGAGCACAGACACATTAATTTAGCTATCGCTAGTGGGTAATATCGAACATAGGAAAGCATTTTACTCCTCCTCAAAACGTAGTTACAAAGTAATTTCTAACTGGAATTCGGTGACTACTTCCATGTAAAGTATAACATACTATACTTTACTTCGTAAAGTGTGGGCTCTCCGAGGGTCTTGCAGACTACTACCATTTGAGGGTCTTGCAGACTACTACCATTTGAGGTTTTTGTAGTCTCCAAAATTGTGGCCGATAAAACCTCAATAAAAAAGCTCCCTGAAGTCAGAGAGCTTGATTCTTGCTGGATAAAACGTTTGTAGACTATACGGCAAGCCAAAGATTGTACAAAAATGTTAGTAAAACAAAAAATCTCCCCGAAGGGAGATCATTCTGGTTTATTTTACCTTACAGTGCTAGGAACCGTAACCGAAGATTATACTTGAGTATATCGAGGTAAGGTGACAAAAATAAAAAGCTACTCAACTAGAGTAGCCTTATTTCAAGATGTGCTCAATTGAACACAGCCTAAGCACTTGGCAAAAAAGATAAAATCTCCTAGAAACTGAAGTTTCTTCGTCAATTTTCCTATTTTTGCTTTGTGCTTTTGACGGCCTTTGTATCTTGAATTAACGACGAAGTCCAAGAGAGTTGATCAACTCACGGTAACGGTTAACGTCGTTTTTACGCAAGTATGCAAGCAAGTTACGACGGCGACCGATTTTCTTCATCAATCCACGGTAAGTAGCGTGGTCTTTTTTGTGTTGTTTGATGTGTTCGTTAAGGTGGTTGATTTCCCAAGTAAGGACAGCAACTTGAACCTCTACTGAACCTGTATCACCTTCGTGACGTGCATATTGTGCAATGATTTCATTTTTTTTCTCTTTTGAGATTGCCATGATGTTTCTCCTTTTTATTTGGCTTCATCCGAGTGACAGGTTGGCATGCCTGTAACCAAGAAGAAGTTATTTGTCTTTACGACAATTTCTATTCTACCAATAACTAAGTTCTTTGTCAACTGATTTACTATTCTTACCGCAAATGTGCTATAATAGTTATAGGAAGGATATCTAAGTTGACATCTTGAAAAGAGAGGTGATTACCATGCGTAAATTCTCGCAATATCTCCCCTACTATCTGGTCATATTTTTCTTTTATTGGCCACTTTACCAGCTGTTATTATGGACTATTACTGAAAACTATATCTTGAAGGAGCTCACCATCGGCAACGTTATTATCTTCTCTCCACTGGTGACTTTCATAGTATCACTATTCTACTCTTATCGTTTCAAGTTCTCAGTTTGGTGGTTAATTGGAGTTGGCTTGCTCTTTTGCTTTACCATCATTACTTTCGGAGAATTTATCCTTCTCTACTTCCTAGCCTATGAAATCTTTGCCCTCGCGGGTATGGCTGTCGGTGCCGCTATTAAGAATCTAGTGCAAAAACTGAAAAACAAAAAACTTTCACAAAAACCTTGAAAAATCTCACAATCATGCTATAATAATGCATAGAGACAAGTCACTTAGAACCTTTCTACCAGAGAGTGCGTGGTTGCTGAGAACGCATAGGAAGACTATACTGATACTACTCTACTGACTTTTATGCAAACATAAAACGGTGGCCACGTTAGAGCCAATCAGAGGTGTCCCTCTTTTTCGAGGAACATAAATGAAGGTGGAACCACGTTGCGACGTCCTTTTTGGATGTCGCTTTTTTGTTTTTCTTTATTTAAGACTGCAAAATAGGGAAACACTTCTACTTTAGAAATAATGGATAACTAATATAAGGAGAAAATCATGATTCAAATTACTTTCCCAGATGGCGCTGTTCGTGAATTCGAATCTGGCGTTACTACTTTTGAAATTGCCCAATCTATCAGCAATTCCCTAGCTAAAAAAGCTCTTGCTGGTAAATTCAACGGCAAACTCATCGACACTACTCGTGCTATCACTGAAGATGGAAGCATCGAAATCGTGACACCTGATCACGAAGATGCCCTTCCAATCTTGCGTCACTCGGCTGCACACTTGTTTGCCCAAGCTGCTCGTCGTCTCTTCCCAGATATCCACTTGGGTGTCGGTCCAGCTATTGAAGATGGTTTCTACTACGATACAGACAACCAAGCTGGTCAAATCTCTAACGAAGACCTTCCTCGTATCGAAGAAGAAATGCAAAAAATCGTGAAAGAAAACTTCCCATCTATTCGTGAGGAAGTGACTAAAGATGAAGCGCGTGAAATTTTCAAAAACGATCCATACAAGTTAGAATTGATCGAAGAACACTCAGAAGATGAGGGTGGCTTGACCATCTACCGTCAAGGTGAGTACGTTGACCTCTGCCGTGGCCCTCACGTGCCTTCAACTGGTCGTATTCAAATCTTCCACCTTCTTAACGTAGCTGGTGCTTACTGGCGTGGAAATAGCGACAATGCTATGATGCAACGTATTTACGGTACAGCTTGGTTCGACAAGAAAGACTTGAAAAACTACCTTCAAATGCGTGAAGAAGCTAAGGAACGTGACCACCGTAAACTTGGTAAAGAGCTTGACCTCTTCATGATTTCTCAAGAAGTTGGACAAGGGCTTCCGTTCTGGTTGCCAAATGGGGCTACTATCCGTCGTGAATTAGAGCGCTACATCGTCGACAAGGAAATCGCTGCTGGTTACCAACACGTCTACACTCCACCAATTGCCTCAGTAGAACTTTACAAGACTTCTGGTCACTGGGATCACTACCGTGAAGATATGTTCCCTACTATGGATATGGGAGACGGGGAAGAATTCGTTCTTCGTCCAATGAACTGTCCTCACCATATCGAAGTCTTTAAACACCACGTTCACTCTTACCGTGAATTGCCAATCCGTATTGCTGAAATCGGTATGATGCACCGCTATGAAAAATCTGGTGCTCTCACAGGGCTTCAACGTGTACGTGAAATGTCACTTAATGACGGTCACACTTTCGTAACACCTGAACAAATCAAAGATGAGTTCCAACGTACGCTTCAATTGATTATCGATGTTTACGAAGATTTCAACTTGACTGACTATCGTTTCCGTTTATCATATCGTGATCCTCAAGATACTCACAAATATTTTGATAATGATGAAATGTGGGAAAATGCTCAACGTATGTTGAAATCAGCTATGGATGACATGGGACTTGACTACTTTGAAGCTGAAGGGGAAGCAGCCTTCTACGGACCAAAATTGGATATCCAAGTTAAGACAGCTCTTGGTAAAGAAGAAACTCTTTCTACAATCCAGCTTGACTTCTTGCTCCCAGAACGCTTCGACCTTAAATATATCGGAGCTGATGGTGAAGAACACCGTCCAGTTATGATTCACCGTGGGGTTATCTCAACTATGGAACGCTTCACAGCTATCTTGATTGAGAACTACAAGGGGGCCTTCCCAACATGGCTAGCACCACACCAAGTAACCCTTATCCCAGTTTCTAACGAGAAACATGTGGACTACGCTTGGGAAGTGGCTAAGAAGCTCCGTGACCGTGGTGTCCGTGCAGATGTGGATGAGCGCAATGAAAAAATGCAGTTCAAGATTCGTGCGTCTCAAACTCAAAAGATTCCTTACCAATTAATCGTTGGAGACAAGGAAATGGAAGAGAAGGCTGTAAACGTTCGCCGTTATGGTCAAAAAGAAACTGAAACTATGCCGGTAGATGCATTTGTAGAATTGATTCTTACAGACATCGCTAACAAATCACGAGTTGAAAAATAAACGATAAAACCTGGGATAAAAATTCCAGCTAAATAAAGAAGCAACAACTGAAAACGTTGTTGCTTCTTTATTTAATCTGAGCTAGTAGTGATTGGTCAAACCACCACAAATAGTACCTCATCAACGATCCTTTCTATCCATTGACTTTTGGATATAGGATATCCTCCCAAGATTTGCTTCCATGAGTTAGATAAGTTGACTATCCTCAGTCCTTGTCTGCCTCATTTTCTTTTACGATATCTTTTTGTGAATCTTTTTCAGAGAGTTTTTGATCGATATACTGGTTAATGATTTCGTAAAATTCCTTGGTCGCCTCACTATCTAATTTTGTCGAATTATGGACTTGATTGACTTTTAATTGAACAGATTGAATACCGTAAGAGGCTTGTTTTTGGCGGATGGTTTCTAATTCTTCTTCTGAAATCGGATCTCCAACAACTGTCAAGACCAATTCATTGCTCCTTGACTTGTAGACTTGATTAATAACCGTATGATTGGCGAACTCTTTGCCTACAAACTGCTTAATCCCTTCTTTTCGTGCTTGATCCATCGTCAGAGTGACTGCTGAATAGCTGGCTGGAAGAACCAATAATACAATCAAGGAGATCAACCCAATTCTCATTTTAATGTTTAGCTCTTTAAATGAACTTAAGGGAGATTTTCTCATCATAATTCTTGTTCCAACAATGTTGATTAGCATGATAAAGACACAGTTGATCAAGAAAAGATAAAGAGCCCCAAATAAAAATCGTACATTTCCATTAGCTAAACCATATCCTGCAGTGCAGATAGGTGGCATCAGAGCTGTTGCGATGGCTACTCCTGGTACGATATTGTTTGCTTCTTTTTTCCTTGAACCAATGAAACCTGCTATCCCACCCGCAATAGCAATAAGAACATCCCAAATGGTTGGAGAGGTTCGTGCAATCAACTCGCTACTTGCATAAGATAAGGGAGAAATCCAGAAATACAGAGTCGATACAAGCAAACTGACCAATACTTGAGTAAATAAAACCTGTAGAGATTGCTTGATTAAACGCGTATCAAAAATAGCTAAACCAAACCCCAGTCCAACAATCGGTGTCATAAGAGGGGAAATCAGCATGGCTCCAATAACGACAGCTGTTGAATTCATATTTAGACCTATAGAGGCAATAAAAATCGCACACATCAAAATCACTGTATCTCTTAATCGAACATGAAGGTCATCATATAGTTTCTCGCGGAATTCACGTGTTGAATAGTTTCCGGACATTGGTTACTCCTTTTATTTCATATAATCTTGTTTCTGCATGGATGATGGTAGAGAGACTTCTGTCCAAACTGACATGTTTTTAATTCTCATCTGTAATTCTTTTGAACATTATCTTTTAAATACCCGTCAGTCCATTCTACATATTATATCAAAAATTTTACAGTCTTTCTCTGAAGAAATCAATTCATTTAAAAGATAGAGAAAGGAAGAAATTTTTGTATCCTTATCCGAAGAAGAAAAACGATATCTCCTCTGAAAGTAGATACCGTTTTAATGTTTAAACATGATGAATTTGTAGCAGCAATCCTAGCTGATATCGCCAACAAATCACGTGTTGAGAAATAAGAGATAAAACCTGGGACAAAATCCCAGCTACTAAAAAAAGAGGCTGGGACAAAAGTCCTAGCCTCTCAATTGTCTTTGGTTTGTGGAGCAAGACGCAGTGGTTGAGTGGGCTCTACTACGCTGATTTCATCAACTTTTACAGCCCTACTCAACTGTGCGGAGGTGGGACAACGAAATCGAATTCTAACGAATTAACGATTTCTGTCCCACTCTCTTTTTTGATGTTTCTGTTTTTACATTTGAACAATTCTACGATAACTTCTTGAAGTAATCATAAAGATAAGTACGTAGATGAGGGCAAAGATACCACAAATAGAAAGTGTTACACTTAACATCATAGCTGTATCTACTACCCCAATGACCTTAAGAATCAAACTTAACATATGATAGGCAAAAGCCAAGTGTAGGAAAGCAAAGATTACAGGGAGGAAGAAAACAGTCAAGACTTGCTTGTTAATGGTTTGTTTGATTTGTTTTTGATCCAAGCCCACTTTTTGCAGGATGACAAAGCGTTCACGATCCTCATAACCTTCTGAGATTTGTTTATAGTAAATGACCAGTACAGTACCTACCATAAAGATGATAGAGAGGAAAATACCGATAAAGAGAATTCCACCAAAGAGAGCGTTCATTTCAGCAATTGCATCAGTTTTAGTAGTTCCATTATAAACCATAGCATCTTCACTCTTGAGATTATGACTAAAATTGTTCACATACGCATCAAAATCATCAGATAGCTTTAACTGTTCCTCTAGACTAGCTGTTACATCCATACCACCGTAGAACTGAGTGTAGACAGCGGAATCTTGGTATTGTTCCAAAAAGTTTTGAAGATTTGGTACAACTAGATAGTTATAATCCGATACCAAGAGAACATATTGATTTGAAACATGATTCATAACAAAATCTTGCTGGATTGCTTCCTTGATCGTATAGTCCTGATTGTTCAGACTGAATGCTTTTTGACCTTTAAGTTGATCATTTCGAGCCCAAAGTCCTACTTCATTACCAGTAAGGTTTAGCTTTTGTCCAGTCATTTTTTCATAATCTTTTTGATCAAAAACCAGAAAGACTGTCTTAGGCATGACATTGTTTTGCCCTTTTTCAAAGGTGGTTAATTTGGTCCCCTCTTGACTCGAAAGACCGAAACTTGCATAATTGAGGACGTCCTTATTGCTGATGGTTAGGTTCTTTTCGCTAGCGTATTGAGTCAAAAGCTTGTCTAAATCTTCAACTTCTACATGTTGTCCCTTAACATCAAAATCATGAGGATACATGAGTTTTTTCATATTCTCAGATCCGTTGTAGATACTAGTAGCTGCTGACATAGTAACCAAAACCATGGTTGAAAGGATGGCAATGGTTGCTAATCCGACAGCATTTTTCTTCATACGGAAGATAAGGTTAGAAACAGAGATGAGGTTATTTGGTTGGTAGTAATATCTCTTGTTTTTTTTGAGCAACTGCAAGAAAACTGTAATACCTGCATTGAATAGGAGGTAGGTTGCAAAAATGACCAACATAACGGCTATGAAGAAAGTTAAGACCGCTGAAACTGGATCTTTTACGCTTTGTGCTAGGTAGTAGCCACCACCTAGAGTAATTAGCCCTACAAGTGTCTGAAGAACTAGGAAACGCCCCTTCTTCTCACCCTTTGCTTTTTCTCTAGAAAGCTGGAGAGCATCCATACGGATAATGCGTACAGCGTTCAGGAAAACGATGACTAAAAAGATAAAACCGAATACCAGAAGGATTGAAAGCACTACAGACCATTGGAAAGTTGCAACTAACTCTACCTTCATCTTTGCAAGTTTTAGTAGTAAAGCGAAAATCAGATTATCAAAGAGGGCACCAATTCCAATCCCGGCAGTGACTGTTACTAGCCCAAATATCAAGAGTTCCTTAAAAGTCATACCAATTAAATGGCGTTTTTCTAGACCCAACATGCCATATACACCCAGTTCTTTTGAGCGATTTTTCATGACAAAACTATTGGCATAAAGCACGATAATGGCAGATGCAAATGTCACAACGACAAGCCCTAGTTGTAGGGTAAATTGTATAGCAGATGCACCACGTAAATCCACAATTTTAGGATTAAAGGCTAGGGAGTAAAAGAGATAGCTGATAGTGACTGCCAAAATGACAGACAAAGCAAACGGATAATAGAGTTTGCGGTTTTTGATTAAGTTGGATATGGCCAACTTATTGGTTAATCGAAACATACTAGTTCACCTCACTTGCCATAACAGTCAAGGTGTCAGAGATTTCTTGGAACATCTGACGATCCGTCTTTTCACCACGATAGATTTGATTATAGAGAATACCGTCCTTGATGAAAAGAACACGTTTTGCACGGCTAGCAGCTGCTGTTGAGTGGGTCACCATAAGAATGGTTTGCCCTTGCTCGTTGATCTGATCAAAGATATCAAGGAGGGCTGCAGACGATTTAGAGTCTAGGGCACCAGTTGGCTCATCAGCGAGGAGAATTTCTGGTTCTGTGATGATGGCGCGTGCAACTGCTACACGTTGTTTTTGTCCACCAGAGATTTCATAAGGGTACTTCTCCTGCAATTGATTGATGCCAAGATTTTCAGCTGTTACAACCAATTTTTTCATCATTTCTGTAATAGGCTTTCTAGACAATACCAAAGGGAGTAAGATATTGTCTTTAACAGAAAGCGTATCTAACAAATTGAAGTCTTGGAAGACAAAACCTAACTTTTCACGACGGAAGCTTGATGCTTCAGTATTTTTAATGGTTGCTGTGTCTGTTCCGTTTAGGAAGACCTGACCACGAGTTGGTTTGTCAAGCATGGCGAGAATATTAAGTAGGGTTGATTTACCAGAACCAGACTCCCCCATGATAGCAACGTAGTCGCCTTTTTCTACGGTAAAGTGAATATCTTTCAGGGCTTCTACTTGGTTGCCTTGGAAACGTGTTTTATAAATCTTTTGAACGTGTTTTACATCTAATAGTGTCATGATAATCTCCTTTTTAATATCCCATTAATTGAAACTGAGCCTGCATAATAGCGCAACCGAGCTGAACTCGCTCGATCTCTTTTGGACTTGGTTTACTTGTATGTGTCTTTTGTAAGATTGTTTTCATGGTTTCTCTCCTTTTTCTTTATGCTATAAGTTTACTCCAAATGAAGATAGCTTGCCATAACATAACCTTACAAAAGAGGTCTGTAATCTTACATTTTTGTAAGATTACAATTTTTTATCTGATTGAAGCCTGCTTTCTTACCATAACAAGGTCTAAAGAAGAGCCTGAAAGGATTCTTCCAAGCTCTTAGTAATTCTTTTCACTCAATCAGTAGGTTTACTTCTGAAAACTTAATGCGCACAGTCGTCCCTTGACCAAGTTCAGATTCGATACGGATTTGATGTCCTAATTCTTGGCTAATTTTTTGGGTCAGGTAGAGCCCAAGTCCAGATGACTGCTGGGTTATTCGACCATTATAGCCTGAAAATCCACGTTCAAAGACTCGCAACCGATCACTGTTTTTGATACCAATCCCAGTATCTTTGATGCAAAGTTCTTGACCATCCATATAGACTTCAATTCCACCTGCATTTGTGTACTTGAGGCTATTTGACAGGATTTGTTCAATGACTACCAACAACCATTTCTTGTCTGTAGCAATGCTTCTGTCCAAATCATGCAGATTGATACTAAGACCTTTCTGGATAAAGAAAAGGGCATATTTGCGAATGACTTCCTTGACCAGATCTTCTATATTTTCTTTCTTCAACACCAAATCATCGTGGAAGCTTTCTAAGCGTAGATATTGAAGAACAAGATTGGTATAGGAATCAATCTTAAAAATTTCCTGTTCCAACTGTTGCTTGAGTTGGCGATCTGCCACCTCACTCACTAGGAGTTTACTGGCTGCAATCGGCGTCTTGATCTGATGCACCCAGAGAGTATAGTAGTCCACTAAATCATTGTAGCGATTTTCAGCATCTGATTTCTTTTGATAGAGTTCAGATTCGCTTTTCTCTAATTTTTCGGTTAGAAGGACTTCCATGGGTGACTTGGCTTCTCTTTCGCCATAGAGCAATTCCTTACGATAACGTTGAAATTCCACCCAAAAATCCCATATCAAGAAAATAAAAGTAAAAATTGATGATAGAAGGAAAAAATAGTTAAAGTAAGGACCTTGATTAGCAAATAGGACCTCAAAAAGAAAAAGGAGACCCGTCAAAAACAGGATAAAAGCGAAAAAATGACTACGCGAACGGATATAAGCTAGAAAAAAACTTTTAAGTTCAAGCATGTTTCAATCCATACCCTATCCCTTTCTTCGTTTCGATAAAACCAATCAAACCTTCTTCCTCCAGTTTCTTGCGCAAGCGAGCGACATTAACAGATAAGGTATTGTCATCGATAAAAAAGTCACTGTTCCAGAGTTCCCGCATCAAATCATCACGCGCTACGATATTTCCAGCATGCTCAAATAAAACTCGTAAAATCTGAAATTCATTCTTTGTTAAACTGATAGCTTTGCCATTGACATGCACATCCATAGATTTGGTATTGAGGATAACTCCAGCATACTCTAGGAGACTTTCATCCCTTCCAAATTCATAGGAACGACGCAATAATCCTTGTACCTTGGCTAAAAGGACTTGCTGGTCAAAAGGTTTGGTCACAAAATCGTCAGCTCCCATATTAATAGCCATCACGATGTCCATAGCCTGGTCTCTTGAAGACAGAAACATAATAGGAACTTTGGAAATCTTGCGAATTTCCTGACACCAATGATAACCATTAAAGAGAGGCAATCCAATATCCATGAGAACCAGATGAGGTTCAGACTGAACAAATAGCGTCAGAACTTCCATAAAGTCTTCTACCATGACTACTTCAAAGCCCCATTCAGAGAGCATTTTCCCAACTTGCTGACGGATTACTGAATCATCTTCTACTAGTAAAATCTTATGCATCTGCTCCTCCTTTTTCTATATTATAGCAAAATTCTTCTGACTACTAGCGAAATTGATGCAAATCTGATATGATAAAAGTTAAGAAAGGAATTCTCATGGCCAATATTTTTGACTATCTAACTGATGTTCAATACGATTCTTTTTATGATCTTCCCTTAAATGAACTGGATGTACTTGCTTTGACAGAGCTGACTTATCTTCCTTTTGATAACCTATTGGACCAGCCTGTCAATCGTTTAAGCGATGTCGCAACACGTGTCCCTCGAGAAAGCACCATGTTGACCAATAAAGAACGTCTGCAACTTTTAGACCAGCTTGCCCAACACAAACGTTTTAAAAATTGCAAGCTTTCTAATTTTGTCAACGAGGTCGATACAGAACTTCAAAAGCAGTTCGCTGCTATGACCTATCGTCTGAACCTAGATACTTATCTGATTGTCTTTCGTGGCACAGACGATAGTATTATTGGTTGGAAAGAAGATTTCCATATGACCTACATGAAGGAAATCCCTGCCCAAAGGCACGCTCTTGAATACTTGGAAGATTTCTTTAAACAACATCCAAAACAAAAAGTCATGGTTGCTGGACATTCTAAAGGTGGGAATCTAGCCGTCTATGCTGCAAGTCAAATCCAACCTGAATTGCAGGAAAAGATCTCAGCAGTTTATACCTATGACGCTCCTGGTTTGCAGGCTCATCTGACAGAAACGACTGGTTATCAAGATGTTATCCCTAAAATTCGCCGCTATGTCCCACAGGGATCTGTTATTGGCATGATGCTAGAAGTCCCTGATACACCTATCGTCGTCAAGTCTACAGCTCTCGGCGGTATCGCCCAACACAGTACCTTTAGTTGGCTGACAGAGGGACACCACTTTGTCCAACTAGAGGCCATCAGTAGCGAAAGTCTCCAAATCAAAGACACTCTCAAAGAATGGGTGGATAGTGTTCCCGATGAGAAACTTGAGCTCTACTTCGATCTCTTCTTTGGTACCATTCTAGAATCTGGAATCAGTTCCATTAATGAACTGTCTTCTAAAAATGCTATTGACCATGTTCGACAACTTGTTTCTCAAGCCCAGACACTGGAACCTGAACAAGTTGAAATCTTAAAAAATCTGACACAACTCCTGCTGGATGCTCGTTTCCAAGCCTGGAAGAATCATTTTTAATTCATTTTCAAAAGCTCGTTGCTAATCAAAATCGAGGTCGGGATTTTTATCTCGGCTTCTATTTTTATACTCTTCAATCTCTTTCTTGACGAGTTTCTCTTTTTTTGATAGAATGTAACATATTTTGTTACAACATTTCAAAATATATCTCTTTGAAAGGAATTTTTATATGAAATCAATAAAAGGCATTTTATTTATTGTAGCTAGCATGCTAGTGACTATCCTGGTGTGGCTGAGTTCTGGGAGTCCACAGTTCCTGATTCCTGGCTTAGCTTTAACCACACTTTCACTGACCTTTATCCTTGCCACACGTTTACCCTTGTTAGAAGAGTGGTTTAATGGACTTGAAAATATGTATTCTGCTCATAAGTTTACAGCATTCTTATCCATCCTACTCCTTTTATTTCATAACTTTAGCATGGGAGGATTATGGGGTTCTCGGCTCGCAGCTCAATTAGGAAATATTGGTATCTATATATTTATCAGTATCGTTTTAGTTGCTTACCTTGGTCAATATCTCCAATACGAAGCTTGGAGATGGATTCATCGTGTTGTGTATCTAGCCTATATCTTTGGACTTCTTCACGTATACATGATGATGAGTCAACGACTCTTCAGTCTCAGTCTCCTCAGTTTTCTGGTTGGAATCTATGCAATTCTTGGTTTAATCGCTGGATTTTACATCATTTTCCTTTATCAACAAATGAGTTTTACTCATCTAGGTAAAATTATTGGTATCAAGCACCTCAACCATGATACAACTGAGCTTGAAATTAAGCTTAGCAAACCTTTCCAGTATAAGTACGGACAATTTGCCTTTCTTAAGATTTTTCAAGAAGGTTTTGAACAAGCTCCCCATCCCTTCTCTATTTCTGGTGGAAGTGGAAAAACACTTTATTTTACAATAGACTTCCTGCGAAACTAAAATCCTAGTTCACGGTTGATAATGCCAGCAATCAAATTCATTCGTAATCCGAAGCGTTTACGTCGATTTCGATAGGTTGTTGAAAATATTTTAAACGTTTTTACT
>NZ_JASHBO010000021.1:0-18913 GCF_047464615.1 Streptococcus infantis
CTTTCTAAAGCTCTCTCCTTGCTTTTTGAGTTCATAGATCCGAACTTTATCTTCATAAGTTAATTTCATAATAAAAACACCCCAAAAGTTAGATTTTCTTTTGTCTAACTTTTGGGGTGCAATTCTTTATCTGCTCTTATTTTACTTATCTTTGCTTCTAATAAAGTTTACACCTTAACGAAACCAGATGTTCAAGAATACCTAACTTGGAATACTCTGAGTACCAATTTGAGAGATTTCCCTGCAATTGATTATGAGAAGCATGCCAAGGAATTTCAGGAATTGGGGGTCAGTGAAAACGACTTATCTGCTTCAACCTACTGGTTATTTGCTGAAAAAGATGCTTTGAACAATGAGTTGTTAACAAAAATTCAATCCGTACGTTCTTTCTCTGAGAAGTACTCCTTTAATGTATTTCAGATGGTGAAAGATTATTTCCAAAACATTATTTTGACAACCTTTCTTCTTGTTATGGTTGGCTGGTTTTTGTTCTTCAAGCCTAAGAAAGTCTATGGCTGGTTACTCCCGCTTGTTCCATTTGCACTCATCGGTGCACTATTTGTTAGGCAGAGAGTAGTAGAACGTGTTTATATCCCGATTATCGTTAGCTTTTTAATCTTTTTCGTCTACTATGCGCCCTTATTTTACAATAAGCGTAAACTGTTGAAAGAAAGAGGAATTTTTTATAATCTACAACTTGTAGGAATGCTGGCGAGTATGGCCTGGGTAAATAGTGTGGGACAAGAACTTTACTGGTTCCCAATCATTCAATCATCCATGATATCAGAGTATCATGATGTAGTGGAAAAACATTCTGATAAATTGCTTGTTTTTGGCGGTTATGGAACACTTGTCAATTCTCAACCAAGCTTGGCTACGATTAGAATGAAGCCTGATCAGTTAATTGAAAATACAACAACCTTAGGTAATTGGCAAACTTTTTCGCCACATTACTATCAATTAATGGAAAACTACAATGTGGAGGACCCTAGTAATCTTCTTTCATCGGCTTTAGATAAGGAGAACATCCTATTCTTTTGGTCACCTTCCTCAGGAAATATGGATCGGGTCAAAAAAATTATGAAAGAACATTACCAGAAAGATATTTATTTTGAAGAAGTTGAGTTGGTCACTTCTGATATGAATCTTTATCGACTAAGAACAGGAGAAGATAGATAGGATGAAAAAGCGCATAGGTTACCTAGATATGGCTAAGGGGCTAGCGATTATACTTGTTATTATAGGGCATAGCAGTTTTGTGCCTCTTCGTGCAAAAATACTCCTCTATGTTTTTCATATCCCCTTATTTTTTTTCTTATCGGGATTTACTTTAAATGTTACTAAATACAAAACGTTTAAGGAGTATTTTTTTAGTAAGGTGAAAAGTTTGGTTGTACCCTTTTTTTACCTGAATATTTTTGTTTTCCTCTTTCAACTCTTTGTCATGTATCCTGAACAAGTGTTTAGTTTTAACCTTATTCATTTTGCTAAACAATTATTACTGTCAGATAGACTGCATGTTTATTTTCAGTTATGGTTTCTGAATGTCATGTTCTTGGCTCATGTTGTTAGTTACTTCATTCTGAGAAGAAAATGGTCGATTGGTCAATGGATACTAATTGCTATTTCCCTCTTATTCTTGGTCGTTCTAGGACAAAAAGTTTATTCTTGGAATTTTTATCTTATCTGGAATATTGATCTAGTTCCTGTAGCCATCATTTTTACACTCTTAGGTGTCGGTGTGAGAAAATATTTAGCGCAACTGGAAAAGTTTTTTGCAATATACTATTTACCAGTTGCCTTATTGCTAACTATGGTGATAGGTAAACTAAACTATAATTTGAGCGGGAAACAGATTGTTGATCTTTACTATCAACAGATTGGAAACCATCTCTTGTTTTACATTGCTGCAATTTCAGGTATATGGTCCACCCTCATATTCTTTAAGTCAATTCCTGAAATGACTCTCTTGAAATCAATCGGTCAAAGAACCTTGATTTACTATGGTGTCCATGCCCCAATTGTTTTAGTACTAGTAGAAAAATTAGTTTTACAACTGTCTACAAGATATACTGGTATTTTTGTGAATGGCTACGTTACTACAAGTGTTGTGACAATATTGACTTTAGTAGGGTGTGAATTGATTGTCAGAGTATTTAGAGGGACCAATTTTCCCTTTGGATTTAAAAGATTAGGAGACAAAGATGAGTAGAAATAATCCGATTTTATATATCGTGATTCCATGTTATAACGAAGAGCAAGTGTTACCTCATACTAATCCAATGTTTGTTGGAAAAATTGAGGAGCTTGTGAAAAACCAAGAAGTCCATCCATTAAGTAAGGTCATGTATGTCAATGATGGCAGTAAAGATCAAACTTGGGAGCTTATCCAAGAATATGCTACATCAAATCCATATGTAGTAGGTATTTCGCAGAGCCGAAATCGAGGCCATCAAAGTAGTGTCCTTGCTGGAATGTATGAAGCTGCAGAATTTGCGGATATCGTGATTACCATTGATGCAGACGGCCAGGATGATATTCATTGTATGAATCAGATGATTGCTGAATATAAGACAGGTTCAGAGATAGTCTACGGCGTTCGTGATAATAGAGATACAGACTCAGCTTTTAAGCGTATTACAGCAGAAGGTTTTTATAAAGTGATGCATTTATTTGGAGCGGATGTCGTTTTTAATCATGCTGATTATCGTTTAGTCTCAAAACGTTTTATTCATGAACTTGCTAAATTTAAAGAAGTAAACTTATTTCTTCGAGGCATTATGCCTCTTGTAGGATTTAAGTATTCCTACGTGACTTATAAACGCCATGAGCGGATTGCTGGTGAGAGCCACTATCCACTCTCTAAAATGCTTGGTCTAGCTATGGATGGAATTACTAGCTTATCGATTAAACCTATTCGCTTGATTACTAGCTTGGGAGTTATGACTTCACTTTTTAGTTTTTTGTTGATTATCTGGGTTTTGTGGAGCAAATTTGCTGGTACAGTAGTAGCTGGTTGGGCCAGTACATATGCCATTGTAAGTTTACTTGGGGGAGTTCAGCTGATTAGTCTTGGTGTAATTGGGGAATATATCGGAAAAATCTATCTAGAAGCCAAGCAACGTCCAAGATATATTATCAGTGATCGTACCTATGATGAGAGTAATGAGTAACCCCACCTCAAAACTTGAAAACTTTTGAAATTCTGATATAATAGAACTACTCAAGGGAGTAGCTGGCGGTTAACCGCGATAGTGTCGTCATTACGAATTATTTCCGGCACTATATTAAACAGCGAGACTTGTTTTTTTAAAAAACAGGTCTCTTTTTTTGTAAAAAGAGGCCAAAAAGGAGGAGACTGTTTTGTCAAAAGAACAAAATAAAGATTTGTTTTACACGCAATCTTCTGAGGAAGTCCTAAAGAACTTGGACTCATCTGTCGAAGGTTTGTCAACTGCTCAAGCTCAAGAACGCTTAGCGACTTATGGTCGTAATGAGTTGGAAGAGGGCGAAAAACGTAGCCTACTAGCTAAATTCCTAGATCAATTTAAGGATTTGATGATTATCATCTTGCTTGCGGCAGCGGCACTTTCTGTGATTACAGAAGGGATGGATGGTTTAACAGATGCTCTTATCATCTTGGCTGTAGTTGTCTTGAATGCTGCCTTTGGGGTTTACCAAGAAGGGCAAGCAGAAGCAGCCATTGAAGCGCTGAAAAATATGTCTAGCCCGATGGCTCGTGTTCGTCGTGATGGTCATGTGATTGAGATCGACTCAAAAGAATTGGTACCTGGTGACATCGTCTTGCTTGAAGCGGGAGATGTCGTGCCTGCAGATATGCGTTTGTTTGAAGCAGCTTCCCTTAAAATTGAAGAAGCAGCTCTTACAGGGGAGTCTGTGCCAGTTGAAAAAGATGTGACAGGACTTGTTGAAGCAGATGCTGGTATCGGGGATCGTGTTAACATGGGTTACCAAAACTCAAACGTAACTTACGGTCGTGGTATTGGTGTCGTGACCAACACTGGTATGTATACAGAAGTTGGTAAGATTGCGGATATGTTAGCCAACGCAGACGAAACTGAAACACCATTGAAGCAAAGCTTGGAACAATTATCTAAGGCCTTGACTTACTTGATTATTGTGATTGCCGTTATTACTTTCTTGGTTGGTGTCTTCGTTCGTGGAGAGCATCCATTAGAAGGCTTGATGGTTGCGGTAGCCCTTGCGGTTGCTGCGATTCCAGAAGGACTTCCTGCCATTGTAACTATCGTTCTATCTTTGGGAACAACAACCCTTGCCAAACGTAATTCAATCGTTCGTAAATTGCCAGCCGTTGAAACACTTGGTTCAACAGAAATCATCGCATCTGATAAAACAGGTACCTTGACCATGAACCAAATGACGGTTGAAAAAGTCTATACCAACGGTCAATTGCAAAGCTCAGCAGCTGAGATTGCGGCTAACAACAATACGCTACGTATCATGAACTTTGCCAACGATACCAAGGTGGATCCATCTGGTAAATTGATTGGTGACCCAACGGAGACAGCTCTTGTACAGTTTGGTTTGGACCACAACTTTGATGTTCGTGAAGTCTTGAAGGATGAGCCACGTGTGGCAGAATTGCCATTTGACTCAGACCGTAAACTCATGTCTACTATTCATAAGGAAGCAGACGGTTCTTACTTTATCGCTGTCAAGGGTGCGCCTGACCAATTGCTCAAGCGTGTGACGCGTATTGAAGTCAATGGGGAAGTTCGCCCAATCACAGAAGAAGACAAGAAAGCTATTCTTGCAACCAACAAAGACTTGGCCAAACAAGCCCTTCGTGTCTTGATGATGGCTTATAAGACAAGCAAGGAAATCCCAACTTTGGAATCTGAAATCGTTGAGTCTGACCTCATCTTCTCTGGTTTGGTCGGAATGATTGACCCTGAGCGTCCAGAAGCAGCAGAAGCTGTTCGTGTCGCTAAGGAAGCAGGTATCCGTCCGATCATGATCACAGGTGACCACCAAGATACAGCTGAAGCCATTGCCAAACGTTTGGGAATCATCGATCCAAATGATACAGAAAACCATGTCTTCACTGGTGCTGAGTTGAATGAACTCACTGATGAAGAATTCCAAAAAGTCTTCAAGCAATACTCTGTTTATGCTCGTGTATCACCTGAGCACAAGGTTCGTATCGTGAAAGCATGGCAAAATGAAGGTAAGGTTGTCGCTATGACGGGTGATGGGGTCAACGATGCGCCTTCACTTAAGACAGCTGACATTGGTATCGGTATGGGGATTACAGGTACAGAAGTTTCTAAGGGAGCTTCTGATATGGTCCTTGCTGATGATAACTTTGCAACCATTATCGTAGCGGTAGAAGAAGGACGTAAGGTCTTCTCAAATATCCAAAAATCCATCCAATACCTCTTGTCTGCTAATATGGCTGAAGTTTTCACCATCTTCTTTGCAACCTTGTTGGGTTGGGATGTGCTTCAACCAGTGCATTTGCTATGGATTAACCTGGTAACAGATACGCTCCCAGCCATCGCCCTTGGTGTGGAACCAGCTGAGCCAGGCGTCATGACTCACAAACCTCGTGGGCGTAAGTCTAACTTCTTTGATGGTGGTGTCTTCGGAGCAATCATTTATCAAGGGATCTTCCAAACCATGCTCGTTTTAGGTGTTTATGGTTGGGCTCTTCTCTTCCCAGAGCACCAAAGTCATACTGAAATCCATGCGGATGCCCTTACCATGGCTTTTGCAACTCTCGGTTTGATCCAATTGCTCCATGCCTTTAACGTCAAGTCTGTTTACCAATCAATCTTTACGGTTGGACTCTTCAAGAACAAGACATTTAACTGGTCTATCCCAGTTGCCTTCGTCCTCTTTGTGGTGACAATTTTGGTTCCTGGATTTAATAATCTCTTCCACGTGTCACATTTGAGTTTGACTCAATGGATGGTGGTCGCTGTAGGAGCGCTTATGATTGTAGTCCTTGTTGAGATTGTTAAAGCAGTCCAACGAGCACTTGGAAAAGATAAAAACGCTATTTAAACAATTATGAAAAGTCATCTTCGGATGGCTTTTTTGCTTTTAAATAAAGATAAATTGACTGAGCATTTTATGCTATAATCAAGGAGAATGATATCGCATGGAGGAAAGAATCTTGGAAAAGAAAATTGTGAAAGATATGATGTTTTTATCGCAGGTATCCCAGCCTGCTAGTCAGGAAGATTTACCCCTAGCAAAGGATTTGCAGGATACCCTATTGGCTAACCGAGAAACCTGTGTTGGACTAGCAGCCAATATGATTGGGGTACAAAAACGTGTTATTATTTTTAATATCGGAATGATTCCCATGGTTATGTTTAATCCGGTTCTCCAATCTTTTGAAGGCTTATACGAAACAGAGGAAGGTTGTTTGTCTTTGACAGGAGTGAGACCAATAACTCGGTATGAAAAGATTACCGTGGCTTATCGAGATATCCATTGGCAAGAGCAAACCATTACCCTGACAGGATTTCCTGCTCAGATCTGTCAGCATGAACTGGATCATTTAGAAGGGATTATCATATAAGCAGGTTCAGATTATCTTTCACTAGAATAGTGGATGATTTTTCAAGCTAAATAACTAAAAAAATTCGTTTTTCTTGCACTCTTGTTTGAAATTTGTGATAATGGATGAAAGAATAATAAATGGAGGACAGTCAAATGGGATTTTATCTGATGATTGGTTCGATGTTGCTTGGTCTTTTCGCTTTGAAGATAGGATTTTCTCACCTAAAGGAGAAAAAGTTTAATCTGTCATCTATCTTGACAAGCTGCCTTGGGACAGCACTCGTTCTCTTTGCAATCTGGTTAGGATTGCCAAAATAAGGAAAGAAGCCTCGGTATTCACCGAGGTTTTTAGGTGCAAATCCTTGGTAGTCCTAAAAAAATATGCTACACTAACACTATGAAAATTCTAATCCCAACTGCAAAAGAAATGAATACCGAAATCCCTAGTTTAGAGGCTAAACCATTGCGTCCTGAAAGTCAGGCGGTGCTGGATGAATTGGCCAGATATTCTGCCCAAGAGCTGGAGAACTTTTACAAAATATCTGCCGAAAAAGCGCAAGAGGAGTATGACCATATCCAGGCCTTAGAAAATGGAACTGCGATAAACTATCCAGCCTTGCACCTCTTTGATGGACTCATGTATCGCAACATCAAACGGGACAATCTAAGCAAGGCTGAAGAAGCCTATCTGGAGAAACACCTCATGATAACGTCAGCTCTTTACGGTGTGATTCCAGCCTTTGCATCGATTGCACCTCACAGACTGGACTTTTTGATGAAGCTTAAAATTGCTGGGAAAAGCCTGAAAAGTCACTGGAAGTCAGCTTATGAAGAGTCGGTGAAGGGTGAAGAACTAATCTTTTCACTCTTGTCTTCGGAGTTTGAAACTGTCTTTCCAAAAGATATCCGTGAAAAATTGATGACCTTTAAGTTTATGGAAGACAGAGATGGAAAACTTAAAGTCCACTCAACCATTTCAAAGAAAGCTAGAGGTGCTTTCTTAACAGCCTTGATGGAAAATCAGGTGACTTCGGTAGCAGAGATTAAAAAGCTCAGCTTTGCGGGTTTCAATTATCGAGAAGACTTGTCTAGTGACAAGGAAATGGTCTTTGTGAAATAGATTGAAAATAGAGTCTGTCCTAGTTTGTATCAGGGCAGGCTTTTTTATGATTTGACGCTCCTATTTTTAGTTCAGAATGGTAGGAATTTTCTCACAATTTTGGTATAATAGGACTATTAGAAAATTTCGAGGAGACAAATATGTCAGTTAAGATTGCTTTACTTGGATTTGGTACAGTAGCCAGTGGTGTACCATTCTTACTAAAGGAAAATGGAGAAAAAATTGTTCAAGCAGCACATTCAGAAATTGAAGTAGCCAAGGTTTTGGTCAAAGACGATGAAGAGAAAGCACGCTTGCTTGAGGCAGGAAATGATTTTAATTTCGTAACAAATATCGACGAAATTTTGTCAGACAAAGACATCACAATTGTTGTTGAGTTGATGGGACGTATCGAACCTGCTAAAACGTTTATCACTCGCGCCTTAGAAGCAGGAAAGCATGTCGTGACAGCCAACAAGGACCTTTTGGCTGTTCATGGTGCAGAATTGCTTGAGATTGCTAAAGCTCATAATGTTGCTCTTTATTATGAAGCAGCTGTTGCGGGAGGAATTCCAATCCTTCGTACCTTGGTTAACTCACTAGCATCAGACAAAATCACACGTGTTCTTGGTGTCGTCAATGGAACATCAAACTTCATGATGACTAAAATGGTAACCGAAGGTTGGTCTTACGAGGATGCTTTGGCAGAAGCACAACGACTTGGCTTCGCTGAAAGCGACCCAACCAATGATGTGGACGGGATTGATGCAGCCTACAAGATGGTTATCCTTAGCCAGTTTGCTTTTGGGATGAATGTCAAGTTTGAAGATGTTGGCCACCAAGGAATTCGCAACATCACTCCAGAAGATGTAGCAGTAGCTCAAGAACTTGGTTATGTTGTGAAATTAGTTGGTTCTATCGAAGAAACACCTTCTGGAATCGCTGCTGAGGTTACACCAACCTTCCTTCCTAAAGAACACCCACTAGCAAGTGTTAACGGTGTTATGAATGCTGTCTTTGTGGAATCTATCGGTATCGGCGAGTCTATGTACTACGGACCAGGTGCAGGTCAAAAACCAACTGCAACAAGTGTTGTGGCTGATATTGCCCGTATCGTTCGTCGTTTGAATGATGGAACAATTGGAAAAGCCTTTAATGAATACAGCCGTCCAGTGGTCTTGGCTAAGCCAGAAGATGTCAAAGCTAACTACTATTTCTCAATCTTGGCTCCAGATTCAAAAGGTCAAGTTTTGAAATTGGCTGAGCTCTTTAACGCAGAAGATATTTCCTTCAAGCAAATCCTTCAAGATGGTAAGCAAGAAGGTAAGGCTCGTGTTGTCATCATCACTCATAAAATCAACAAGGCGCAACTTGAAAATATTACAGCAGCTTTGAAGGGTGTAGCCGAGTTTGAACTTCTCAACACCTTCAAGGTTTTAGGAGATTAAGATGAAGATTATTGTACCTGCTACAAGTGCCAATGTGGGTCCTGGTTTTGACTCTGTTGGTGTAGCTGTAACTAAGTATCTAGAAATTCAGGTTTGTGAAGAACGTGAAGAATGGATGATTGAGCACCAACTAGGTAAATGGATTCCACGTGACGAACGTAATCTTTTGCTAAAGATTGCCTTACAAATCGTTCCAGACCTACAACCAAGACGTCTGAAAATGATTAGTGATATTCCACTTGCACGTGGACTAGGTTCTTCTAGTTCTGTCATCGTTGCAGGGATTGAACTGGCAAATCAATTAGGAAATCTTAAATTAAGCGATCACGACAAATTGCAATTGGCGACTAAGATTGAAGGCCATCCTGATAATGTTGCACCAGCCATCTACGGAAATCTGGTTATTGCCAGCTCAGTTGAAGGTCAGGTTTCAGCAGTAGTGGCGCCTTTCCCAGAGTGTGCCTTCCTAGCCTATATTCCAAACTATGAATTGCGAACTCGCGATAGTCGTGGTGTCTTGCCTAAGAAATTATCATACAAGGAAGCTGTTGCAGCAAGTTCAATAGCCAATGTGGCTATCGCAGCTCTATTGACAGGAGATATGGTCAAAGCTGGTCAAGCTATCGAGAGTGACCTCTTCCACGAACGTTACCGTCAAGAACTGGTGCGAGAATTTGCGACCATCAAAAAAGTTGCCAAGAAAAATGGTGCTTATGCAACCTACCTCTCTGGAGCTGGTCCGACTGTCATGGTCTTGGCTGACCCTGACAAGATGCCAAAGATTAAGGCAGAGCTTGAAAAGCAACCGTTCAAAGGTAAGCTTCATGATTTGCAAGTAGACACAGAAGGCGTTCGCGTCGAAGCAAAATAAATTTAGCAATAGGATGGGGAAACTCTCTATTAGAGGGCTTCCTGTCCTTTTTTTGAAAATGAAACATGGGAATTGATACTCAATGAAAATCAAAGAGCAAACTAGGAAGCGAGCTGCAGGTTGCTCAAAGCACTGCTTTGAGGTTGTAGATAAGACTGACGATGTCAGTTACATATATCTACGGCAAGGCGAAGCTGACGTGGTTTGAAGAGATTTTCGAAGAGTATGAAATGTTTCCCGTGTTTAGCGACCGATAGTTGGTCAAGGAGGTATGAGATGGCAGAAATATATTTAGCAGGTGGTTGCTTCTGGGGTTTAGAAGAATATTTTTCCAGAATTTCTGGAGTCCTGCAAACAAGTGTTGGTTACGCTAATGGTCAAGTTGAAACTACTAACTATCAACTGATCAAAGAAACAGATCACGCAGAGACTGTGCAAGTCATCTACGATGAAAAGGTGGTATCGCTTCGTGAGATCTTGCTCTATTATTTCCGAGTCATTGATCCTTTATCTGTCAACCAACAAGGAAACGATCGTGGTCGTCAGTACCGCACAGGGATTTATTACCTAGATGAAAAGGATTTACCGACTATCTATGCTCTTGTCCAAGAGCAGGAGCGCATGCTCGGTCGCAAGATAGCGGTTGAAGTGGAGAAGCTTCGTCACTATATCCTGGCTGAGGACTATCACCAAGACTACCTCAAGAAAAATCCTGGTGGCTATTGCCATATTGATGTGAGGGATGCGGAGAAACCACTGATTGATGCGGCCAACTATGAAAAACCTAGTCAGGCAGCTTTACGAGAACAACTGTCTGAAGAGTCCTATAGAGTCACGCAAGAAGCAGCAACGGAAGCTCCATTTAGAAATGCTTACGACCAAACTTTTGAGGAAGGAATTTATGTCGATATCACGACTGGGGAGCCCCTCTTCTTTGCCAAGGATAAGTTTGCCTCAGGCTGTGGTTGGCCAAGTTTTAGTAGACCGATTTCTAAAGAGCTGATCCATTACTATCGTGACTTGAGTCACGGTATGGAGCGTATCGAAGTTCGGTCACGTTCGGGTAATGCCCACTTGGGTCATGTCTTTACAGACGGGCCTCAGGAACTAGGTGGCTTACGCTATTGTATCAATTCTGCTTCTTTACGATTCATTGCTAAGGATGAGATGGAAGAGGCTGGTTATGGCTACTTACTTCCATATTTGAACAAGTAAAAAAGATGGTGGTTTTTCCACCTTCTTCATTTTGTAAATAGAAGAGACTTATGAAACACTTACTTTCTTACTTTAAACCCTACATCAAGGAGTCTTTTCTAGCACCCTTGTTTAAGCTGCTAGAAGCTGTTTTTGAACTCTTGGTACCCATGGTGATAGCTGGGATTGTCGACCAATCCATCCCTCAAAAAGATCAAGCTCATCTCTGGATGCAAATGGGTCTCCTCTTTGTGTTTGCAGTTATCGGCGTTTTGGTAGCCTTAGTAGCTCAGTTTTACTCAGCCAAGGCAGCAGTCGGCTTCACCAAGGAGTTGACCAATGATCTCTATCGTCATATTCTTTCCTTGCCCAAGGATAGTAGAGATCGTTTAACGACTTCGAGTTTGGTGACGCGTTTGACTTCAGATACCTATCAGATTCAGACAGGGATCAATCAATTTTTACGCTTATTTTTAAGGGCGCCTATTATTGTTTTCGGTGCCATTTTTATGGCCTATCGCCTCTCGCCTGAATTGACCTTCTGGTTTTTGGTCATGGTTTCCATTTTGTCCTTTGTTATTGTCGTGTTATCACGTTTGGTCAATCCTCTCTATAGTACTTTGAGAAAGAAAACAGACCAGCTGGTTCAGGAAATACGCCAACAGATACAAGGTATGCGTGTGATTCGTGCCTTTGGCCAAGAAAAACGAGAAATCGAGAACTTCCAAGTACTCAATCAAGTCTATACAGCTATCCAAATGAAAACAGGATACTGGTCCAGTCTCTTGCCCCCCGTAACCTATTTGATCGTCAACGGAACCTTGTTAGTGATTATCTGGAATGGTTATATTTCTATCCAAGGGGGTTGGCTCAGTCAAGGTGCCTTGATTGCCTTAATCAACTATCTCCTGCAAATCTTGGTAGAGTTGATAAAACTAGCCATGCTCATTAATTCACTCAACCAGTCTTATATTTCTGCCAAGCGGATTGAAGAAGTATTCGCTGAAGAACCTGAAGATATACTGGCAGAAATTGCGCAAAGGGAAGGTTCATTAAACCAGTCCTTACGAGTTGAAGAGTTAACCTTTACCTATCCTGATGCTGCCCAACCTTCTCTGAGAGATATTTCTTTTGGAATGAAAGAGGGGCAGATTCTTGGGATTATTGGGGGAACCGGTTCTGGTAAATCAACCTTGGTACAAGTCCTACTTGGGCTCTATCCGGCAGATAAGGGAAGCATTTCCCTTTATCGAGATGGACGTAGTCCTCGCGATCTTTCTGAATGGCGTTCTTGGATGGCCTATGTCCCTCAAAAGGTTGAACTCTTTAAGGGAACCATCCGTTCTAACTTGACCTTGGGTATGGAAGAGCCTGTCTCGAACCGAGAACTCTGGCAGGCCTTGGAAATTGCTCAGGCCAAGGACTTTGTCAGCGATAAGGAAGGTCAACTGGACGCAGAAGTCCAAGCGGGTGGCCGTAATTTCTCAGGTGGGCAAAAACAACGTTTATCGATTGCCCGAGCAGTTTTACGTCAAGCTCCTTTTCTCATCCTCGATGATGCGACGTCAGCCCTTGATACCATTACTGAGTCCAATCTTCTGAAGGCTGTTCAGGAAAACTTGCCTGATTCTAGCTTAATCTTGATTTCCCAACGAACTTCGACTTTGAAGATTGCTGATCAAATTCTCCTTTTAGAGAAAGGTCAGCAATTAGCGCTTGGAAATCATGAGGAATTGATGAAGACTAGTCAAGTCTATCGTGAAATCAATGCATCCCAACATGGAAAGGAGGACTAGAATGAAAGGCAAACATGCAAGTCAAACCCTTAAACGATTAGCAAAAGAGTTAGCAAGTCATCCCATCCTTCTTTTCCTGGCTTTCTTGGGAACCATTGCCCAAGTAGCCCTATCAATCTATCTGCCAATCTTGATTGGACAGGTAATTGACCAAGTCCTAGTGACGGGCTCATCTCAGGTATTTTGGCAGATTTTTCTCCAGATGATATTGGTGGTCATAGGAAATACACTAGTTCAATGGGCCAATCCCCTCCTATACAACCGCCTCATTTTCTCCTATACCAGAGATTTACGTGAAAAAATTATTCAAAAACTCCATCGTCTCCCGATTGCCCTTGTAGACAAACAGGGGAGCGGAGAAATGGTCAGCCGTGTGACGACAGATATTGAACAGTTGGCAGTGGGATTGAATATGATTTTCAACCAATTTTTTATCGGAGTTCTGATGATTTTGGTCAGCATCCTTGCCATGCTTCAAATTCATCTCTTGATGACTCTATTAGTTCTGCTCTTAACACCTCTGTCTATGGTTATTTCACGCTTTATTGCCAAGAAATCCTACCATCTCTTTCAAAAGCAGACGGAGACTAGAGGGATTCAAACCCAGTTGATTGAGGAGTCGCTTACCCAGCAGAACATTATCCAGTCGTTTAATGCCCAGGAAGAGTTTATCGAGAGACTTCATGAGGCAAACGATACTTATGCAGTCTATTCTCAGTCGGCTATCTTTTATTCTTCGACAGTCAATCCTTCAACCCGTTTTGTAAATGCCCTTATTTATGCCCTTCTTGCTGGAGTTGGTGCTTTCCGTATCATGATGGGCTCTACTTTGACAGTTGGACGTTTAGTGACCTTTTTGAACTATGTGCAGCAGTACACTAAGCCTTTTAATGATATTTCATCGGTCTTAGCCGAGTTGCAGAGTGCATTGGCTTGTGCAGAACGTGTTTATACTGTTTTAGAAAGCCCTGAGATTACAGAAACTGGCCATAAAGAATTGAACAGCGACCAAGTCAAGGGAGCTATTTCCTTTAAACATGTTTCTTTTGGTTACAATCCTGAAAAAATACTAATCAAGGACTTGTCTATTGACATTCCAGCAGGTAGTAAGGTTGCCATCGTTGGACCAACGGGTGCTGGGAAATCCACCCTCATCAATCTCCTCATGCGTTTTTATCCTATAAACTCTGGAGATATTTTACTGGATGGATGCTCGATTTATGACTATACCCGATCATCATTGAGACAGCAGTTTGGGATGGTGCTTCAAGAAACCTGGCTCAAGCAAGGAACCATTCATGACAATATTGCTTTTGGAAATCCTGAAGCAAGCCGAGATCAGGTTATTGCGGCAGCCAAGGCAGCTAACGCAGATTTCTTTATCCAACAGTTGCCACAGGGTTATGATGCCAAGCTTGAAAATGCAGGTGAATCCTTGTCTGTTGGTCAGGCTCAGCTCTTAACCATTGCCCGTGTCTTTCTAGCCATTCCTAAGATTCTTATCTTAGATGAAGCAACTTCATCCATCGATACCCGTACCGAGGTTCTGGTTCAGGATGCCTTTGCCAAACTCATGAAAGGACGGACAAGCTTCATCATTGCCCACCGTTTGTCGACCATTCAGGATGCTGATTTGATTCTTGTCTTGGTGGATGGAGATATTGTCGAGTATGGCAATCATCAGGAACTGATGGCTAGAAAAGGTAAATATTATCAAATGCAAGAAGCAGCAGCTTTTAGCCCAGAATAAATGGGAAAGCCTTTATAATGCCAATAAACAACAAGAAAAGTTGCCTTCGGGTGACTTTTTTGTTACAATAGCTAGAAAAATTATCTAGTATGAAAGCTAATACTCAATGAAAATCAAAGAGCAAACTAGGAAACTAGCCGCAGGTTGCTCAAAGCACTGCTTTGAGGTTGTAGATAGAACTGACGAAGTCAGTAACATATATACGGCAAGGCGACGTTGACGCGGTTTGAATTTGATTTTCGAAGAGTATAATTTAGAAAAGGAGCCTATTGATGAAAGTCTTTCAGCATGTAAATATCGTGACTTGTGACCAAGATTTCCATGTCTACCTGGATGGTATCTTAGCTCTTGAAAATTCTCAAATCATCTATGTCGGTCAGGAAAATCAAGAAATTCTCAAGCAAGCAGATCAAATCATAGACTATCAGGGTGCTTGGATTATGCCTGGTTTGGTTAACTGCCATACTCACTCTGCAATGACAGGCTTGAGGGGGATTCGTGATGATAGCAATCTCCACGAATGGCTGGAGGAGTATATCTGGCCAGCAGAAGCAGAATTTACACCAGAGATGACTACAAAAGCCGTCAAAGAGGCGCTAACAGAGATGCTCCAGTCAGGAACGACAACTTTCAATGATATGTACAATCCCAATGGAGTAGAGATAGAGAAGATTTATGAAGCAGTCAAGGCATCCAAGATGCGTTGCTATTTTTCTCCAACTATCTTTTCTTCAGACATGGAGACCACAGATGAGACTATAGCAAAAACTCGTGCTGTCATCGGGACAATCAAAGGCTATCAGGATCCCAATTTCAAGGTTATGGTGGCTCCTCATTCGCCCTACAGTTGTAGTCGAGAATTGTTAGAGGCTAGTTTGAACCTAGCAAAAAAAGAAGATATTCCACTTCATATTCATGTGGCAGAAACAAAAGAAGAGCCAGGCATTATCCTGAAACGTTATGGCAAACGTCCAATAGCCTTTCTAGATGAACTTGGGTATTTAGATCATCAGGCTGTATTTGCCCACGGTGTGGAGTTAAATGAAGCAGAAATTACCCGCTTGGCAGATTCGCAAGTCGCTATCGCCCACAATCCTATCAGCAACCTCAAACTAGCTTCGGGAATTGCACCAATCATTCAATTACAAAAAGCAGGTGTTCCAGTTGGTATCGCGACGGACTCAGTTGCTTCTAACAATAATCTCGATATGTTTGAGGAAGGACGCACGGCGGCCCTTTTACAGAAAATGAAGAGCGGTGATGCCAGTCAATTTCCTATTGAAACTGCTCTCAAGGCACTGACGATTGAAGGAGCTAAGGTACTAGGAATGGAAGATGAGATTGGTAGCCTAGAAGTCGGCAAGCAAGCAGATTTTCTCGTTATCCAACCGCAAGGAAAAATCCATCTCCAACCTCAAGAAAACATGCTTTCTCACCTCGTTTATGCTGTCAAATCGAGTGACGTTAATGACGTCTATATTGCAGGTGAGCAAGTAGTGAGAGCTGGGAAGGTACTAACAGTAGATTTGTAAGTGATACTCTTTCTAATTTTTTAAAGCTAGGTCGGTGTTGTCTTGACTTAGTATGCTCTAACAAGTTTATTGAGTGAGTATTTATTGTGTAGGCTGTATAGAAAAAGAAGACTCTGTAAGGTCTTCTTTTTGTTACATAATATTTAATTTGAACATTTTTGAAAGGGATAAAGACCTTTATCCTCTTTTAATCTTAGCACGAACTAGATTAAGCGCATAATGAAGTGTTTTATCTTTGATAATAAAGAGTGTGATAGCGTAATAGATGCCACAAGCTGCGATTGTAGAAAGAACCATGCTGATCATATTCATCGTAACTTCGTAGCTATGAACTTGGAAGAGGGTTTTAAAAACAAAATAAATTGGGATGAAACCGAGTGACACGATTGTGTAGCGAGTTAAGGTTGTAAAAATCTCTTTCAAATCCAATAGTTTGTACTTCTTAATAAAGCGAATCTCTAGCAGAACCACAATTGCTTCAGCTAGAACGGTTGTTCCAATGTAGTATTCAGGAGTGAAGATATTATTGAAAAACAGCAAGGAATTAAATAGAATATTTGCACCACCTCCGATAAAGTAGAAAGCAGTCAAGTGGTTTTCATGGTCATTGATAAAGATAATTTGTTTAGCAAGGATTAATTCTATGGCCCAGATAATGGTACGAAAGGCAAAGACACTTGTTACAATTCCGGCTTCTAGATATTTCTCAGAAGAGTAAATAACTGTAGCATAGGTTCCCAAAACCATAATACCAATACTGGTAGGAATCATGAGGAAGTAAAAGAGGGATGCGCCCTGATTGACCAAATTTTTATAAGAAGTAAAATCTTTTTTTCCTAGATAATAACCAAGTCGTGGGATGCTGACGTTGATAGCTCCGCTAAGGACACTAGCGATCAGCATAACGATACTGGAGGCGATGGTGTAGTATGAGATGTAATTCTCATCAGGACCTTTGGTAATGAACATACGGTCTAGTAAGGTATAGAGCATATTAGCATTTGCTAGAAGGAGCATAGTTAGGAGAGGTTTAGATGACTTGAGAAGTTCGATGAACTCAATCTTAACAAAGGAGACCTCTCGTTTAATCCAGAGGAAGCTTAGCAGATAGTTGATGATAGTTGTCGCACTCATGATGGTAGCATAAGGGACGATATCATCAGGTGTCTTAACGAAAGCGAAGATAGCGACCAACATTCCAATCCGAATAACCAGTGTTTTATAAAGGATAAAAGAATAATTCTCGTAGGCTTCATTCATCCACTCGATATTGAGAAATTGGAAGAGTGCCTGGATTCCAAGGATATAGTAAAGGATTTTGAGGTTGACAATACTGGTATCAAAGTGAATAAAGAGGAAGTAGATAATTGTTGTTACAACAGAAGTAATGAGCGAAATATAGAACAACTTAGAAAAGACATAATTGATCTTGTTTTTGTCATCCTTAACTTTACTAATTGCTCGAATCCCATAATTGTAAATCCCAAAGGCAGCGAGTGGAATGACAAAGCTTGCCCAGGTGTTGGCAGTGTTGAAGTAACCGTAATTCGATTTGCTAAGAATTCGCGTTAGATAGGGATTAGTAATCAAAGGAAAAACGATATTCAAGATATTGACCAGCAAGCTAGCCAAAGCATTAACTTTTATATTTTTCATGAAACTTTCTTTCTTATATTCTAAACTAGATACTAGTATTATATCACATTCCAACGCCATTCTTTTGATAAAATCTGTGAAATCTTGTATAATAGATAGAACTGAAAGTATGAGGTTACGAACTATGAAAATGAAACAAATCAGTGATACGACTTTAAAAATCACTATGTCTTTAGAAGATTTGATGGATCGTGGAATGGAAATCGCAGACTTTCTCGTTCCGCAAGAGAAAACAGAAGAATTCTTCTACGCAATCTTGGATGAGTTAGAGATGCCAGACAGTTTCTTGGATACGGGCATGCTTAGCTTCCGAGTAACACCTAAGCCAGACAAGGTTGATGTTTTTGTGACCAAGTCTAAGATTGATCAGAATTTGGACTTTGACGATTTGGCAGACCTTCCAGATATGGATGAATTGGCCAAAATGTCTCCAGATGAGTTTTTGAAAACCTTGGAGAAAACCATGGCAGAAAAAACTAAAGATGATATTGAAGCTATTCAATCTTTAGAGCAGGTTGAAAAGGAAGAAGAAGCAGCGCTTGATGAAGCCCTCGAAGTAGAAGAAGGAAAAAGAGAGCCTTATATCTACTACATCTTACGTTTTGATGATTTATCTAATTTGGTTTCTTTTGCCAAAACGGTTGACTACCAAATGGAGACTTCAGAACTCTACAAGATGAATGACCAGTACTATCTGACAGTCTTAGTTGATGTAGAAGATCAACCTAGCCTTTATCCAGCTTGGTTGTTGGCACGTATGCGAGAATTTGCAGATGATAGTGATATCAGCCGTTCTGTCCTACAAGAATATGGGCAATTACTCATCAATCATGATGCTGTTCAAGGACTCCAAAAAGTTTAATCTAGAAAAAGAGGTTGGGACAAAATGAATTGCACCCCAAAAGTTAGACAAAAGAAAATCTAACTTTTGGGGTGTTTTTATTATGAAATTAACTTATGAAGATAAAGTTCGGATCTATGAACTCAAAAAGCAAGGAGAGAGCTTTAGAAAGCT
>NZ_JASHBO010000022.1:0-18393 GCF_047464615.1 Streptococcus infantis
TTGGCTTGAACACCTTATTTGTATCGCGTTTGGAGTTTTTTGGTATAACCTTCGATGCGCACCCGCATAGCGGGTGGTTTTTTTGTCTCGCACCTAACGGAGCGAGACGGACTGAAAGTCACATAATCAAAATAACTTTCGAACTTTCAAGTATTTAGCAGTATTTTATAAACCAAAAACTACATATACAATGCCTTTTATCACTTAATATAGTTATCTAAAAATTAAGTAAAACAGGATTCTACATACATAGTTTTCTTCGCTGGACCTTTTAAGACATAATATTTCAAAAAACAGAAAATTTACATTAAGTTTTCAGAATGAAAGAAAAAATAAATGAATGAAGTTTTTATCAAAGAACATTAGCGATCCTAAATTTTCTTGAATCTTTTACTACTCAAGAAAAATCAACCTACACTTTTATTGACAGGCCACTTAAGAAAGATGCTAGTCCAAGTATATATTTTTAATTTATAAGTCAATCAATGGATCTTCTTCTGTTCTAAGAAGCTAAGGAAAGAGTTTTTAATAAATCCTATACTATAGGTGATTGCACACTGAAAATTTCTGCTCTTTTTGATTTTATAGGATCAAAATGGTGTTTTCTTGTAAAAATATGAGATGGCACCGAGGGATGCCATCGATTACACCTGCGAGAGTCAAATATAGTAGATTGCAATAAGGTACGAACAAATCGTTTAGGAAAGGCAAACTAATTTCTAGAAATATTTTTTAGCAGCCATAGTGTACTGTTCTAGATTCAATCCACTATAAAAGGACTTATACTCTTCGAAAATCTCTTCAAACCACGTCAGCTTCACCTTGCCGTATATATGTTACTGACTTTGTCAGTTCTATCCACAACCTCAAAACAGTGTTTTGAGCTGATTTCGTCAGTTCTATCTGCAACCTCAAAGCAGTGCTTTGAGCAACCTGCGGCTAGCTTCCTAGTTTGCTCTTTGATTTCCATTGAGTATTAGTCTTCTAACTTACTGGACTAAATCCTTGGTCTAAATCATTTGTCTCTTTTTGCAGTCTGAACAAGTGCGCTAGGCTCATTTGACAGACATCTTTCTCGAGATGATACTCTCTACTATTCTTGTTGTTAACAAGTTCTACTAGCTACCGCCTATTATGGTTTTTTCTGGTCAGACATGAGTTTTTAGGACTGCTTGAGATACTTGCTAATTCTAAATTACTGTTTTTTTGCTAAATGTATCCAATTTACCGAACAAACCTTGCTTTGGCTCCAAAAGATGCATCTAGAAGTCTTCATGGCCTACCAAGTGATGCTGAAAGGCATAGACTGCTGCCTGGGTGCGGTCGCTAACCTGAAGTTTAGCCAGAATATTCGAAACATGGGTTTTAACAGTCTTAAGAGAAATAAACAATTCATCAGCAATGCGCTGGTTTTCATAGCCCTTTGCGATTAGTTGAAGGACATCCCGTTCACGCGCAGTCAACTCTTCATGAAGTTCGACGTGATTACGGTGGTATTCCACCTTCTTGCTCACCTCTTGTTCAATAGCAAACTCACCGGCTGCTACCTTACGAACTGCGTGCAGCAATTCATCAGCGCTAGAAGTTTTGAGCATATAACCCCTAGCCCCAGCATTTAAGACTGGCATGATTTTTTCATTATCTAGATAAGAAGTCACAATCAAAATTTTAGCCTCCGGCCATTCTTTGAGAATAGCTAGAGTTGCGTCAATCCCATTGACTTCAGGCATGACAATATCCATGACAATCACATCTGGCCGAAGCTCCAAGGCCATAGAAATTCCCTCCGCGCCATTGGTTGCTTCTCCTACAACCTCTACATCATCTTGTAATTCAAAATAACTTTTCAAACCAAGACGCACCATTTGGTGGTCATCTACCAATAATAGTTTCATCTTACTTCCTCTTATCTATCCAAATCAAGCAAGGGAATGCGGATATCCAATGCCAAACCTTGCTTGGGTGCTGTTAATAATTGTATAGTCCCAGCCATATCTTCCACTCGTTCTTTGATATTGCGTAAACCATAGCTTAATTCAGCAACATCATCTAACTGAAAACCGCGACCGTTGTCTACTACTTTCAATTGCAAGCCTGTTTCCCTTTGATAAAGATAAACATCCAAACAGGAAGCTTGTGCATGCCGAAGGGTATTACTAATCAATTCTTGGACGATACGGAAGATATGTTCTTCAATCTTTTTAGGTAGTGCAGTTACCTGATATTTAAAGCTTACCTTCAATTCACTTTTTTCTTCTAGCTCTTTGAGGAGTAGCTGAATCCCCTCCACCAAGCTTTTTTGTTCCAGTTCAATTGGTCGTAAATGCAAAAGAAGAATGCGCAAGTCTCTTTGAGCTGTCTCCAAAATAGCTGTTACACTCTGGAGTTGTGTCTGCATCTTCTCTCTGTCTAATTTGGAAGCTTGTTGACTGAGTCCTGATAAAATCATATGGGCAGCAAAAATTTCTTGACTAACTGTATCATGCAAGTCACGCGCGATTCGCTTGCGCTCCTTTTCAATAATCACTTCTTCCTTGACCAAGGCCTGATTGTCTGCTTTTTGAATAGCTTCTGTCAACAAACCGAGCTTTCCTGACAAATTTCTAAAACTTGCGTCTAAGTCAGCATCTCCCAGACTTTCTATATCTTTGCCAGCTAGGAGACGTTTGAGATTTGCTTGGATTCTTCTCTTTGAAATTTCGTCAACCATTGTCCAGAATAGGACTAATAAAAAGGCTAGGGCAAGACTAAACATCAGGGCTAGAAAAAGGACTTTTTCTGTCTTTTCTAGATCCTGGAAAAGAGAAGTCCACTCCAAATCCAAGATCTTAAAAATACTTCGAAATAGAAAAGCAACGTAGAGAAAAGAGGTAAGTCCAATTAAAATATAGGGTTGTTTTTTCATCCGCGCACCACCTCAACATCTCCAACCATGGTTGTTAAGAAAATCTTTACACTCTTAGGACTCTTGAGATAGTCTCTGGTTTCTTGATGAAATTGCTCATTACGTAAAGCACGTTTAGGCTGGTCAAAAAAGGTTAAGTCTCCATACAGAGAATTGACACTAAGGCTGACTTCTACATCCACTGGTACAATAATTCTAGTCGTACCGACCAGTTTTCTCAAGATGATAACATTATCATGATTACTCAAAATCACGTGCTCTAGATGAATGGTATCCTTCCCCATAAGGCGAAAGAGATTGATATCATCAAAACGACAAGTCTGGTAACTTGAAAAATGGTGAAGATTTCCAAACCAGCGATTTTTCTCCCTCTTTACTGTCACAACTTCTTCAAAAACCAGATTGGTATCTTCTCTTTCCTGGTTCATCATAGGGTAAAGCAGGAACAGGCTGTATATCAAGGCCACAAAGATAGCTAAAATGACAAAGGGATTGAGCATGATGATAAAGAAAAATAGGATGCTCACTGCTACTAAAATAAGGTTATTCCCCTGTCTTCCAGTATAGTACCGAATCAGCAGTAAAAACAAGAGCAAGATCAACAGAAAACGGGAAAAATGCTCTGATACCATCATAATCAGAGCTCCTGTCAATAAACAAGCTTCAATAAATAGAAAAATTTGAAATTTTCGCATGTAACCGTCCTCTCTATTTAATTGTATCACAAATCCCAAAAGTCACATCAGTCTGAGGAATGATAAAGAGACCGGGACTATAATCCCGATCTCTTTCCTTACATTTGATCTTTTGCTTCTTTTAATTTTCCATATAGGAGATAGTCGACCTCTTGCAAATCCTTAATCCTTGCACAATTAAGGGCACACATAATCAGACGTAGTTCTTCCTTCCAGCCTTCAACAATAGAAATAACGACATCAACAGAGTAATTTTCAACCAGCTCTAACATAGTGCGTGATAGACCAACTGCCTTGGCTCCAAACACCAAGCATTTGATGATATCTAGTGGATTGCGAACTCCTCCACTCACCAAAAGTTCCATCTTGTCTTTCCAGTCTTGGGCATTCAGGAGAGCTTGCATAGTTGATTGACCCCAGTCATTGAGGTAGTCACGTTGACCACTGCGACGGTTTTCAATATAAGCAAAGCTGGTTCCCCCACGCCCAGACAAATCAACGATTCGTATTCCCATCTCATAAGCCTTAGCAATGGTCTTAACATCCATACCAAAACCGACTTCTTTTAAAACAAGGGGAACCATGATTTGCTCAGCATAATCTTTCAGATTATTTTGCCACAATCTAAATTGACGCTCACCCTCTGGCATGAGCAATTCCTGCATGACATTAATATGAACTTGCAAGAGTAGAGGATTCATCTCCTTGACCGTTTGCAGACCTAGTTCAACAGGCTTGTCCAAGCCAATATTGGTTCCAAGAAGGAGGTCAGGACGATTTGACTTCACGGCAAAAGAATCATCTGAAGGATCCTTAAGAGCAGCGCTATAGGAACCCGTTACAAATAAAATCCCACAGGCTTCAGCCACCTGAGCCAGCTTTTGATTGATTTCTCTCCCCTTATCGCTTCCACCCGTCATGGCATTGATATAAAAAGGAAAATCCCATTTTCGCCCTGCAAATTCTGTCGAAAGATCAATCTCATCTATGTCGTATAAGGGTAGCGAAGAATGAATCAGTTCAACTTCATCAAAACTATTATAAGAACTTTTTTGTTCAAGGGCATAGCGGATGTGTTCATCCTTCCGATTTGTCGTCATGTCCCATCCTTTCTTGATATAAGAGTTCAATTCCTAGATCAGCCCAGCGTTTTTTCAGTAATGTGGTCGAATCTTGGTCAAAACTGAGGGCAATCCCACAGTCTCCACCACCAGCACCACTACTCTTAGCAAGAGCTTTCAAGTCTCGGCTGGCATTTTTTAGTTGTCTGAGCGAAGGTGTGTAAATATCTGAACTCAAGCCTTCTAAAAGTTGGCTGGCTTGTTCCAGCAAGTCAATAATGGTTTCTTCTTGACCTACCTCCAAAGCCTTTACCAAGTTAGCTACTGCGTCTTTTGAAGCTTCGAAGAAGCTAGCGTTCATATTATTCTTAATTTGCTTTACCATATGACTAGATACAGCTACTTCCTTGGTCCAACCAACCAGAAAGTCAAATGTCAAGACCGGTTCAACGCTCCTAATAGAAAAGCCCCAATCACGATTTAATACAGTCTGCAAGTCTTCCTTTTCAAGCCATTGTGCCACTTTCTCGCGGTCAAATGACTGATAGAGGACGAGGTCTTCTGAGACGATACAGGCAATGTCCCCCATGGAACCATTATCCCCACGTTTGAGAAGAACTGCACTAGCCAGTTTAAACAAAAGTTCTCTTTCAGCCGGTCTTTCATAGAAAACAAGCATGGCCTTGATAACCAGAACAATGACGCTACCACTAGAACCCAGTCCAAACTTCTTGCCTTCACGTTCCATTTTCCCACGAATCTCTAAAGAAAAATGCTGCAGATCAACTCCTTGGGCAGTTAGATACTCCTCCACCAAGACAACTGTTTCTTGAATCAAGGCATAAGAAGAATCCGGTCGCAAGTCTACACTATAGGAAAACATATCTGAGTAGAGTCGATAATCATTAGACGCTTTAATCTCAGCCGTCATATAGATGGGAATAGCCTTTATTAGCGCCAACTGTCCTGGTTCTAAAATGGCATACTCCCCAGCCCAATAGAGCTTCCCACAAGTTCTAACAATCCTCATCTTGGCTCAAATCCTTTGTTTTTGAAACGATTAAGCGATAGCGTTGACCTAAAAGTTCTGACAAATGTTCCAAGTCCTCTTCCAAGCAAAGAACCTTGACATTAGGGCCCGCATCCATGGTAAAGTAGCAAGATTCTCCTTGTTCTCTAAGCTGACGAACAAAATCCATAGCCTCATAACTAGCATCTGTCAGATAAGAGAAGGATGGGGTGGCTGTTTTTGTCGTAGCATGCATAGCCAACGCGTTCTTCTCTGTCAATTCTCCAACTTTCTTAAAGTCATTTTCCTTGAGGTAGACTAACATATCCTTGTAATCTTGTTCAGATTGACGAATCCACTCATCAAAAGTCGTAGAAGTTTTGACACAGATCTTCATCCCATCTCGACTGGAAATTGGTTTTTTCTGGTCTTCCAAGACCAACATAATCATAGCTAGTTTCAAGTCAGTCTCGACTGGATAAATCTCTCCACTATCCTTGTCCCAAGCTGCCAAAGGTCCATAAAAACTACGAGATGAAGAACCCGATGCAAACTTAGCTTCCAAGGCCAATTCTCTGCGATTCAGCCCAAGTTGGAAATATGCGTTACAAGCTTTGACCAAGGCAGATAAACCACTGGAACTTGAAGAAAGGCCTGCTGCTGTTGGCATATTGTTCTTAGTATCGATACGAACAAACCCTGCTCCTTCAGGACGGTAGCGGTCAATGATTTTACTCATCTTTTTATGTTCAGCTTCATTTTGCAACTGATCATTGATATAGAAAGCATCTGCGGTTGCATCAGCTGGTAAAGGAGAAAGTGTTGTCTCCGTATACATATTTTCTAATGTTAGAGAGATACTGCTAGTTGCAGGAACCATCTCTTTTTCTGCTTTCTTACCCCAATATTTAATAATAGCAATATTGGCATAGGAACGTACTGTTACAGGCTTTCGATCCATGTCTGAACAGCTCCTTTCTCTTCTAATCTTTCTGCTAGTGCTTGCGCTTGGCTTACATTAACAACCAAGGCGATGATACAGCCTCCTAGACCACCACCACTCATCTTGGCACCTAGGGCTCCATGGTCAAGAGCAGTTTCTACCAAAGAATCCGATTCAGGGCTACTAACTCCGATTTCTTTTAGATTTCCATGAGCTTTGGTTAGAATTTCTCCCAACTTCACGGCATCTTTTGTTTTTATTGCTTCTTCTGCTTCTTGGGTTAATTCTCCTAGCGCATGCAAGAAAGGTAAGGCATCCTTGCCCTTGCTCTGCACGACTTGGATGGCTTCACGAGTATGCCCATAAACACCAGTATCGGCAATGACCAGATAAGCTGATAAATCCATGGTTAATTCTTCAAAACCAACATTCTTGATAAAACGGATAGGTTGGTCACTAAGACAGGTCTTGGCATCCAAACCACTAGGATTCATATGGGCAATCATCTCCGCCCGATTGACCAAAATTTCTAACACATCATGTGGAAGTTCTGCTTGGTAGTAATCAAATACAGCTCGAATGGCCGCAATACTTATGGCTGCTGAAGAACCCATCCCACGTTTTTCAGGAATAGCCGAGTCAATTTGACATCGGATGCAAGCATCGTTGATATTTAGATACTCAAGGGAAGCATAAACAGCCATGGACAAGGTGTCCTCTTCAAACAGACGCCATGGTGTCGCTGCTGGAACTACCCGACAAGTCACCTCAACCTCTAAAAGAGGCAAGGAAATGGCTGGGTAGCCATAAACCACTGCATGCTCTCCGATTAAAATAATTTTACTATGTGCCTGACCGACACCAACTTCTTTTGTCATTTAATCCTTCTATCAGACGAAAAGCGTCTTTTTCTAGATAAAATTTTAGAACTTTATTCCTTTCTATTTTATTATATTTTCACAAAAAAAGCGATTGTTTCCTTCACAATCGCTTGTTTTCATTACTGAACCCACTCACCATTATAGTTGACGTAGTAGCCACCTACAGTAGTATTCACAGCCAAGGCACCTGAACTATAAGCATAGTACCATTTACCATTAACTTGGAACCAACTGGTTACCATAGCTCCTGAAGAACGGAGATAATACCAAGTATTATCGATATAAATCCAGCCAGTTTTCATATCACCGTTTTGAGCATCTAGGTAATACCAAGTTGAACCATCTAGATACCAACCGGTCGCCATAGCACCTGATGAACGAAGGTAGTACCATTTATTACCGACATAAATCCAACCTGTTTTCATATCACCGTTTTGAGCATCTAGGTAATACCAAGTTGAACCTTCTTGATACCAACCTGTCGCCATAGCACCTGATGAACGAAGGTAGTACCATTTGTTACCAAGGTATTGCCAACCTGTTTGCATAATACCAGTAGTTGGGGCTAGGTAGTACCAAGTTGAATTGTCGTTAATCCAACCAGAACGTCTCTCACCACCAAGATTCTTATTCCCAGAATTTCCTGTTTTTGCTAGGTAATACCAGTTAGACTGATCGTAAAGCCAACCTGTCTTTAAAGAATGATCTTGATCAAAGTAGTAGTATGCTAATTTAAGAACTTCTGGACCTTCCCAGCCTTCACCATGTTTTTTCCCAACGGTTAAGGAATCTTTTACCTCTAATTGTTGCCAGCCAACAAATTCTTGTAGTACGCCATCTTGGTTAAAGTAATACCATTGTGGCATTGGCATATACTCTAATCTTAAATCATTGGGGTAAGGACCAATTGTACTACCTTTAGATGGAAACGGGATATATTGCCAGCCGACAACCATCTCTCCTGATACATGATCAAAATAATAGTACTTCCCATCAATCACTCTCCAGGCCTTTTCTTTGATATCACCCTTCTTGTAGTAGGTTCTACCATTTTCTTGAACAAATTTCCAGCCTTCAGAATCAGCATCATCCGCCAATACTGTACTTGTTGCTAACAGACCAAAGAAGAAGACTGCTAGAGTAACTTGCATCATTTTTTTCAAAAATTTCATTCTTGTTTCCTCCAAAATGATTGTAGCAAAGATCAAATCATATGTCAACATTTCAACGACTCAAAAAAAGCAGTTACAAAACTGCAACTGCTTTTCTATTCTTGCATGGTATAACCAACACCACGCACGGTTTTAATGTAGCTCTTTTGACCTTTCACGTCAAGTTTGCTACGTAGATAACGGATATAAACATCCACAATATTTGTTTCGGTCGCACTCTCATACTTCCAAACACTTTCCAGCAATTGCTCACGATTCAAAACCTTCTTGCTTCCCATAAGGGTAGCTAAGAGGTCATATTCACGACGTGTCAGAGCAATCATCTCCTCGCCACGATAGACGGTATGATGTTCTACGTCCATACGCAGATTGCGATAAGCTGTCGGAACTTTCATCTGACTACAGTGTTGGTCGATGAAATCTCGACCTCGGAAGATAGCTGAAATACGACTGACCAAATCATCGATAATGATTGGTTTATAGATGTATGAAACAGCGAAACGCTGGATTGTTTCAAGTTGGTCTTGCAATTCTTCTCGATGGTCCAAGACCATGATCACCGCAGCTGGCTTGGTTCGACTCAACTTATCTGCAAAATCCTGGGCTGTCATATCCCCTAGATGAGCATTCAGTAAAATCAAGTCATAGTCTGTCTGAAGAGCCATGGAGAGGGCTTTTTGTCCCTCTTCTACCTGATCAACTCGGTATTGCTCTTTTTGGAGTTCCAGACTTAAAAAATGAGCTAGATTTCGTTCTTTCTCAAGTAATAAAATCCGTTTCCCCATGGCTGACCTACTTATTTTTCGTCATACCAAGAGTAGTGGAATGTTCCTTCTTTATCCTTACGTTGGTAAGTGTGGGCACCAAAGTAGTCACGTTGTGCTTGGATCAAGTTAGCTGGAAGGTCAGCTGAACGGTAGCTGTCAAAGTAAGTGATAGCTGCTGAGAATGTTGGTACTGGTACACCAGCTTGAACAGCAAGAGCTACGATATCACGAACAGATTGTTGGTACTTAGCAGTTACGTCCAAGAAATACTCATCCAAAAGAAGGTTAGCAAGATCTGCATCACGGTTGTAAGCATCTGTGATCTTTTGCAAGAAACGTGAACGGATGATACATCCATCACGCCAGATAGATGCGATGTCCGCAAATGGCAAGTTCCAGTTGTTTTCTTTAGAAGCTACACGCAATTGCGCAAAACCTTGTGCGTATGAGATGATTTTTGAGAAGTAAAGGGCTTGACGGATTTTTTCAATCAATTCAGCCTTGTCGCCTTCAAATTTGAAAGCAGCTGGTTTTGGAAGCACCTTGCTAGCGTGTACACGTTCTTCTTTGTAAGTTGAGATATAACGGGCAAATACTGACTCAGTAATGAGTGACAATGGCACACCAAGGTCAAGAGCTGATTGACTAGTCCATTTACCAGTTCCTTTGTTTCCTGCAGCATCCAAGATATAGTCTACGATTGGTCCGTCTTGACCTTCGTCATCTTTACGGCCCAAAATATCAGCTGTGATTTCAATCAAGTAGCTGTCCAATTCACCCTTGTTCCACTCAGTAAAGATTTCAGCCATGTCTTCAGCAGAGAGGCCAAGCAAGTGTTGCATAAGATCGTAGCTTTCTGCGATCAATTGCATATCACCGTACTCGATCCCATTGTGGACCATTTTTACATAGTGACCAGCTCCATCAGGACCGATGTAAGTTACACATGGTTTACCATCTTCTGGAGCTTTTGCAGAGATTTCTTCAAGAACATCTGCTACCAAGTCATAAGCTTCTTTTTGTCCCCCAGGCATGATAGAAGGACCTTCAAGGGCACCTTTTTCACCACCAGAAACACCTGTACCGATAAAGTTGATACCTGAGTTCGCCAATTCTTCATTACGACGAATAGTATCTTTATAGAAAGTATTCCCTCCATCGATCAAGATATCACCTTTATCCAAGTGTGGAAGAAGGGCTTGGATGGTCGCATCTGTACCAGGTCCTGCTTGAACCATAAGCATGATACGACGTGGTTTTTCAATTGAGTTTACGAAGCTTTCGATATCATAGCTTGGCACGAAGTTTTTATCAGGGTGGCAAGCAATCACATCTTCAGTTTTTTCTTTACTACGGTTATAAATAGCAACTGTATAACCACGAGATTCAATATTAAGGGCAAGGTTACGACCCATTACGGCCATACCAACAACACCAAAGTTAGCTTTTGTCATGTGACACTCCTCTTGTTTAATATGTTTTATTTTATCATGTTTATCTGTGAAAAGAAAGAATTTTGTAACAATTTGACTAGTAGTCTAAATCATCCGCATGTCCAGAACCATTCCCTACAAAGTAACCTGTCTTACAATTAAGGGTAAAGAGATAGGTACCGTCTGGTTTATAAAGATTATAGTAGCCATTACCATTAACAATATTCACAGGTTCCAAAATGTATTGGTTGCCTGTAATGTAGCCACGCGCACGCGAAGTCTCAAGAATGCGTTCAAGGACACCATCTGCAAAAGTCCAAGCAGGATCACTACTATCACTTACAGCTGCTTGATTGTACGGTACTCGACTGACACTTCTTTGTAGGTTCACACCATTGCTTGTTAGTCCACTATTTAGGATATTACTTGCTGAGGCTGTTTCACCTGCTGAAGTTGATGCATTAGCAGAGCTGCTAGCATTGCTTTCAGTTGCAGAACTTGACTCTGCTTGGCTTGATGAACTTGACTGACTACTGCTTGAGCTTGTAGAACTTGAAAGTTGACTCTTACCGAGACTAATAGCCTTAGCTAGTAGTTTATCAATTTCAGTATTTCCAGTCTTAACTTCGGTAAATTTAGCATCTGCCTTTACTTTAGCATTTGTATTTAGAACACCATCTGTGATAGCTGGTGTTTCAAATTGAGCATTAACATCTTGTACCGCTTTGATTTGTGTTTCAAGACTATCGTATTTTGATTTGGCAAGAGTATGCTCACTAGCTCCCTCAAGTTTATCTAAAAGCTCTTTGAGCTGACTCAGCTGACTAAACTGACTATTTTTTAGGGCAGTTTTATTCTCATCAGTATAAAAAGTATCATAAAGACTGTTAAATTGATTGAGAATTGCTTGATTACTTACCAAACCTGCATCAGATGACTGAGACTGAATTTCTTGGGAAGAACGCGTAATTTGACGATAAACATAGTAGCTACCCCCAATAATCAAGACAATAATCGCTAAAAAAGCTGACAAGATGACCCACAGCTTTTTATTTTGTGGCTCATCTTCTGCTTGAGCAGAGCGAGATAAGGATTGATGTTCCTCTTGCAAAGCTTCATCATCCTCTGCAACAAGGGGCTCAGTTTCGGATTCCACTAGGTTTTTATCCATAACCAAGGTTTCTTCAAGGGGTGGAAGGAGAAATTCTTCCATTGCTACTCCCTCTTCTTCAGCAAACTTTTCTGATTCAGAAACTTCTTCTACTGGTTCCACCTCTTCATCAATTGTTTCTTTGGCGTCTTGAAGCAAATCATCTAGACTTCGAAGTTCCTCTTTCTTCGCCTGAATGTTAGTAAATTTATCAGCTTCGATTTCTTCACGGTGTTGTTTAATGTATTTGTCCAAAATCGTATCATCAGGAGTTACTCCTGCTTCGATTTCTTCATTTTTTCGAATAACTTGTCCAACTGTCAGATCCTTAGCTTCCTCAAAATCAAACTGAGGTTCCTGAAAGGTTTTCTCAGGTTCTGACAACTCTTCTTTTTTATCCTTTGGATCCATGGCAACTCCTTTCTAATCTGTCAAATTTCTTTTGACACGTTGACCAAAATATTGATACAAATCAACTTTCAAAGTACCATTGTAGAGTTTTCGTTTTTTGTCCGCCTGACTACCATATTTGCTTTCAAAGGCTTCATCACTAGTCAGGATAAATTTACTCCACGTCTTGAGAGGCTCAAAAACCTCACCCATTTCAGCATAGAGCTTGGTAACCCCTGCATCATCTGACAAGCGTTCACCATAAGGCGGGTTAGAGATAATCACCCCATTGATCTTATCGGAACGTAAATCCTGCACGCGCATCTGTTTAAAGAGAATATCTCCAGATACTCCTGCTGCCTGGGCATTGGCCTTAGCAATTTCTACCATACGACCATCGATATCACAGCCCATAATATCCAGTTCAATCTCTCGATCTATTTGCTTACTAGCTTCAGTTCTGACTTCTTGAATCAGGCGGTCACTGACCCAGTTCCATTCTTCAAAAGCAAAGGAACGACGCAAACCTGGCGCCATCTTACGTGCAATCATAGCAGCTTCAATACAAAAAGTTCCAGAACCACAGGTTGGATCAATCAAAGGCTTATCTGGATACCAGTTTGACAGTTGCAAAATCGCCGCTGCCATATTCTCCTTGATCGGAGCCCCACCCTTTTCAGTGCGGTAACCACGCTTAAAGAGACTTGAGCCAGTCGTATCAATCATGACAGTCGCCACATCTTTCAGAATAGAGACCTCAATCTTAAACTCAGGTCCATTCTCCATGAGAGGAACACCCTCTGGCCGTGCATAATGTTTTTGCAATTTCTTAACAACTGCCTTCTTAGATATCGCTTGTACACTCGGTTCATTGTGTAATTTTGACTTAACACACTTAGCCTTGGAAATTGGGAAACGGGCCCCAAGTGGGAGATAGTTTTCCCAATCTAAGGCAAAAACACCTTGAAAGAGTTCTTCAAAGGTTTTTGCTGGAAATGTTCCCACAACGATTTTTATCCTATCGGCAGCTCTTAGCCACAGGTTGGTTTGGATGATTGCTTTCACATCACCTTGAAAACGAACTCGTCCATTCTCAACTTGACAATCATAACCAAGATCGCGTACCTCACGCCCAACTACAGCTTCCAAACCAGCTGCAACAGTCGCAATTAAATTAAATGTTTGTTTCATTTCAGTCTTTTGTAGACCTTTCTTTGTTCACTTTAAAAAATGAGGTTGAGAAAAATGTCTCAGCCCCAACCTATATGCAATTTTCTATAAGCCATGTTTTGTTCCAGAAGTGACTAGGACCACTTCCTTCGATAATCATCTGTCTACCACTAGCAGCTCTAGCTGATAGCAGTCAGAGTACTACGTTCGTTTCCGCGCACTCCATGCCCCGACCAAAATTTGGGTTGCTAGCTTGAGGGGTTTACCGCGTTCCACTCTCTCCGTTTCCAGAGAGACTCCGTCACTGTGGCACTTTCAAGCCTACTCTGACCTATCAAAAGACTTAGCCATTTCAACTGCCGTAACGATTTCTCGTCCCTAGGCTTATGTTTTCGCCTAGCACAAACACTACAGGCATCACAGCCTGTGCTAGCATGGACTTTCCTCATGAAAAGAAATTCTCTTCACGCGATTATCCAAAAATTGCACAACAAAATCATTCTTAGAAATCAGAATTATCCAAGATTTGTTTGCCAAATACTTCTTTTTCAAGACGATTCAAACGTTTCAAAATATCAAAGTTTGTCATAGAAGTCATACTTCCATGATCTGCTGATTCAGAAGTTGCTGATGTCACTTGAGGTTTTTTCGCCAATTCTTCTTTGAGCTCCGCGATTTCTGAACGCAATGATTTTACTAATGCTGCATAAGTTTCATAATCCTTGATGACATCATCCAAGAATTCATCAACCTCTGCTTTACTATATCCACGTACTTCTCTTCCAAAATCCTGCTCAAAAATATCTTTTGCTGTAAAAATAATACTTGCCATGTCTCTCTCCATTCTCAGTTGCTAGTATTATTATATAAAAAAAGGCAAACAAAAAGCAAGGTCAAAGGCTCAATTTTCGGAAAAATTTTCAGCTACTTCGTTTAATTCCTCAAATGTTAATCTTTTTGTAATATAGTTGTCTTTCTTTTTCATCAGTTCGTAAAAATACTTCAGTTTTGTTTCATTTTCTTCATCATAAAAAAGATAGGCTCCATCTGTATTTTCAAGTAAGAAAAGTTGATAGTCTCGTAATTGACCCTTGTGTTCATAGTTCGGATAGGCGTATTTTACAAAATCAACTTGTTTAAATTCACTAAGTTTAACCTGATTCCCCTCATTCCAGTTTGCCCCATGAGTTTCAAAATCAAAGATAGTGGCAAGTTGGAAACCAAAGTCACCTTTCATATCTCTGGCTATCTCTAAAACCCAGTGTTCAAATCCCAGAGTTCCCGTAAACACCAACCATTTCAACCCTTCATCTGCTAGTTTTTCTAAATCTCTACGAATGGCTTTTTTAATAATTTTTAAACGAATATCTTTGTCATTAAACAATCCTAAATCAAAGTTAGAATAGCCTAAAACCAAGGCTGTATGCATTTTTTCACCCTTTCTGTTCACTTTTATGGTATAATAGAGTGATGTTATTGTACCAATAAGGAGAATTATGGTCAACTATCCTCATAAACTTTCATCGAAAAAAAAACAAGAAGTCACCTCACAAATTAAAAATTTCGCAAATCGTGGGATGACCTTTGAAAAGATGATCAATGCTACAAACGATTATTATCTGACACACGGTTTAGCTGTTATCCATAAAAAACCAACTCCTGTTCAGATTGTCCGTGTAGACTATCCTCAGCGTAGTCGGGCTAAGATTGTTGAAGCTTATTTTAGACAGGCATCGACTACCGATTATTCTGGAGTTTATGAAGGGTTTTACATCGATTTCGAAGCCAAGGAAACCAAGCAAAAACATGCCATTCCGATGAAGAACTTCCATCCTCATCAGATTCGTCATATGGAACAAGTCCTTGAACAAAAAGGGATTTGCTTTGTCCTTCTTCATTTTTCTTCTTATCAAGAAACGTATTTATTGCCGGCACTTGACCTCATCCGTTTTTATCATCAGGATATGGGGAAAAAGTCAATGCCGCTTGACTATATCAAAGAATTCGGTTATGTGATTGAGCAGTCTGCTTTTCCACAAATTCCTTACCTTGATACAGTCAAACAACATTTACTAGGTGGTAAAACAATATGAACAAACAAACTATCTTGCGCATCGTTAAATACCTCAGCATTGTTACGATTAGCTTATTTATCGTAGCTTTCCTACTTGGCGGTGGTGTATTTCTTCACTATGCAAACAAGGCTCCTGAACTCTCTGAAAGCAAACTTGTTGCAACTACATCAAGTAAAATTTATGATAGCAAAAATGAACTCATCGCAGATTTAGGTGCTGAACGTCGTGTCAATGCTCAAAGTAGTGACATTCCTACTGATCTTGTCAATGCGATTGTCTCTATCGAGGATCATCGCTTCTTTAACCACAGAGGAATTGATAGCATTCGAATAGCAGGAGCTTTCCTACGTAACCTCAGTAGTAATGGTGGTCTTCAAGGGGGATCAACCTTGACCCAGCAGTTGATTAAGCTGACTTATTTCTCAACATCAACAGCTGATCAAACTCTATCCCGTAAAGTTCAAGAGGCTTGGTTGGCTATCCAGCTAGAGCGAACTGCAACTAAGCAAGAAATCTTGACCTATTACGTCAATAAGGTCTACATGTCAAATGGTAACTATGGTATGCAGACAGCTGCGGAAAACTATTATGGTAAGGACCTCAAAGACTTGTCCATCCCACAACTTGCACTCTTAGCAGGTATGCCACAGGCTCCAAACCAATACGATCCCTATTCTCATCCCGAAGCAGCCCTTGAAAGACGAAATCTCGTTTTGTCAGAAATGCAAAAGCAAGGCTACCTTACAGCCGAGCAATATGAAACAGCAATCAATACCCCAATCACAGATGGACTTCAAAGTCTAAAATCTGTTAATAGCTATCCACAGTACATGGATAACTATCTTAAAGAAGTTATTGACCAAGTAGAGCAAGAGACAGGTTATAATCTATTAACAACAGGTATGGAAGTCTATACAAACGTTGACCAAGAGGTACAAAAACGCCTTTGGGATGTTTACAATACAGACGAATACGTTGACTATCCAGATGATGACCTTCAAGCTGCTTCTACTATCGTTGATGTTACAAATGGTAAAGTCATCGCTCAACTTGGTTCTAGACACCAATCAAGTAATGTTTCATTCGGTATCAACCAAGCCGTCGAAACAAACCGTGACTGGGGTTCTACTATGAAACCAATCACAGACTACGCTCCTGCACTTGAGTACGGAATTTTCGACTCTACTGCAGCAACGATTAATGATGCCCCTTATAACTATCCTGGAACAGACATTCCTGTCTATAACTGGGATAAAGTCTACTTTGGAAATATCACTCTCCAGTACGCAATTCAACAATCTCGTAACGTACCAGCCGTTAAAACACTTGAAAAAGTTGGATTAGACCATGCTAAGACCTTCTTGAATGGTTTAGGAATTGATTACCCATCAATGGTATACGCAAATGCTATCTCAAGTAATACAGTTGAATCTCATAAACAGTACGGAGCAAGTAGTGAAAAAATGGCTGCTGCCTATGCTGCCTTTGCTAACGGCGGTATCTATCACAAACCAATGTATATCAATAAAGTTGTCTTTAGTGATGGCAGTTCAAAAGAGTTTTCAGACCAAGGTACTCGCGCCATGAAGGAAACAACCGCCTACATGATGACAGAAATGATGAAAACCGTATTAACTTACGGAACTGGTCGTGGAGCCTACATGTCATGGCTTCCACAAGCTGGGAAAACTGGTACTTCAAACTATACAGACAATGAAATTGAGAACTACATTAAGAACACTGGGTATGTTGCTCCAGACGAAATGTTCGTAGGATATACTCGTAAGTATTCAATGGCCGTTTGGACTGGTTACTCAAACCGTCTTACTCCAATCGTAGGAGATGGATTTAGAGTCGCTGCAAATATCTACCGCTCAATGATGGGATATCTGTCAGAGGATGATCATCCTGGCGATTGGACAATGCCTGAAGGTTTGTATCGTAACGGAGAATACGTCTTTAAGAGCGGCGCTCGTAGCAATTGGATTCCACAATCAACTCAAGCAAGTTCGACAACAGAGAGCTCAAGTTCAAGTACAACTTCAACAACTGAAAGTCCAATCTCTTCGAATGATAATACGAATGGCACTACCAATCCAAATGCCTCAGTACCAAATACAACTACAAATAGTCAACAACAAAATCCAGCCCCACAAAATACACAAGGGCAGCAATAAAATATAAAAAACTGAGGATTTATTCTCAGTTTTTTGTATGCAGTTTTTTATGGTGGAATCTTATAGTTGATTGAAATAAGATGTGAACAAAGAGGTTAGGAAAGTCAAATTAATTTCTAAAAATGTTTTAGAATCTATATTGTACTACTCTAAGTTCAATCCACTATAATTTCTACCAGGTCAAACTTTTTAAAAATATGTAGAGAAACAACTGAACAGGTTAAATATCTCAATCGCAACCTTATCCCCAACACAAATCAAATAGTCGGGAAACCTGTTTAAAATTATAAATAAAAGATACCTTATGTTTTGTAGTTTATCTATGAACTGGGGCGTGACTTAGAATGTCTGTTCTATAGTCAATTGAAACAAGAAAAGGACAAAAAAGCCTCGAAAAAAGTATTGCAACTTGGTAATACCTTTTTGAGGTGCTTTTTGATATGAGCCCATGTTTTCTCAATAGGATTGTACTCAGGTGAGTAGGGAGGAAGTGGTAAAAGTTTATGCCCAAATTCTTCACATAAGAGCTCTAGCTTACCCATTCTATGGAATCTTGCATTATCCA
>NZ_JASHBO010000023.1:0-14875 GCF_047464615.1 Streptococcus infantis
ATAAATGGTATTACGTGAGATTTGGAAAATGTGTGATGCTTCTGTTATACTACCTGTTCGCTCACAATAAGCGAGAACTTTTTTACGAAAATCTAATGAATATGCCATAAGAAGATTATACCACATTATGTACTGTTTTAGGTTCAATTGACTATACTACTTCAATGCAGTGCTTGAACTAATAACCAAAATATCAAACTGATGTCTCAGCAATGATATCAAAAGGCCAGACTTTTTGTCCGGCCTCGTTTTTATTATTTAACATGATTTGCAAGGTCTTCTTGCGCTTTTTTATTAGATTCTTCTTTTTCTTTCTTCCATTTATCTTGAGCTTTTTGATATTCATCAGCAGTTACTGGCTTATCTTGAAGTTCAAGGTATTTGTACAAGAGGGCTTCACTTGTTCCCTTGTTACCTGAGTAAGCAAACGGAAGTGTGAATGGCACCATCTTAGACAACATTGGACGTCCAGTTTTAGAAGTTGTTGGAATAATCAATGCACTATCTGTCAACCAAGCTTGGGCTGCAGCATATTTATCATAACGTTTTGAAACATCAGTGTCTTCATTTCCAGCTTCAACAACCATCTTTTCGTAATCTTCCAAACCAACTTGTTTGGCAGCAGCGTTATTTGTACCTGAATCAAATCCTAGGTAAGTCTTAGTATTTTCACCTACTGATGGTTTGATGATATCAAGGTATGTAGATGGGTCGATGTAGTCTGGAGACCAACCAACGTTATCTGAAAGGTCCCAATCTTCTCCAGCAGCTGATTCTGCAAAGTAAGTGACATTGAGAACTTCATCTTTTTGAAGTTGTTGGATATCAATAACGACATTGTCAGTTCCTAATGTTGCTTCAAGCGATTGTTTCAATGATTGAACACGTTGAACTTTTGTAGTATTGGTTTGGTCAACTGGCATATCCAAGTGGATTGGGAATTGAACCCCCTCCGCTTGAAGAGCTGTTTTAGCCTTAGCAAACTCTGCTTTTGCTTTTTCAGGATTGTAAAGACCGTCTTGAGCGTCTTCTAGATTAACATCTTTCCACTCATCACCATAGGTCACTAATTTTTCCTTAACTAAGTCACCAAAGTTTTTACCATCTGCTTGAACAAATGTTGGTGGTACGAACAAGTTACGAAGGAGTTTGCTTGCTCCACTTTCTCCATTAACTTGAGAAGCATAAGCTGTTCTATCAAAACCAAAGGCGATGGCTTGACGGAAGTCTTTGTTAAGAAGAGCTTTCTTAGTTGAAGTCTTTTGCTCGTCTGTAGTCTTAGAAGTATATTTGTAAGACTGACGGTCAATATTCGTACCGACTAAGAAAGTTGTAGAATCTTGTGTTGTATAAACGATGTTATCCTTAAACTCTTTTTCAAGTTCAGAGTAGCTTCCACTTGTTGGGAAGAGAAGTGCCATTGAGAAACCACCATCTTTAAAGGTTTCTGCAAGTTTGTTATTGTCTTGACCATCCCAGAATGAAAGTTTTACTTTATCAATATGAACATTGTCCTTATCCCAGTAGTTTGGATTCTTTTCAAATTCTACTGAAGATTTTGCTACTAATGATTTCAACAAGAAAGGACCATTATAAAGGATACTGCTTGGATCTGTTGCTTTAGCAAAGTCACTTCCTTTAGAAGTAAGGAATTCTTCATTGACTGGTGCAAGAATTCCCATGGTTGTCTTAGAGTTCCAGAAGCTTTCTGGTTTGTTCAAAGTGTATTGAACTGTTTGATCATCTACAGCCTTGATTCCAACTTCTGAGAAGTCTTTAACTTCACCTTTTACATAAGCATCAAGACCTTTAATAGATTCTTGAACAAGATAAAGGGCTTCTGACTTATTGTCAGCCGCATACTTAAGACCTGTTACAAAGTCTTGAGCTTTCACAGGTGCATACTCTTCACCTTCAGAAGTGTACCACTTAGCATCTTTACGGATTGTATAAGTGTAAGTCAAACCATCTTGAGATACTGACCAGTCTTCTGCCAAAGATGGCACGAAGTTGCCGTAGCGGTCATTCTCCATCAAACCGTCAACGACATTACTTGTGATATTCGCAACCGCAGCCTTACCTGTTGTCAGATAGTTGAGGCTATCTGGATCTGTTTCATAAACATAAGAAAAAGTTTTCTCACCCTTTGCACTAGAGCCTGAACCTGAACAAGCCGCCAAAACACCAGACGCTAACAGAGTCACCCCTGCTAGGGCTATTACTTTTGAAAATTTCATAATAAACTCCTTTATGACTTTTTATACATTATAATCCCTTTTCAGCCAAGTGTCAATACAATTTTCAGAATTTTTCAAATTGATTTTAAAATATGACTTATTTAAAAATTCCAACTCATATCTAATTCTCTTTTAAACAAGCTAACATGGAAAATATCCGTCCTTAGCATTTGTCAACAGACACCTTTATGATATAATGAAAGGAGAAAATTGAAAGGAAATACCATGTCAAAAGAAGTTATTGTTGAAAGTTTTGAACTCGATCACACCATTGTTAAAGCACCGTATGTCCGTTTAATCGGAGAAGAAACAGGTCCTAAAGGAGATATCATTTCTAACTTTGATATTCGCTTGGTTCAACCAAACGAAGACTCAATCCCTACTGCTGGTCTTCATACGATAGAGCACCTCTTAGCCAAACTCATCCGTACTCGCATTGACGGGATGATTGATTGTTCACCATTTGGGTGTCGTACAGGTTTCCATATGATTATGTGGGGACGTCATACTAGCGCAGAAATCGCTGCTGTCATCAAGAATTCACTGAAGGAAATCGCTGAGACTACAACTTGGGAGGATGTCCCAGGAACTACCATTGAATCTTGTGGTAACTACAAGGATCATAGCCTATTTTCAGCTAAGGAATGGGCAAAATTGATTCTTGAACAAGGAATCTCAGATGATGCCTTTGAGCGTCATGTCATTTAACACAAAAGAACCAGTTTTTCAACTGGTTCCTTTTTTGATTCGCAAAACCTTGATTTAAGCTTTCTCACGAATGACCAAGACACCATCTTCCATATCGGCTTCAAGGTGTTTAGCATCCAAATTATCTAAGTGGAAGTCTGTGACTTTGTCACGAATTTGTTGTTCAACTACACGACGGAGAGGACGAACACCCATGACTTCATCATAACCTTCTTCAGTCATGTATTCTTTAGCTGCATCGCTCACTGCCAAGTCGATTTCTTTCTTAGCAAGTGTCTTATTGACATCAATCAACATCAAATCCACAATCTTAGAAAGATCTTCCTTGCTCAAGTGTGAGAATTCGATCACAGCGTTAAAGCGGTTGAGGAATTCTGGACGGAAGTATGGTTTCAAACGATCCATGAGCTCTGGTTTGTCCGCTTCTTCTGTCAAGTTTGCTTCGTAACCAAAGCCAGCATTTGAAGTTGCGATAATCACTGTATTCTTGAAGTTTACAGTGTTACCTTGACCGTCTGTCAAACGGCCATCATCTAAGACTTGAAGAAGAAGGGTGATGACTTGAGGGTCAGCCTTTTCAATCTCGTCAAGAAGGACAATTGAGTATGGATTACGACGAACTCGCTCAGTCAAGGTATTGTTATTGTCATCGTAACCAATATAACCTGCAGTAGTACCAATCAATTTAGAAACGGCTGTGCGGTCGCTGTATTCTGACATATCCAAACGGATAATAGTATCTTTAGTTCCGAACATATCAAGAGCCAATTGTTTAGCCAACTCAGTTTTACCGACACCGGTAGGACCTACAAAGAGGAAGCTACCGATTGGACGATTCCCTTCGTCAAAGCCTGCACGATTACGACGGATGGCACGTGCTACTGCTTCAACAGCCTTATCTTGACCGATAACCTTAGTTTGCAAACGATTACCCATATCTTTCAAGCGTTCGATATCGGTTGCACCCATTTGGGATACTGGAATACCAGTCATCCGTTCAACAGACTCAGCTACGTCATTGACAGTTGCAGTAACCTTATGATCTTCTGTATGGTTGGCAATTTTCTTTTCAAGTTCTTCGATACGGACTTTTGCATTTAGAGCCGCTTCGTAATCTTCTTTAGCAGCAGCTTCTTCTTGTTTAGTTTTTTCCGCTTGAATTTCGTGCTCAACTGCATGTACATCTGTCACGGGATGTTGAGCTGCCAAGTGAGCAGCTGTCACATCCACAAGGTCAATAGCCTTATCTGGCAAGCTACGTTGTGGAATGTATTGAACAGAGTAATCAACAGCTGCTTTCAAGACTTCATCTGGCAAAATGACATTGTGGTGTTGTTGATAAAGATCACGAATACCTTGAAGAATCTTGAAAGTATCTTCAGCAGATGGTGCATTAACTTTTACTTCGTTGAAACGACGAGCAAGAGCAGCATTTTTCAAAATAGTGTTGCGATATTCATCTTGAGTTGTTGCCCCAATTACTGTCAATTCACCACGTGAAAGAGCAGGCTTCAAGATATCAGCAAGCCCCTTAGATCCTTGACCATCCCCTGTGCTACCTGCACCAAGGATTTGGTGGATTTCATCGAAGAAGAGGATAATATTTCCAGCTTCTTTAACCTCGTTTACCAAGTTTTGAATGTTTTCTTCAAAGCTACCACGGTATTGAGTACCAGCTTCAAGTCCAGAAATATCAATTGAAATGATTTCTTTGTTCTTGATTGCTGCTGGAACATCACCATTCACGATAGCTTGGGCAAGACCTTCTACTACTGCCGTTTTACCAACACCAGCATCACCGACGAGAACTGGATTATTCTTTGTGCGACGAGAAAGAATTTCAGAAGTTTCTTGGATTTCTTTATTACGTCCAATCACTGGGTCCAACTTCCCTTCACGAGCTTCTGCTGTTAAGTTACGTCCAAGTTTCGCAAGAATACCATCTTGTTTCATAACTTTCCCTTGAACGTACTGAGCTTGATCACTCCCTTCGCTAGGAAGTTGACCTGTTTGACGGTAAATCGCGAATTCTTCAGGTGTTACTTCACGACCGTTAATCAAGTAACGACGGTTTTCTGAACTATATCCACGCATACCGCCCATCAATTGGTTAAATAAATCATCCATGTTGTTAAAGTTATTAAAGTTGTTGTTCATATTTCATACCTCGTTTGTTTTCAAAATTAGTTAGTCAAATTAATTTGACTTTCTCTGACCTTTGTTTTAAAAAATTTAGACTAGCTACTTGCTACTCTACGTATAATTTCTGGTTTTTATTTATCCAATGTAGATTTTGTAATTGGAATTCTAAAAATACTAATGTTAAACATAGGTTGCACCTCTTTTCTAGGTTTTACCCATACTTTGACCTTAAGATAAATTACACAATCACCTTAAAATCAAGGTTTTCTAAGGATTTCCTTATCCTTATGTTCTTAGTATATCACTTTAGTCAGTATTAGTCAAGATATTTGACCAATTTTGACCAACTTTTTTTAAATATTTTTTTATACCAAAAAACCAGTCAAAATGACTGGTTTTTATTTACTATTTATGAATCTTAGCTCAATGCATCATCCATTGAAAGAACTTCGTGGAAGACACGTTGTGTCAATTCAGTTTTTTGTTCTGGAGTGAGGTACTTAGTATTTACACAGTATCCTGAGATACGTACGATTACGTCTTCACCTGACATGATCTTTTCGTAAACATCGTTCAAGTCCATAACGTTCAAGTTAACGTGTTGTCCACCGTTTTCGAAGTAACCATCAAGGATTGTTACCAAGTTATCAACTTGTTCGTCACGAGTTTTACCAAGAGCACGTGGTGATACTTGAGTTGTCAATGAGATACCATCAGCTGCGTAACCAAAGTCAAGGCTAGCAAGTGAGTTCAAGTTTTGCAACCATCCACCTTTAGCTTTGTTAGATGGGTTAGCACCTGGTGAGAAGAATTCAAGTTTAGACAAGTTCACTGAACCATCTTCGTTGAGGTATACACCTTTGTGGACTGGTGAGTTACCAGTTTGTTTAGAGTAAGCAACATTAGATGTGATAGTCAAAAGTGATACTGTAGCTTCTGCGTCTTTGTAAAGTTTGTGGCTACGTAGACGAGTTGTGTAAGCTTCGATCAACCATTCTGCCAATTCGTTTGAACGTGGGTCATCTTCACCCCAACGTGGGTATTCACCGATTGTTTCATAATCGTAGATGTAGCCATTTTCGTCACGAATTGGTTTAACTGTAGCGTACTTGATAGCTGACAATGTGTCAACAGTATTAGCGAATCCACAGATACCGAATCCCATGTTCGCACGTTGTTTAGTTGGCAAGAAGGCCATTTGAACAGCTTCATAGTTGTACTTGTCAGTCATGTAGTGGATGATGTTCAAAGCATCTACGTAAGTGTCAGTCAACCAGTCAAGAGATTTTTCAAAGTTAGCTTTAACTGATTCGAATTCAAGAACTTCATCACGGATTGGTTCGATGTCAAATACTTTGTAGTCTTTATGAACATCATCGTAACCACCGTTCAAACCAGTAAGAAGAGCTTTAAGAACGTTAACGCGAGCACCGAAGTACTGGATGTTGTGACGTTGTTCTTCGTTTTCTGGGTCAAGTGGAGATACACAACATGAGATACAGCTCATTTCACCATATCCATCTTTAGCCATTGTTGTTACACCTTCGTATTGGATTGAAGAGTGTTTGTGGCTCATGTGCATACAGTAGCGACGGAAGTTGTATGGCAATTTGTCAGTCCAAAGAACTGTCAAGTTTGGTTCTGGAGAGTTACCGATGTTGTCAAGAGTGTTCAAGAAACGGTAGTCCATCTTAGTAACACGGTGACGACCGTCGTTACCCATACCAGCCATAGAAGTTGTGATGAAGGTTGGGTCACCTGAGTACAATTGGTCGTAAGCTTTTGTACGAGCAAATTTAACTGTACGAAGTTTCATAACGAAATCATCAACAAATTCTTGGATTTCTGATTCAGTAAATGTACCACGAGCAAGATCACGTTCTGCAAAGATGTCCAATACGATTGGCACACGTCCAAGAGATGTAGCCGCACCGTTGATAACACGGCAGACAGCCATAAAGGCAATGTTTACCCATTGGATAGCTTCTTTAACGTTCATCGCTGGTTTACGAACATCAACTCCGTAAAGATCACCCAAGCGTACAACTTGTTGCAATGCTTGATATTGAAGGTTGATTTCTTCACGAAGACGGATTGTTTCTTCATCGATTTCTTCGATTGAGTTCCAATCGTTAACTTTTTCTTGCATCAAGTAGTCTGCACCGTAAAGAGCAAGACGTGCATAAACACCGATGATACGTCCACGTGAGTATGCATCTGGAAGACCAGTTACAGTGTGAGCGTGACGAGCACGACGGATGTTTGAAGTGTAAGCACGGAAGATACCATCGTTAACAGTTGTTACGTATTTAGTGAAAATTTCGTGAACAGCTGGATCTGGTTCGTATCCATTTTCTTTCAAAGTAGTTTCAGCCATACGGATACCACCTTTTGGCATGAAGTTCAATTTGAAGAGTTCATCGTTTTGGATACCATAAATCAATTCGTTTTCTTTGTCGATAAATCCAGCAGGAATATCAGCAATAGAAGTTGGACGAGTGTCCATTGGGAAACGAGTTTCTTCGTAGTGTGCTTTAGTTTCTTCTACGATTTTTTTGATGTGGAGTGAACGTTCTGTTGGTCCTGCAAGGAAGCTTTCATCTCCATCATAAGGAGTGTAGTTTGCTTGTACAAAGCGTGATACACTTGCTTTTTCTTTCCAGTCAACACCTTTAAAGCCTTCCCAGGCTTTGTCAAAAATGTCCTGTGCTTCAACAACTGTCTTAACAACCATGTTAATTCCTCTTTTTTCTTTCTAGTAACAGTCATCTGTTACATTCATGTATTCAGTATAACACACAGTAAACGATTTCAACAACTAAAAACTCACTTTTTTAACACTTTCTTTTCTAATACAGTCCGAAATATGCCACAAACTGTATTATATTTTTGAAAGAGGTTATTTTGATTTTCATTTTTTCAGAAAAAGAGTATAATAAAATTAAACAAACTGGCACTGAGAGGTTTCTCCATGTTGATTTTTCCACTAATGAATGATTTATCTCGTAAAATCATCCATATTGACATGGATGCCTTTTTTGCTGCTGTTGAAATTCGAGACAATCCCAAACTTAAAGGGAAGCCAGTTGTGATTGGTAGTGACCCTAGAAAAACTGGTGGTCGCGGTGTTGTTTCTACCTGTAGCTATGAAGCACGAGCATTTGGCATCCACTCAGCCATGAGTTCTAAAGAAGCCTATGAACGTTGCCCTCAAGCAGTTTTCATTTCTGGAAACTACGAAAAATATACTGCTGTCGGTCAACAGATTCGAGCTATTTTCAAACGTTATACGGATAATATCGAGCCTATGAGTATCGATGAAGCTTATCTAGACGTGACTGAAAACAAACTCGGCATCAAGTCCGCTGTTAAAATCGCTCGACTAATTCAACAAGATATTTGGAATGAACTTCATTTGACCTCTTCTGCTGGTGTGTCTTACAATAAATTCTTAGCTAAAATAGCCAGCGATTACCAAAAACCTCGAGGTCTGACAGTTATTCTCCCTAATGAAGCTGAAGATTTTCTCAAACAAATGGATATCGCTAAATTCCACGGTGTAGGTAAGAAAACAGTTGAGAAATTGCATCAAATGGGCGTATTCACAGGAGCTGACCTTTTAAAAATTTCTGAAATTAGTCTCATTGATCGTTTTGGTAGACTCGGTTTTGACCTGTATCGCAAGGCTCGTGGCATTGATAATTCTCCCGTCAAATCCAATCGCATTCGTAAGTCTATCGGAAAAGAAAAAACTTATAGTAAAATTCTCAATCTAGAAGAGGATATCAAAAAAGAGCTAACTCTCCTTTCGGAAAGAGTTGCCCTAAGTCTTCAAAAACATGAAAAATCTGGAAAGATTGTTATTTTAAAAATCCGCTATGCTGACTTTTCTACAATGACTAAGCGGAAAAGCTTATCTCAAAAGATCCAAGATGCTGAAACTATTTCACAAATGGCTATCCAACTTTACGAATCTCTGGCAGATAAAGATAAAGACGTTCGCTTATTGGGTGTCACAGTGACTGGATTTTAAAACCTTGAAGGAAGCTTCCCTCAAGGTTTTTTTCTTATACAAATAATCGAATAAAGCTATAAAGTAGCAAGACACTACCAAGGACAATGCGGTATTTACCAAACATCGTAAAGTCGTGTTTTTTGACATAGCTGGTCAAGAAACGAATGGCAACCATGCTGACTGCAAAAGCTACTACCATGGCAACTAGAAGTAAGAAAAATTGACCAAAACTCAAAACTTCTCCTGCCTTGATGAATTTAAAAATCTTCAAAGCACTGGCTCCAAACATAACTGGAATTCCTAGGTAGAAGGTAAACTCAGTTACCACCGAACGACTAGTTCCATTTAACAAACCACCGACAATCGTTGCCCCAGAACGGCTAGTCCCAGGTAAAAGGGCCAAGACTTGGAAAAGACCAATATAGAGGGCTGTTTTATAAGGTAACTTATCTAGCTCAGTTACTGTTGGCTCAATTGCTTGTGCTTTGTTGCGTTTTTCAAGATAAATGAAAGCAACCCCATAAACAATCAACATAATGGCTACTGAAACCATATTATGGAAGTGAGTATCAAACCAATCATCAAACTTAAAGACTAAAAGAAGAGGAAGAGTCGCTACAAAAACTTTGGACCATAACTGCCAAGTTCTACGGATTTCCACTTTATCCTTACCAGGTTTGAAGGGATTAAGCTTGTTAAAGTAGATAACCATAACGGCTAGGATAGCACCCAGTTGAATAACTACGTTAAACATAGACATGAAGGCTTCACTCTGGTCTTTATACTGAATAAACTCTTCTGCCAAAATCAAGTGACCAGTACTCGAAATCGGCAACCATTCCGTAATTCCTTCAACAATCCCAAAAAAGATAGATTTTAAAATTTCAATAAGATACATAGATTACTCCTTTTTCTATCCTCCATTATATCATACTTTTATAAGCTGTGTTTAGTTTTCTTTAAAAGGCGCCGATACTGCCGCCGCCACCGCCTCCAGAGAATCCGCCACCAGAACTTCCACTACTAGAAGATACTGAGTAAGTACTTGCCGTATTTGCGACACTGGCATAATGGCTCATTTGCGCTGTTGAATGGTAAAACATGCTATGCCAGCCATAGGCTACATAGAGATTGATATCTGGATTTTCAACTTGGATCTGGTGAACCTTCATCAAATGGCTCACCTTGTCAGCACAGCCAAACAAGGTTGCATACACCAGTAGACGATTCCAGACTACAATACTTTCCAACTCTGCCTGATCCAGTCGTGCAATCTCACGCAACATATTTTCAAAGCTCGTCCAAAGATAATAGACCTCTGCTCCTGCTTCATTTAGGACACCATCACGATTATCTAGTCGAAGCTTCCAATAATAGAAAACAGCCAACATTAAACCTAATGAGCCAAGTATTGGCAAGGGGAGGTAAAGATAGCCATGAACGTCCAAACTGTACAAGAACAAACCAAATCCGATGATTAGTGGGAAAATAGTAGAAACACCCATACTCACTTGCAAGACCTTTTCCCCGCTAGTCAAGGGACGATAATAAGCTGGTAGCCCCAAGAAAGAGACTCGGTCCTTCACCCCTTCTTGCATCTCTTTCAATGCTCTTTCAAAAGAATATTTGAGCTTACGGCCTTTTGTTTGAATCCGTTTTTCATCAGTAGCTTTCGCTCCACGGTAAAGGCTCTCAGAGACCCTATAATCTGCAAACAGATCGGAAATAGCAACGTCTTTTTTACCTGAAAAGGCCAGATTTAGGCAGGTCCTCTCAAAGCTTGCCAAGCCATCTTCTTTTACTAACCTTAAAGCAACTACATCTCCTTCTGAAATAATAGAGACATTACCACGGTCGATTACATCTAGTAAGGTAGCCTGAATAAGCTGGTTGAAGGTGAATTTGCCTGCTCCTTTGATTAGAGGGCTTACTTCCTCCAAGGAGGTCGAGTAAACAGATTCAGATAAAACCATAGGCTCTAATTCCATCGGCGGTTCATAGAGACGATGATTTTTGGCATATTTGACTGAAGGAGTGGTTTTTCTTCTATAAATAAAATAGAAGCAGATACTCAATAACAAGGAGATGGAAAGTATTGAAGGAAACACCCAAGTAACGAGTTGTTTACTCTGCTCTTTTTCTCTAACAATCGAGTCTTCTATCTTATTAAACTCTTCTAAACGATTCCCTTTTAAGCCCTGATCTGTAGCGCTAGCAAAATCAGTTCGAGGCCAGTAGGCATGCAACTCAACTCCGCGCTTAGACGGAAGATTGTCTAAGCGAATAGTATAGTCATGACCACTCTGTTCAATCCTTCCCTCTCTATAAAGTTGACCTGTGTGGAAAAAGAGTTTTTCAGCCCCCTTCTCTCCGCTTACATGAAACTCAAACTTTTCAATAGATTCCGAACTGTCTGTTAAGGGTTGCCAATTTAATTCAGCGATATCATCATATAAGAAAAGAAGGTTTTTCAATTGCCAGGTAAGTTCCACTTCGACCCTGTCCCCTTCCTGACCTGGATTATAGACTTTAACAGTATAACCATTCGTTTCTTCTGTCACTTCGCTAGTAAGATTTTCGATTTTATGACCATTTTTAAAGGCCTCAACCTTTGGATGAGGATCAATTTCAAATCCACTAGGCATCTTGCCTGCACGACCAAGACCCACGATTTGGCCATTAAAATCATCCTCGAACTGATAAACTATCTTCTGCCTAAATTCCGCTGTATTGTCTGCATGAATATACAGTTCTCCTTTATAGGATGGAATGCTGAAATCCACGGCAAAAACCAATTTTGGAACAATTATCAGACAAGTAAATATAAGTACTATTAACCATCTTTTTTTCATAATATAGCCTCTTTTGACCTTTTTCTCATTATATCATTTTTTTCCAAGTAAGGGTTTACTAGGATTGAAAAACTTGCTAATTTTCGATACAATAGAGAGAAGCAATTTTAGACTAGAAATAGGAGAAAACATGAAAAAATTATGCTTAACTATCCTTGCTAGCCTGGCCCTTACTTTAGGACTAGTTAGCCAGGTCCAAGCCGATGAATATTTACGCATCGGTATGGAGGCAGCCTACGCACCCTTTAACTGGACTCAAGATGACGACAGTAACGGCGCTGTCAAAATCGATGGAACCAACCAATATGCTAATGGTTACGACGTCCAAATAGCTAAAAAGATTGCTAAGGACCTAGGCAAAGAGCCCTTGGTTGTTAAAACCAAGTGGGAAGGACTTGTCCCAGCCCTTACTTCTGGTAAGATTGATATGATCATTGCAGGTATGAGCCCAACTGCTGAACGCAAACAAGAAATTGCATTTTCAAGCAGCTACTATACTAGCGAACCAGTACTTTTGGTCAAAAAGGATTCTGTCTATGCAAACGCCAAATCACTAGAGGACTTTAGCGGAGCAAAAATCACTTCTCAACAAGGTGTTTACCTTTATGATTTGATTTCACAAATCTCAGGCGCTCAGAAGGAAACTGCCATGGGAGATTTCGCCCAAATGCGTCAAGCTCTTGAAGCTGGTGTCATTGATGCCTACGTTTCTGAACGTCCTGAAGCCCTAACTGCCGAATCAGCAAACGCTAAGTTCAAAATTATTCAGCCTGAACCTGGTTTTAAAACTGGTGAAGAAGATACGTCTATCGCTATTGGACTTCGTAAAGATGATGACCGTATCAGCCAAATCAACGCCAGTATTGAAACCATTTCTAAAGATGAACAAGTTGCGCTCATGGATCGTATGATTAAAGAGCAACCAGCAGAATCTACAACGACAGAAGAAAGCAACAGTAATTTCTTTGGTCAAGTCGCTAAAATTCTGACTGAAAACTGGCAACAACTCTTGCGTGGTGCTGGTATTACCCTTCTCATTTCAATTATCGGTACCATCGTTGGTCTCGCTATCGGTCTTGCTATCGGTGTCTTCCGTACAGCACCTCTATCTGAAAACCAATTTATCTTTGGTATCCAAAAACTAATCGGTTGGATTCTCAATATCTATATCGAAATTTTCCGTGGAACACCTATGATTGTACAATCTATGGTTATCTACTATGGAACTGCTCAAGCTTTCGGAATCAATCTAGACCGTACGCTAGCTGCTATCTTTATCGTTTCAATCAACACTGGTGCTTACATGACTGAAATTGTTCGTGGTGGTATTCTGGCTGTTGATAAGGGACAATTTGAAGCAGCAACTGCACTTGGTATGACTCATAACCAGACCATGCGTAAGATTGTTTTGCCTCAAGTTGTTCGAAATATTCTACCAGCGACTGGTAATGAGTTCGTCATCAACATCAAGGATACTTCTGTATTGAACGTTATCTCTGTTGTAGAACTTTACTTCTCAGGAAATACAGTAGCAACACAAACCTACCAGTACTTCCAAACCTTTACCATCATCGCAGTTATCTACTTTGTCCTCACCTTCACAGTAACGCGTATCCTACGCTTCATCGAAAAACGTATGGATATGGATACTTATACAACAGGTGCTAACCAAATGCAAACGGAGGATTTGAAATAATGAGTCAACCAATCCTTGAAATCAAACACCTCAAAAAATCCTACGGGCAAAACGAGGTCCTAAAAGACATCTCTCTCACTATTCATAAAGGAGAAGTGATTTCTATCATCGGTAGTTCCGGTAGTGGTAAATCAACCTTCCTACGCTCTATCAACCTTCTCGAAACACCAACTGAAGGTGAGATCCTTTATCACGGTGAAAACGTACTTGAAAAAGGGTATAACCTCACTCACTATCGTGAAAAACTAGGCATGGTTTTCCAATCCTTTAACCTCTTTGAAAATCTCAACGTTCTTGAAAATACGATTGTTGCACAGACAACTGTCCTCAAACGTGAACGATCAGAAGCAGAGAAAATTGCTAAAGAAAACCTTGAAAAAGTTGGAATGGGAGAGCGCTACTGGCAAGCTAAACCAAAACAACTTTCTGGTGGTCAAAAGCAACGTGTAGCCATTGCTCGCGCGCTTTCTATGAATCCTGATGCCATTCTCTTTGACGAGCCTACTTCAGCCCTTGACCCTGAAATGGTCGGTGAAGTTCTAAAAATCATGCAAGAACTAGCTCAAGAAGGCTTGACAATGATCGTTGTAACCCACGAAATGGAATTTGCTCGTGACGTCTCACACCGTGTCATCTTTATGGACAAAGGTGTGATTGCAGAAGAAGGCAAACCTGAAGATTTATTTACAAATCCTAAAGAGGAACGTACAAGAGAATTTTTACAACGCTATTTAGGATAAGACAAAAGCGGTTGGATAAACCTCTTAAACCAAGAGTTATATTCCTTTTCAATCCCCAATCAACATTGAGTCAAAGGCTCATAAATATAAAAATCAAGGTCGGAGTTTTTTATTCCGACCTCTTTTTATATACTTTAAAAATCACTTTTATCCCTTCTTCTGTTTCCTGAGCAAGTATTGCTTGTAGCTATATTCCTAATCTTTTATTTGATTTTCATGAGTGATACTCAATGAAAATCAAAGAGCAAACTAGGAAGCGAGCCGCAGGCTGTACTTGAGTACGGCAAGGCGAAGCTGACGTGGTTTGAATTTGATTTTCGAAGAGTATGAAGTCACTCAGCTCCCTGTCAACCTAATTCATTAGACTTCCTGCGAAACTAAAATCCTAGTTCACGGTTGATAATGCCAGCAATCAAATTCATTCGTAATCCGAAGCGTTTACGTCGATTTCGATAGGTTGTTGAAAATATTTTAAACGTTTTTAC
>NZ_JASHBO010000024.1:0-14618 GCF_047464615.1 Streptococcus infantis
TATTGTAAACTATATTGATTATTACAACAACAAACGAATTAAGGTAAAACTAAAAGGACTCAGTCCTGTGCAATACAGAACTAAATCCTTTCAATAATTATTTGTCCAACTTTTTGGGGTCAGTACACTGCTCAGAAAATCCATAGCCTTTTTATATTTCTTCAATCTTTCCCTATCCTTTGCACTAATAGAAGGCAATCTCGATAAATCTGAATTATGTTTTAGATCAGCTAATTTTACTACTCGTGCTAGAGGATTTGTCTTTACAGTTTCCAAATATGCTTGATAATCTTGCATTGGTTTCTTTGTCAAAAGCTTAACAGCTGTAACAACTTCCACCGGTAAACCTGCAATTAGTAATTCTTCAGCTGTAATAGGACTATCCTCAAGAACATCATGTAGCAGAGCCACTGCTTTTTCTTCTTCAGTATCAACTTGGCTTGCTACATAGATTGGATGTTCTATATAATCTACTCCTGCCTTATCCAGTTGCCCTTCATGAGCTTGCCTAGCAATAGACAAGGCTAAATCAACCATGGATTGCTCTGCAGTATTCATCCAAAACTCCTCCTATCATTAGTGAGCTATTACTTTATTCTAACAACTTCAACTTAAAAAGAGCTTGATCAATAACCAAGCTCTTGATTCATGTGCATTATTGCAAGACAAGTGATGCTGCCCCGATAACTCCAGCGTCATTTCCTAGAGTTGCAAGAGCTAATTTCGTTGTTGTACGAACTTGTGGGAAGGTATTTTCATCATAAACCTTTTGTACACCTTGGAGAAGGAAATCTCCAGCAGCTGATACACCGCCACCGATAACGATTGTTGATGGGTTTAGAATTGAACCGATGTTGGCACATGCAATACCCAAGTAACGTGAGAAGTTACGGTAAACGATCAAGGCAAGGTCGTCTCCTTCTTTTGCCAAATCAAAGACAGTTTTAGCTGTTACTTCTTCTCCATCATCAATCAAGCGTTTCAACTCTGCATCGCCTTCGTATTCATCTGCGTAACGGCGAGTCAAGTTGACAATACCTGTTGCTGAAGCTACTGTCTCAAGACAGCCTTTTTTACCACACGTACATGCGATTGGTTGGTCAAAGTCAACTGTGATATGTCCAAGTTCACCTGCAGCACCTGCAACACCGTGAAGCAATTTACCTTCTGCTACGATACCGCCACCAACACCTGTACCAAGTGTCATAAAGACAACATCTGGTTGGTTTTCACCAGCACCCATCCAGCGCTCACCAAGAGCTGCCACGTTGGCGTCGTTGTCAATGAAGAATGGAATACCCAATGCTTTTTCCATTTTTTCTTTGATTGGTTGAAGAGTTTTCCAGTTCAGGTTGTAGGCACCGATAACAGTTCCTTTTTCACGGTCAACCACACCAGGTGACCCCATACCAATTCCACCGAAATCTTCAACAGACAATCCAAGCAAGCCCAAACGGTGTTGAATAGTTTCAATCATATCGTCTACGATATGGCTTCCTTCATCCAAAATGTTAGTCTTGATAGACCATTTTTCTTGGATTTCTCCTTCCAGCGTTAAAATAGCGAACTTGATAGAAGTTCCACCAAGGTCAATCCCAATAATCTTTTGACTCATCTTTATCTCCTTTATGATTTATCACTTCTTTATTATTTTATCAAACTTATTTCTGCAATTCAAGAAAATTTCTGGTTAATTCTGCAAACTCTTTTGGTTTTGCCTTATTCAAGACATGAGGGCCGTCAGGGATGATCTGAAACTGAGAATCTGGCATCAGTTCTTGAATAGCTTTCATTGAACTGAGATTAGGCTTATCCTGACTACCACAAATTAACAAGCTTGGATAGGGACAATTCCGTGCAATCTCTCTTAAATCAAGTGTTTTTAATTCCTCAGAAACTCCAACCATAAGAGCCTTATCTGCCCCCTGCTTCTCATATATCCTCTTAGGAAGCAATTTAAATATCAGCAACTGAATGTAAAAAGGAATGTTACCTGCTAATTTCAATGGACATCCTGACAAAACCAAGGCCTGAAGATTTGGTATCTCAGAACTTGAAAGCTCCAACGCTAGTGCAGCCCCTAAAGACAAACCGATTAAAACAAAAGGTTCTGTCTCCTCTGTTAAGTGTTGATAAATGCGCTCTTTGGCTTCTTGGTAGGTCCCAACTCCGGTAGGAAATAACTCTATGGTTTCAGAAGGATAATCTGCCAGTAAATCCTGAACTTCTTTCCAACTATCTGCGGACTGTCCCAAACCGTGTAAAAATATAAGTTTCATTTAGTTCTCCTGTAATGATAACTCATACAAGCCCCTAACTGCATTGCATCCGTATACAGTTTCTGCTCGCTTCAAATCTTCTATGGTTAAGACCTTCTCTTTTACTTGTTCGCTTTCAAGCAAGTGTTGACGATAAATCCCTGGTAAAAGACCTAGTTGACTTGGCGGTGTATAGAATTTCCCATCCATTTTCAAAACCAGATTGCCAATAGAGGTTTCAAGCAATTTTCCATCAGCAGTATGATAAATAATTTCATTCTCTCCCATTGTCAAATGCGGTCGGTGTGTCGTCTTAAAGTAGGTAAAGGCCTGCTGCAAATCAGCTTCTTGCAGACAAAGTTTAGCCTGACAGAAGCCAGAACTAAATGGTGTCAATACTTGTCGATCAATTTCTATTTTTCCAGACTTGCTGAGACTGATTCGCAAACGGTAGTCTTGATGAAAGTCACAAGCTTGACACTCTTCCTCTATCTTTTGTCTCAAGTCTTCTACATTAAAAGGAAAGGCAAAGTAACGACTTGCTTTTTGCAGTCTTTCTAGATGTTGATTTTCAAAGAGCAGGGTTTTCTGACTGATTTTTCCTGTCGTAATCAGTTGAAAACGAGGCTGTTTTCGGTAAAGAACAGCAGCCTTTTGCTGGACTTCACGGTATTCTGCTTCCCAAGTGCTATCCCAAGTGATGCCTCCACCGACTCCATAGATGGCTTGCTCTCGATGCAGTTGAATGGTTCGAATAGCCACATTGAAAATCCGGCGCCCATTTGGAAGCAAGATACCAATCGTCCCACAATAAACTCCTCTAGATTGGGGCTCCAAGTCCTTGATAATTTCCATGGTCGCTATCTTGGGTGCTCCTGTGATGGAACCACATGGAAAGAGTGAACGGAAGATTTCTACTAGGTCAATATCTGGTCGTAACTGACTCTTGATGGTCGAAGTCATTTGCCAAACTGTAGAATACTGTTCTACTTGACACAGACGTTCCACATGCTCACTTCCCACCTCAGACAGACGATTCATGTCATTGCGCAAGAGGTCCACTATCATCATATTCTCTGATCGATTTTTGGGATCCTGTTCTAACCAAACTGCCTCTTTCAAGTCTTCAGCATCAGTCAGACCACGTTTAGTCGTCCCCTTCATAGGACGAGTTGTCAATTCACGATCATTTTGTTCAAAAAAGAGTTCTGGACTCATGGAAATTACTGCCATGTCGTCATGTTCAACATAGGCATTGTAACCTGCCTCCTGCTCTACCACCATGCGATTGTAGATAGCAAAAGGATTGGCACTTAAATTCTGTTTGAGTTGGACAGTATAGTTGACCTGATAAGTATCCCCTTGTCGCAAATGATGGTGAATCTGGGCAATGGCTTTTTCATAGTCCTCTGCAGATGTTACTTCCTGCCAGTTTGATGGCAAATCCACCTCCTCATAAGTCAGAGGAATGCTAGATTTTTCAACGCTGTCATGAATAGTGAAATAGAGGAGATACTCTCCCAGTAAAGGAGCTTTGTGGACTACCATTTTCTCCTCAAAAGATGGCGCGGCCTCATAGCTGATATATCCTACTAGGTAATATCCCTGTTCTTGGTAGCTTTCCACCTGTGCTAGCAAGTCTGCTACTTCTGCTAAATCTCTCGTTTTTAACTCTTTGATAGGCTTAGTAAAGGTGTATCGCTCACCCAAAGCCCTAAAATCAATCACTGTTTTTCTATGCATATCCTAAGTATACCATAAAAGCCAGACCCCAACAGGAGATCTGGCAATTTTATTCTTTGAGAATGATAAAGTAGATGTCACTTTCTAAGAAAATCTGAACATAGCATTCTCTTTTATCACACCGATTTTTTATCTATCCTTTAGGAAAGAGTTCAGATGAAAATGCATCTGTGACCTGCAATAGTTTTTGGAAGACTTTTTTCTTCAGAGCTACTGTATAATTGGCAACTGAGCCTCCATACTTGAAGTTTCGGTAATCCGTTTCTACTGCTTGGTCAAACAAGTCTTGCAATTTCTCATAAGAATCAATTTGCTGACCATCAATTTCAAAACTATGGATTCCACGTTTTGCCTTGGCAATAATAGCGTCAAACCAGGCCTTCTTCCATTCTTCCAAGTTCTGGAACTTGCCTTTCGAAACCTTCTGGATGATGAAATCATCTCCAAGGGTATCATGCCCCTCGCTTAACGCCTCATCCTTGTACTTATTAGAAGCATAACCTAGGAAACCATTTTCGTAGCCATAATAACCCCACATACGGAAGGCATTATGCTTGAAGGAAATGGCTCCTGGAGCTCCCTGACTTGTATTTCCACCATAGATAGCGTCTACCATCTTGACATTGACATAAGCTGTCTTGAGTTCTTCTGGTCGGTAAGTTCCCTGATAATGCCTATTGGTAATAATGTTATTTTTGATGAGGTCATCCACAGAATTTAGCTGAGTCTTGGCTTCCTCATCCGTCAATGGACGGACATAGTCCCACTGGTTAGGAGCAAGGAGTTTATTATCCTGATAACGCATCTGCTTAGTCATCTTGCTGAACCAAGCCTTCTTCAAAGCCAGATCATTCTTAGCGAGAACTCGTTCTCCTTCCAGATAATCTAGAAGCATCAAGGCCTCATTATAAATCGAACATTTTTAATTTGGTAGATATTCCAATAAATCATCTGGCTAGCGATCTAATTATTAGTAGATAGCTTCAAGCATTGAAAAACGGATGGCTTTCACCTTACTTATTTTCAAAATCAATAATTTTCAGGAGTGATCCCAACACGTTCGATTAAATTGCCCAACCGCTTCTAAAATCCAAATTCTACACTTCTTATGAATTAAAATGTATTTCTAGTAAACACTTTTTTATATTCTCAAGATCACTCTACATAATCCAACAAATAAGCATAACCCTTTTCTTCCATTTGATCTTTAGGAATAAAGCGAATGGACAGACTATTGATACAATAGCGTAGACCTCCCTTGTCCTGAGGTCCATCTGTAAAGACATGTCCTAGGTGAGAATTCCCTGTTCGGCTTCTGACTTCTGTTCTGACCATATTATAAGACTTGTCTTCCTTGTAGGTCGCAACATCTGGACTGATAGGCTGGGTAAAACTTGGCCAACCACAGCCCGATTCAAATTTATCTTTCGAAGAAAAGAGAGGTTCTCCAGTTGCCACATCCACATAAATACCTGCTTCAAATTTATCCCAGTAACGATTTGAAAAGGCCCGTTCTGTTTGACTGTTTTGAGTCACGGCATACTCCTCTGGAGACAGTAGTTTTTTTAATTCATCGTCGCTCGGTTTTGGATATTTACTCGCATAAATAACAGGATAGGATGCTTGATTGACATTGATATGGCAATATCCATTAGGATTTTTCTGGAGATAGTCTTGGTGGTAGTCCTCAGCCACGATAAAATTTCTTAAGGCTTCCTTTTCAACCGCTAGAGGTTGATCGTACTTCTGAGCAACTTGATCAAAGACTTGATTGATGACTTCTAGGTCCTGCTCGTCCTTATAGTAGACTCCAGTTCTGTACTGAGTCCCCACATCATTACCCTGCTTATTCTTACTGGTTGGATTGATAATGCGGAAATAATGGAGTAGGATTTCTTTTAAAGAGATCTGATTGGCATCATAGGTCACATGAACAGTCTCAGCATGCCCGGTTTGGCCGATTAATTCATACTGAGTTGTTTCTCCTCTCCCATTCGCATAGCCAGAGACCGCATCTGTCACACCCGCTACTCGTGAAAAATACTCTTCGACTCCCCAGAAACAACCTCCCGCTAGATAGATTTCATGTAAGTCAGCATCTTTACTTGGCTCAGTTTTTTTCTTGGCCTTTTGTCCTTGACTAACTGCTGCCTTCTCGATTTGAGTAGTATCTGTGTAGCTAGCGCTCCTTTTTTCCAAAAGAAATAGAATTCCAATAATAATGCAAATGATGATTCCTATGAATACAATTATTTTTAATTTATCATTCATGATGAGCCTCTAATCTATTCTTTTTAGCGTCTGTAAAATAGTTTCCTTGTCCATAAAACCTGGCTGGGTCTTAATTAGTTTACCTTTCTTATCAATAAAGGCCTGAGTCGGATAAGAACGAACTCCGTAACTCGCCAAAAGTTGTCCCGAAGGGTCTAACAAAACTGGTAAATCTTTATAGTCCAAGCTCTGATACCATTTCTTGAAGCCTTCTTCTGCTTGCTCGCCTTTTTGACCAGGAGAAACGACTGTCAAGATGACGTAGTCATCACTCACTTCTTTAGCCAGCTCATCGGTATCAGGGAGGCTGGCTAGACAAATAGAGCACCAAGATGCCCAAAATTTGAGATAGACCTTTTTGCCCTTATAATCTGATAGGCGATAGGTTTTCCCATCAACTCCCGTGAGTTCAAAATCTGGAACTACTTCTCCTTTTTTTGCTACCTGAGAGCTAACTTGCGCTTGTTTGTCTCCATTTTGTTTGTCAGTTTCGCTTGTTGTCTGATTTTTACAAGCTGATAGACAAAACAAACTAGTGCAGACCAATACAGTTGCTTGCCATGTTTTCATCTTCATCACCTTCCTCGTTATCATATGAATATAGATATTTGCTTTATAGTTCTATTATATACCTACCTTGCTAAAAATACTTAGAATCTGTTTGGAAAATCATTAAGCTTCTTGATTACAAAAAACTCCCACCTGCTAAGCAGATGAGAGTTTTGGATTATTTAAAGATAGAAGTTTTAAAGCTATCTGTTTGTTGAAGAAGTTTCTTAAAAAGTTTTTCTTTAAGTGAAACGGTGTTGTCAAATTTGACAGATCCCTTACTTAGAGTAGCCTTATCTTTTTCAACGGCTGCAGCAAATGCGTTCTTCAAGTCATCATAACTACTGTATGTAGTACCATCGATTGTAACTGGGTTAAATCCTGCTTTTGCTTTATCAACAACTTCTTTGAAGTATTCTTTCTTCCAAGCTTCTAGAGAAGTAAATTTACCATCAGAAACTTTCTTAATGATGAAGTCGTCACCTAAAGTAGCGTTACCAGCTTTTTTAGATTCAGCTTTTAACATATTTGAAGCGTAGTTTAGGAAGCCTTTTTCATATCCAAAGTAACCCCACATACGGAAGGTATTATGCTTGAATGACATTGCTCCTGGAGCTCCTTCACTTGTGTTACCACCATAGATACCTGCAGTGATAGGCACCGTTACATAGGCAGAGCCAAATCCAGTTGGGTCATAAGTACCATTACCAGGACCGTGCTTAGTCATGAAGTTTTTCTCTACCAGATCGTTAACAGAAGTTAAGTTATACTCTTTTTCTTCTGCATTCAAATTACGAACCTCGTCGTATTGGTTCTTCGTATTAGCGTTACGTAATTTCTTATCAACTTTCTTGAACCAAGCGTTGTTTAGTTCTTTATCGCGTTTATCAAGAACGGCTTCACCTTCTAGATAATCAAGAAGCATGAGCGTATCATTGAAACCTTTCATGTAATGATCGATCTCTTCTCGAGATGCAAGATCATTTGGATTAGTGTTATACCATTGGTTTCCGTTATTCGGACGTTCATAGGCCATATTTAATCCTAGTGCTTTAAAGTCACCATTTGGACTTGATTCAGCAGGAGATTGTAACATACCTTGTGCAAATGCCTCTAAGTCAGTACCTTCACGGTGTCCCGAACCTCCTAGATATACCATACGGTCATTTACGTGAGTTGTTTCATGTGTAAAGGCTGAAATACCAAAGTCACTAATCATATCTGTCACCATGAAGAACACCGAATCATCTTTATATGGTTTAGGATAAACACGAGCTACTGCTCCCATTCGTCCATCTGTTGCATGATAACGACCTGTTGGTCCATATAATTCACGTACTGGAGCAACATCTTTACCGCTAGCAGTGTGTCCATAACGATCAGTACTAATTCCTTTATAGTTTTGGTTATCTAATACTGGAGTTGGTACCATATTTTGACTCTTCAATAATTGATTACGAACTTTATCTAATGATAAACGTGACCAGAAATCTAGGTAATTTTGTTGACCTTTAGCTACTTTATTAATTTCAGCCTTGAATGCCTCACGCTCAGCTTCAGTATACTTGCCATATTTCTCAAATGAGCTGTATGCCATAGTGTTATATGTTGAGATTAGGAACATATGAGCATCTTTTAAGTTTAATAGTGGAAGAATCATCTTACCATGAACATCGTTATTTAATCCTTCATAAGCTCTGTGTTTCTTATCTGCGAATGCAGGATTTGTAGTTGTTGGTTCAACGACATATACATTATCTTTAGTTGCTTTAATGAACCAATCATTTAGATCTTTGTCTTCTGTGAATAGACGCATATTATAGTCTAAGAAACTGTTTAACTCGCCGATACCGATAACTCCACCGATAGCTTCACGATAAGCTTCTAGAGTTCTATCACCTTTAATGTTACTTTCCTTAGAACCAATCTGAATCAAGAAGTCTAACACACTTACATTTTTACCATAGAAGTCTGGTTTGAACAACATGAGTTGCTTGATATTGAAGTTATCAAACTTTACTCCGTAATAACGGTTAAGGTAAGATAGACCAAGGAGAACCGCTGCCTTGTTATCATCAATTTTCTTGATCAAAGCACGTTTAGCAGCCTCATCTGTGTTTAATTGATGATCTTCATTTTCAAACAACTGTTTCACAAATTTAGCCAGATTATCCTTGACTTCTTTGAAGCTTTCTTCTAGGTAAAGATCTTTGATAGCGTTAACTTTATTTGGTCCTGTTCTACCAAGTTTTTGGTAAATTGGATCTGATTGTAGCTCAACTGGACTTAATTTTTCAACGATAGCATTGATAAGATCGCTACGGTCTTTGTCAACCATGTTAGGCGTATAAACAACTTCTCCAAGTTCAGCAATGCTGTACTCTTTCACTTGTTTAACCTTAGATTCTTTCAGAGAAACAGTAAAGATGTCTTTGGTCTTGTCAGCATAATGCACCAAAATGTGGTCAGCATCAGCCAATTCTGTCACAAAGGCATTGCCTTTCATGGCAGTTACAGACAAGATTTCTTTAGTCAAGAGAGGACTACCTGCAGCAAGTTTGTTTCCTTGGTCTACGATCCATTCTTTATTATAGAAAGGTTGTAATTTTTCGATATTACGGTAGGCAAGTTCACGAGAGGCATCGTAATCTTGAGTATCTTTATAAGTATCAGCTTTTACTTTCTTATTATTGAGAGTATCCTCAACAAGAGGTTTAATTTCAAACGTATCAGCAGTGATACCGAATTCAGCGATCTTTTTATTTGCTTCTTCAAGACTGATTTCTTGAATTCTGTTAGTACGAGAACGTTTGAATGAACGTTTACCAGAGCTGACATCTTTAACAACATAGTTTCGCTCAATCCAATCGTTTGTATAGTAACCGTCTTCTTCGTCTAAGTCTTTTGAACCGTAGAACTCTTCACCATTTTCAACTTTCATCATTGAAACAGTATCAGCAACTCTACCCCATGTCCAGTTTTTACTAATGAATCCACCAACCTCAACAGGTGTCTTAACATTAATGGTTCCTTTAGTAACAGCATTACGAACAGAAGCATACTTGTCGATTCCATTAGGATCCGAACCATTATCAGATCTAGCAAGAAGACCACCAACACGAGCTTTATTTGCTGTAATATCAGCATTTACATAAGCGTGTTTGATATTCCCTCTCCAAATTTCACCGGCAATACCACCAATATCCCAGCCTTTGTCACCAACACCAGTAAGTTTACCAATGAATGCGACATTTTTAAGTAGGCCACCAACATCTGCTTTATTGACAATACCAGCAATACCATCTTTACCAAGAACACTACCAGTCACCTTGACATTCTCAACTGTAGCATTTTTAATCGTTCTTGCAAGTGCTGAAATATTTTCAGCCCAAGGCATATTGATATCAACGTTACCTAGGTTAATATTTGTAACCGAGCCACCCTCGATATTATCGAACAATTGACGAGCCATATTGTGGATTGTGTACTGCTTTCCTTCAACACTTGTTAAAGTTCCACTAAACTTACCAGGTACATATTGTTTATTTGGTGTTGGAACATTAGCTGCATTAAGATCAGCACCTAGTTTAAATGTTCCATTTTTATTGTCCTGCATGGCCTTTACAAGATCATTGAAATCGTAATAAACATCACCTTCATGGGCTTTTGGTTTAGCAAAGTAATGGACATATTCCTCTGTAAACTGATTATCTGCATTACGTTGAACTAGGTCTGGTGCTTTAGCAGTGACTTTGAACAATGCTTTACCATCAACTGTGACTTCTTCAATCTTATCAACAGCAAGTTTTGTCACCTTGTTATCATGAGTTGTCACTTTCAAGTAATAAGGTTTAACATCTGATGGTTTTGCTGACAAGAGACTATTATCAGTTTCTACACCTTGGTCATCAACACTGATAAGGCTTGTTTCCTTAATGTTTTTGACTTCGACTTTTTTGAGATCAAGTCGCAGTGGTTCTTCCGTGAGAACAACTTCTTCGTTCCCATTTCCACGATCGTAAACCATCTTGGTCGCAATCTTGTAGTCCTTGTAGTATTGCAGATCTGTCAGGCTAGCTGTCAAGTTGTCAGGTGAAACACTCAATGTTTTCACAATCTCATCACCTTTTTTCAGAGTTAAGGTGATAGATTTAATGGCCGCCTTGCTTGGATTTTCTAGACTGTATTTAACATCTGAAGTACGTTTCAAATCCTTAGGTTCAACTGCAGTGATGGTCAATACTGGTTTTTCAAAGGTCTTGGTACCACGTTTCAAAATTCGGTCTTGAGGTGCTTCAATGATCTCCTCTGTAACTTTTGGAGCGTCTTCTGTTTTAACTCCTTTGACGGTATTAAAGGTCTTGGTAATTTTTTTCTGACCTTCTTTACCTTCTTGAGCTACAACTTCTAAGCCTTTTTTCAGTTGATCATCTTCTTCAACCTTTTCCTTAAATGGAATCGTTTCAAGACTTTCTTCTACAAGAGTTCCTTCAATTGGTTTTGTCCCACGACTTACCTGTTGATTTACAGGCTCCTTGGTCACTTCTGTGCTAGTTGAAAGAACTTGGTCAGTTTTGACACCTTCTACCGTTTTATAGGTTGTTTTTGTAACTTGACTTCCTTTTTCACCATTTCGTAGGACAGTTTCTTCGTCTGTATACTTAGTTGGATCCTCAGTCGTTTCAGTTTTGTAGTCAATTTCTGTAGTTGATTCTTCAACAAGGGTTCCCTCAGTCACCTTATACTCAGGTAATTGATTTTGAACAAGTGCTTGACCTTCCTTGCCTGCCTCTTGGGTTCCTTTAGACTCTACCACAGCTTCTGGCAATTCTGGTTGTGTTAAAGATTGGCCTTCCTTACCTGCCTCTTGAGTTCCTTTAGACTCTACCACAGCTTCTGGCAATTCTGGCTGTGTTAAAGATTGACCTTCTTTGCCAGATTCTTGAGTTCCTTTGGCATCTACCGTAGCTTCTGGTAATTCAGGTTGTGTTAAGGATTGACCTTCTTTGCCTTCCTCTTGAGTACCTTTTGCTTCTACTAGAGCTTCTGGTAATTCGGGTTGTGTTAAAGATTGACCTTCTTTGCCTGTCTCTTGGGTGCCTTTAACTGCAACTGTAGCTTCTGGCAATTCGGGTTGCGTTAAGGATTGACCTTCCTTACCTGCTTCTTGGGTTCCTTTAGACTCTACTGTAGCCTCTGGTAATTCGGGTTGCGTTAAGGATTGACCTTCCTTACCTGCTTCTTGGGTTCCTTTTGCTGTAATCTCGCCGGTGTAGGCTGGCAATTCTGGCTGAACTAATGATTCACCTTCGTGACCTGCTTCTTGGGTGCCTTTAGCACTTTCTTCAGGTTTATAAGCCGGTTCTTCTGACTGAACTAAAGACTCACCTTCGTGATCTTTTTCTTGAGTTCCTTTAGCACTAATCTCACCTGTGTAGGCTGGCAATTCTGGTTGAACCAGAGATTCACCTTCATGGCCTGATTTTTGAGTTCCTTTAGTACTAATCTCACCTGTGTAAGCTGGCAATTCTGGTTGAACCAGAGATTCACCTTCATGGCCTGATTCTTGCGTGCCTTTAGCGTTAATCTCACCTGTGTAGGCTGGCAATTCTGGTTGAACCAGAGATTCACCTTCATGGTCTGATTCTTGAGTTCCTTTAGTACTAATCTCACCTGTGTAGGCTGGCAATTCTGGTTGAACCAGAGATTCACCTTCATGGCCTGATTCTTGCGTTCCCTTAGCAGTAGCAATTTGTTCTGGTTGTTCTTGGAAATCTGATGCTTTAAAGTAACCTACGTATTCGTATCCTTCGATCTGAATGACACCTTTGGCTAAGTCCTCTTGACTACTTGCAGCAATCGTTTGGTTATAAGACACTAAGATTTTATTCTCAAATGCTTGAGCTGACTGAGGGATAAAGTAACTACCACCTAGAGCTCCAATAAAGAGAATACCCAACATTTTATTGCGGTGTTTTTTAGACATCACAACGACAACCATAGACGCTGTTGCAAAACCGAGAGTTGCCAATGCCAACTCCTTGCTTCCAGTGTTAGGCAATTGTTGAGAATTCATTTCTTTCTTTCTGTAAACAAGATAGACAACATCATCTTGCTTTAAATCAGAAGGAAGTTCGCGATGGATCAAAGCTTTTTCTGCTTCTGTCAATTCTTGCTCAGCCAAATAACGGTAATGAACTTGGCTAGGTGTCGCTACTTCGTTAGCTGCAACAGTTTCAACTAAAAAGTTATTTGCCCCCAAAAGAAATGTCCCGATAACCACAGAACCTACACCAACTGAGAACTTCCGAATAGAGTATTTAATGACTCTATCAAACTGCATTTTTCTGTTTTTCATTTTAAATCTTTCTAATGTGATCTATTGGATATTGAGCACGCGCCCCTCCAATGAGTTTTGGTCGACTAGCAAGTGCTGTCACATGAGCCAGACCAATCTCTCTTAAGACTGGTCGAATGGGTACCTGAACATGTTTGATATGCATACCGATAGCTGTATCACCAATGTCTAGACCAGCATCTGCCCTGATAAATTCGACCTCCACGGGATCCTTCATATAGCGGAAGGCGGCCAATTGACCAGAACCTCCTGCATGTAAGGTCGGGAGTACACTCACAATCTCCAACTGATGTTTTATAGCTACTTCTCGTTCAACAACTAAAGCCCGATTGACATGTTCACAACCTTGAACAGCCAGGTGAATTCCCTTAGCCGTCAACAGTTCCAACATAGTCTTGACAATTAGTTCACCGATTTCCTGACTCGAATCTTTTCCGATGTGTCCTCCCAGCACTTCACTCGAAGACAAACCCAAGACAAATAGTGCTCCCTCCTGTAAAGAAGCCTTGTCTAGTACATCTTCAAGAATCTGCTGTGTTTCTATTTGAATCCGTCTTTGGTCCATATTTCACCTCGCTTTTTTCATTCTATCATATCGTTTTTCATCAATTTTAGCAAGATTGGAAGACATAGGAATACCATTTGCTCGGATTCAAAAACTATATGAGGGCTCTTTTCAAAAACTGATTCAAATTCATCTAGTTTCAAATATAAGATAAAATTATACTTTGAAAACAAAAAAAATATAATAGTTTAGTAAAATCGTTGATGTAACAACATTTACACCTAAAAGATTTGTCAGTCAATTCGATTCTAAATTACCGAAAGTAACTTCCTCCATTCTACCCCATTTCTTACTTTTAAGCTACTACTTTACCTTATTTTTTGGACTTTTTTTCTACTTTGTAGTAACCTTTGACCATTCAGAAAATTTTCATGAAATTATGCTAAAATTTTAATTCTACTATCAAATTATAATATAGCAATTTTTTGAATACAAACTGTATCCAATTTTTTTAAAATAGATTTTACAGAGAAGATAACAAAAGGCGGTGTGACAGAAATCGATAGACAAAGTCTCGATTTCGTAGTCCCAGCCCCGCGAGGATGATTAGGAGCTTTTTGGAGTCTAATACTCAATGAAAATCAAAGAGCAAACTAGGAAGCTAGCCGCAGGCTGTACCTGAGTACGGCAAGGTGACGCTGACGTGGTTTGAATTTGATTTTCGAAGAGTATAAAAGACGAACAAAAAGTTCAATCATCTACCGCGTCAAAGTTTGATTGCTAATAAAAAGTGAGGTCGGGATCTTTTGTACTGACCCCAAAAAGTTGGACAAATAATTATTGAAAGGATTTAGTTCTGTATTGCACAGGACTGAGTCCTTTTAGTTTTACCTTAATTCGTTTGTTGTTGTAATAATCAATATAGTTTACAATA
>NZ_JASHBO010000025.1:0-13955 GCF_047464615.1 Streptococcus infantis
GTGCTTGCTGATTGGCTTGCACTGGTTGACGCTGATTCAGATGCACTTGTGCTTGCTGATTGACTTGCGCTTGTTGAAGCACTTTGGCTTGCTGACGTGCTTGCTGATTGGCTCGCACTGGTCGATGCTGACTGGCTAGCTGATGTGCTTGCTGATTGGCTTGCACTGGTTGACGCTAACTGGCTAGCCGATGTACTTGCTGATTGACTTGCGCTTGTTGAAGCACTTTGGCTTGCTGACGTGCTTGCTGATTGACTTGCGCTTGTTGAAGCACTTTGGCTTGCTGACGTGCTTGCTGATTGGCTCGCACTGGTCGATGCTGACTGGCTAGCTGATGTGCTTGCTGATTGGCTTGCACTGGTTGACGCTGACTGGCTAGCCGATGTACTTGCTGATTGACTTGCGCTTGTTGAAGCACTTTGGCTTGCTGACGTGCTTGCTGATTGGCTCGCACTGGTCGATGCGGACTGGCTAGCTGATGTGCTTGCTGATTGGCTCGCACTGGTCGATGCGGACTGGCTAGCTGATGTGCTTGCTGATTGGCTCGCACTTGTTGATGCTGACTGGCTAGCCGATGTACTTGCTGATTGACTTGCGCTTGTTGAAGCACTTTGGCTTGCTGACGTGCTTGCTGATTGGCTTGCACTGGTTGACGCTGACTGGCTAGCCGACGTGCTGGCTGATTGGCTCGCACTGGTTGACGCTGATTCAGATGCCGATGTGCTTGCTGATTGGCTTGCACTGGTTGATGCTGACTGGCTAGCCGACGTGCTGGCTGATTGGCTCGCACTGGTTGACGCTGATTCAGATGCACTTGTGCTGGCTGATTGACTTGCGCTTGTTGAAGCACTTTGGCTTGCTGACGTGCTGGCTGATTGGCTCGCACTGGTTGACGCTGATTCAGATGCACTTGTGCTGGCTGATTGGCTTGCACTGGTTGACGCTGATTCAGATGCACTTGTGCTGGCTGATTGGCTCGCACTGGTTGATGCTGACTGGCTAGCCGACGTGCTGGCTGATTGGCTCGCACTGGTCGATGCTGACTGGCTTGCTGATGTGCTTGCTGATTGACTTGCGCTTGTTGAAGCTGACTGGCTTGCTGACGTGCTGGCTGATTGACTTGCGCTTGTTGAAGCACTTTGGCTTGCTGACGTGCTGGCTGATTGGCTCGCACTGGTTGACGCTGATTCAGATGCCGATGTGCTTGCGGATTGGCTCGCACTTGTCGATGCTGACTGACTAGCTGATGTGCTTGCTGATTGGCTCGCACTGGTTGACGCTGACTGGCTAGCTGATGTGCTTGCTGATTGGCTCGCACTTGTCGACGCCGACTGGCTAGCTGAGGTGCTTGCTGATTGACTTGCGCTTGTTGAAGCACTTTGGCTTGCAGACGTGCTTGCTGATTGGCTCGCACTTGTCGATGCTGACTGACTAGCTGATGTGCTTGCTGATTGACTTGCGCTTGTTGAAGCACTTTGGCTTGCAGACGTGCTTGCTGATTGGCTTGCACTGGTTGACGCTGACTGGCTAGCTGATGTGCTTGCTGATTGGCTCGCACTTGTTGACGCTGATTCAGAGGCCGATGTGCTTGCTGATTGGCTTGCACTGGTTGACGCTGATGTACTGGCACTAGTCATTGCACTCACTGATGCGCTTGTTGACGCTGACACTGATGCACTGGTTGAAGCTGACTCAGAACGATATTTCTTGTCTGAAACAGTTTCATCTTGACTATAAACCGTTGGTGCATATGGTTGATTACCAGATGTTACTTTAGCGTTATCTTTATAATAAACCGTTGCAACACCGCTGTCACTTACATCGATGCTAGAAATACGATCACGACCGTTCGGAGTCACTTTATCATGAGCTTTTCTGATTTCTTCGCGAACTTTGTCCTTATCAGATTCTGATAAATGATTTTTATCCTTGACTTCAGTCAAGTCAATCGCAGGTTTTTTAAACAAATTCTGCAACTGATCTTGTTGAATACTAATTTCTCCTACAGCAACACTGTTTCCACTAGGATCTGTAGCAATTAGCCAACGTCCCCAGTGATTCCCTGAGCTCCACGCAAGATCTTTATTGGCAACCGCATTAATTGTGAAGGTGGTTTGGTCATCATTGGTCAAGGTATTGATAATATTTGTGATAGGACCAGTTCCCCACTCAGGTCTGTTTTCGAAGAAGTCCGTCAAGTCTGTTCTATTACCAGAGACCTTCAGTGTGACTAATTTACCACTATTATCTTTACCTGTATAAGTAATCTGGATCTTGTCCCCAGCATAGAACAGATAACGACCATTGCTATCTTTCTTAGGCTCTTGACCATTTACTGTTACAGTATAGGTAATTGTTGGTTTCACACGTTCAGGAGTAATCGTTGCAGTCGTTGTAGACGAACTCAAGGTTTCAGTTCCACCACTTGGAAGTGTTACTGTTTTTTCTTGCTTAGCTGTCACATCTCTAGTCGGAAGGAGACCATTGTTGCCATCGTAAGCTTTTTGTAGTTCTGCAGGTTCAAAGGTAACACTTGATTCGTTATCTTTAGCTGTCTTGGTAAATGTATGACCTGCTAATGTGAGCGTAACAACTGCTCCAGGTGTGACATTGGTCACAACAATTGAACGATTTGGCAAACCACCCGTTTCGTTGGTAGAATTAACTGAGATAACTGGCGCTTGTGGGTTTACCTTAATAGTCACATCTACTGTTCTACTATTAGCAGCTCCACTATAGGAACCTTGCGGAAGAGTGACTGTAACTTTTTTCGTATAAACCCCAGGGTTTGCCAGCATAGCGTCATCAGGAGCCTGGACCCAACTAAATGTTGTTCCTGTTGGGAAGGATACACTTGTATTCGAATTTTTAAGCGCCTCTCCTGGATTTTTAATAATCTCTGCTAATGGAGCCTTATTTCCCACAGTTGTAACATACTCCTGTTTAGCTACAGGATCAACAACTGTATAATCAAAGCTTGTCTGACTTGTCAAGGCTGGATTGCTTGTTGAAACATCCCCAAAACGTCCTTTTGGATAAGTGGCAATTAGCGTATAGGTTGTATGGTGACTGACAGGTTCCAGATTCACAACCTCTTTAGTCGTATACCATACTTCACCAAAAGTCGGGGTTCCAACAGCAGTTGTTTGCTCAGCCCCTGTGTTATTTAACTTATATTTATAAGACCATTTGGTTCCTGTTGGAAGTTCATTAACATTGGTATACAAATAAGAATCTCTACCAATATTATTAGCCCAATTTCCTCCATCAACTTTACTAAGGTTAGCTTCTTTCGTTCCTTTAAAGGCATAGAACTTACCTGTCACACCATTGTAAGTTTTAGCTTCTACTTTTGGATAAACAGTATATTTATAAGCAATATTTTTAGATACACCTTTAGAATCGGTAACCGTCAAAGTAGCTGTTTTATCACCAGGTGTTGATAAATCTAGAGTTCCTTGTTTCCAAACCACACTTGTATTTGAAGGTAATTCTGTGCCATCAGCTGAGCGAATAAAGTCACGAGCTGTCAAAGCCGCAGGATTCTCTCCAGCAACTGCGTAAAATGGTGTTTCTGTTCTTGTTTTATAATTTTGCTCTAGTGTAGGGGTAACTGTTCTTGTTGTTCCATCTTTATAGGTAATCAACACATCCCCATTACTCTGTTGAGTATAGGTTTTGATTCGATGTTTAGCCTGTGGATATGCCTTTTCAACCGCAGTTTTGATAGTCTTTTTATCTGTATCAGTTAAATTACTGATATCTCGAACTGTTATCGGAGGAATCGTCATTTCACCCAATCTATCTTTCAACTGCCCCTGTTTCAAAACAAAGGTGGTTCCGTCTGATCGGAGATTTGAAAAATCATCTGCAGTTATAGAGCGTGTAATTTTATTTCCAGGAGCATAGCTCAAGTCAGAATCAATAGTACCTGTAACGGTTGTCACAGCTGGTTGGTTAGCAGTAGCCGTAGTCTTAGCTGTGACTTTATTGATAACCGTTGTTCCCCATGTATCATTATGGAAAAGATTGTTAATTGCAGGAGTTCCTGGGTCTCCACCACGAACTTCTGTATTTTTGACAACGCCACTGTTATCTTTGAATTTAGCGGTAAACTTTAATGAATCTCCAGAGTAGAACGTGTATTCAGGAGTACCATTATTCATTGTTTTAGGAGTAGCTGACCATGTGTTATCGTCATTCTCTACTTCGACTACCGTATCAACAACTTGTGGCTTTTCTGTTTCAGGTGTAATAGCAACTGTACTTACATCTGATTCCAAAGTTTCATTCGCATTCGTTACAGGATTATTAAATACCTTACTTTGTTTAACAGTTACGTTTCCTGTTGGGAGCAAACCATTACTATCTGCGACTTCGGCTGGAGTGAAAGACAAGCTCGTTACATTAGCACCAGCTGTCTTAGTAAGAGTCTTACCACCAATCGTCAAGGTCACCGTCGCGCCTGGAACAACATCTGTAACGGTGATTCCTTTATTTGGCAGACCACCTGTATTTGTCAATTGATCAGATGAAACTTGCGGTGGGTTCGGTCTGACTTTAATGGCTACAGGAACATTTGTAGCATTCCTTGGTTGAGTTGTTGAACCTTGCGGTAAAGTAACTTCAACTTCTTTCTTAAAGATACCTGGAGTTGTAGCATCTGGTGTTGATACCCAATTATAATCTGTACCAGTCGGAATTGCTACACTAGTATCAGAATTTTTAATTGCATTACCCGGATTTGAAATAATGTCATTTAGAGGCGTTGTATTGCCGACTGTTGTAACATATTCTTGCTTAGCAACTGGATCAACAACTGTATAATCAAACGTCACTGTACTTGTTAACGCAGGATTTGAAGTTGTTACATCACCAAGTCGCCCTTTTGGATAAGTTGCTTTTACAGTATAGGTTGTACGGTGTGTTGTAGCTGAATCAGCCGTTGTATGCCAGACAGTACTAAAGGCTGGAGAGACATCTTGTTTGCTTAAAGTTGCTGACTGATTATTGTTCAGACGATACTCATAAGAAAATGTCGCCCCTGAAGGAAGAGAATCGTTATTGAGATAAAGATTTGAAAATCCACCAATATTATTAGCGTATTTCCCAGCAACAGTTACATCACTACCTGGAACTGCTTTAAAGGCATAAAATTGACCAGTAACTCCATTATTGGTTTTGGTTTCAATCTTTTGGTAAACTGTGTAATTATATGTTAAATCCGTAGTAGTTTTATCTGGGTGAGTTACCGTTAAAATTGCTGTTCGACTACCTACTGCCATCGTAGGAGCTTGTCCGTTTTTCCAAGCAAATGTGGTCCCTTGAGGTAAACTAGAAGCTCCACCAACTGGACGTACAAGACTACTTAGATTTATATCAGACACAGACTCACTACTTACCGCGTAGAATGTATCAGTCACCTTTTCAACACCATATTTTAGTTTTGAATCGACTGTATCCTGAGTACCATCTCGATAAGTAATGGTTACAACGCCATTATTGGCCACACTTAAGGAACCTTCTTCAGTCCCTTTTTTATAGTCAGTTGAGCCTACACCTGATCCTGTACCTGAAAGAAGACTAGCATTGGCTGTTTTAAAATTAGCCAACACTTGCTCTTTTTCCGTTGGACTTAAATTTGTTTTATCATTAACTGTAACAGTGTCACCACTCACAGGATTTTGTCGCTCATTGAACCCTTTGATATTGACAGTCATACGTGCTGTAGTTGTTTGATTGTCACTATCTGTTACAACATATTCAAGAATGTGCGCGCCAGTAGCAAACGGCTTCCATGTTCCATTGTCTCGACCAATCGTACCTCCCATATTTACCGTATAAAGCTTTGGATAATAGAGAAGCGCACCCCATTGATTATACACACCAAAATCACCAAGGACTCCCTGTTTACTCTTTGGATAATTAGGAGCATTCAAGCCTGTAATAATTGTATTATTAGGTCCTGCAGCTAATGTTTTCAACCCCCTATCATCACTCATCGACAAGTTGATTGTGGAAATAGAATCGTCATTATAATAGGTGACATCTGCAGGGAAACTAATGGTAGGTGGTTTAGATGCTGCACGGTTATAACCTGCTTCACCAGTCGTAACGGTTGAGCTCATTGAGCTACTATAATTTCCTGAAGTGTTGGCGCTTGTAAACGGTTGACTGCTTGTTGCCACTTGAGCATTCAAAGTAGCTTCATTAGAACGATTGTTTACCGTCGCATACACCAATATAGTCGCTTCAAGGTTTCTATTTAAGTCATGTCGTTTATTGAATACATATTCATTGCCAGATCCACCACGTTTCTCCATCTCTTCCCCATTGAAGAGAACACGAGTGATGGTTGTGTTTCTATCCACTTGCGCGATCAGACCTGCATAATTAAGCGGTCTCTGCGAGTGCATTTTGATTGTCCAGACAACCTCACGATTGGAACTTGAATAACTACCTTGGCTAAGTTGAGCTGTGGTGTGATTGTTTACCGCAATCGGAGAAATCCCTCGGAGATTTTCTCCCGTTGCCATTGGTTGTCCATTACGGCTATCACGTTGCCCAGAGGTTACACGTGAAACCGCATTGGCGATAGAGTTGCGAGCTGAAGTAGCTGTCTTGACAACTGTTCCTAGATCAGCATTTGGATCCTTGAGAGCAGACTCAATCTCAGTTATAGCAGATTTTATCTTAAGAATGGCTGAGCTTGTATCTGGAAGGTCCACAGCTTTAGCCAGGTATTCTCCCATTTCTGCTGAAAGAGTTGCCAGTTTCTTACGGTCTTCTGCTTGCTTTTTAGCGCTTGTTTCTGCTGTCGTTGTCGCAGCAAGAGTCGCTGTTGTGGTTACTGTCAGACTCGCATTTTGACTTGTAACGTTTTCTGCAGTTAAAAGAGAACTAGAAAGATCAGGATTGACCTTAATATCGCTAGCCTTAACTGTGGCTCTGGATGTTCCGTCATTACTGATAGCATCTTCGCTAGGAGCCGTCTGTGAACCTTCTACATGCGAAACCTCAGAGCGAGAACTGCTTGCAACAGTCGAAGCACTATCTGATGTTGAGGCAGAATCACTCAATGAAGCCGAGATACTAGCTGAAGTTGAAGATGAAACACTGGCACTAGTGCTAGCTGATGTTGAGGCACTTACGGACTCGGATGCACTTGTTGAGGCCGAAATAGAGGCACTTGTAGAAGCAGAGATTGAGACACTCTCACTAACAGAGGTAGATGTTGAAACAGAAGTTTGTTGCTCATCATCTTTATTGACCGTTCCCAAAACAACCTGATCAGAATTCACTAGATTGTCAGTACCATCCACGACTTTCTCTACAGCCAGCTGTTCATTGGCATGGACTTGCGTATGAGTGGCAACTCCACCACCAACAACGGCCCCCGCGGCAACTATCCCCTTGAGGACATCTATCCCAGTTAAAGAAGTTGAGACACGATCTTCCACAACTTCAGTTGTCACCTGAGCAGTATCAACACCACCACGAAGAACCTTGAACAAACCAAAAAGAGAGGTAGATGCTCGAAGCCAGTGTTTCCCTGACTTGATCAATTTATACCTCGTTACTCGGTCTGTTTCTCTATATCGTCCTTCCTGACGTCTAAAAAACATGTTTTTTCTCCTTGAGTTCATTTTTTATAAAAAACTAAATACCAAAACATCCTTAAGATACACAGCCATGTTACATGGATATTTTCTCTTTTTTCACCCTGACAAGCAATGGTGTAGTCTTAAAAAATTTTTGATATAGAGCTCAATCTATAACGCTTTATTATAGCACACTATAGGCTTCTTTGTCCAAAGATTAAGTTGAAAATAGATTAACAAAAACGCCTTGAACTTTTTGTAGATTTTCCCTGATTGTAAGATTCTTTTTTGTCCAATAATCATCTGTTTACCTTTAAAAAATCAAATATTATTGTAAAAAATCAGTAGGATGAAATAAAATATAAACAAATTGACCAGAAAGAAGAGTCAGATCAATTTCTAAAAATATTTTAAAATCCGTAGCGTACTATTCTAGGTTCAATCTACTATATGTCGAATCATTGATCCATCAAAAAAAGCCGCCTGATTGGGCGACTTAATTTTTTATAGGGAGATTATTATGAAAAAGTTTTAGGAGTTAAAGTTAAGTTCTTCTTAACTTATGAAATAAGTATACAGCTCCTATCTTAAAGTTTCCTTAAGTATTTTTAACTGTAAGATTTTTCCATTTTTCTCGCCAATTTTTCTTGGATAAACGCTTTTGATAGAGCTTCATTCGGTCTTGATTTTCTAAGAAATGTGGAGTTGGAGCAACCTGAAAGTTCAAAATATCCTCCAAACCATAAGGCGCAAAGAGCTCTAAAGTTGTATCAGCTTGCAAGCGAAGTCCTACTGCCGTACAACGTTCAGGATACTTACTCATGGCATCGCAGGAATTTCTATACGGTTCCGTATGGGGACTATGCTGATGCATATAGACTTGATTTTTCAGCTCCCATTGATACTGGGGAAAGTCCTCCCTCAACTTGTTCTCTATAGCCAGTGTTTCTTCGTAACTCACATCTGGGTCAAAGAAAATCACATCCACATCCGTTTCACGGTCAAAGGATGGCTTATCTGACAAGAGATTCCAGATAAAATTTCGGACTGAACCAGCCGCCAACCAGGAATCTTTCAACTCCAAGTCACGGATGATAGTCAGAATAGCCATCATGTCAGGATTTTCTCTAAAAGAGTCTAAGATTTCAGTCTTATTTTTCAATATATTCATACCCCAAATGTTCATATGCCTTAGCTGTCGCGACTCGACCTGAACGAGTTCGCATGATAAATCCTTTCTGGATCAGATAAGGTTCGTACATATCCTCTACCGTCTCACGCTCTTCAGCGATATTAACAGAAAGTGTTCCTAGACCGACAGGACCTCCACCGTACATCTCAATCATGGTGCGGAGAATTTTCTGGTCCACATAGTCCAAGCCCTCATGGTCTACATCCAGCATAGTAAGAGCCTTATCCGTAATGACATCATCAATCAAGCCATCGCCCATAATCTGAGCAAAGTCACGCACGCGCTTGAGGAGACGATTGGCAATACGAGGAGTTCCACGACTACGCAGGGCTAACTCAGACGCTGCCTCATGAGTGATTTCCATCTCAAAAATATCTGCCGTCCGCTCGACAATCTCTGTCAAATCATCATGGGCATAATACTCCATATGCCCAGTAATCCCAAAACGTGCCCGTAGAGGATTGGAAAGCATACCAGCCCGAGTCGTCGCACCAATCAAGGTAAACGGTGGCAAGTCTAGATGGACACTACGGCTAGCTTCTCCTGCACCAATCATGATGTCAATGTAGAAGTCTTCCATGGCACTGTATAGCACCTCTTCTACGGACATGGGCAAGCGATGAATCTCGTCAATAAAAAGAACATCTCCTGGCTCCAAGTCATTCAAAATTGCTACCAAATCACCGGCTTTTTCGATAACAGGACCAGACGTCTGCTTGAGATTGACTCCCAATTCATTGGCAATGACAAAAGCCATGGTTGTTTTCCCGAGACCTGGAGGGCCAAATAAAAGAACATGATCCAGCGCCTCATCACGCATTTTTGCTGCCTCGATAAAGATTTGAAGCTGATCCTTGACCTTGTCTTGACCGATATATTCACGTAAATATTGGGGACGGAGGGTACGTTCTACCAACTCCTCATCACCCATGATTTCATTATCTAAAATTCTACTCATGTTCCTATTATAGCAAAAATCCAGCCTACAAACAAAAAAGCCACCGAATTTGGTGGCTCCCGAGTTTAGATATAATATTCTACGGCACTTCCACACCGCCTGCTAGAGGTGGTGAGATAGCCCATGATGGATACAATACTTAAAACTATCATCGGACCAATTGTGGTCGGTGTCGTTCTTCGATTAGTCGATAAATGGTTAAACAAGAACAAATAGTGTCAAAAAAGACCCCAAGCTTATTTGGTCGTGAGCTTGGGGTCTTTTCTAGCCTATGATATAGACACAATACTTAATTCCCTTTTATTATCCCACAGTTCGCGAATTTTGTCAAAGTTTTACTCCCTTGTCCAATAAGACTTTCAACATTAAGAGAACCTTAGGAATTATCAAAGAAAACAAAAGATTACATCACTATCAATGAACATGGGCGCTCATCAACTCAAATTAGTCAAACCAACATTTTAATCCACGAAATGAAACGACAGACTTACACATGATGTACCACTTCCTCACATTATTTCACGAGTTCCAACCGAGCAGTTCGGCCAGGCACTAGGTCATACAAAAGTCTATATGACCGATCGTTATAACCAAGTTGAGGACGAACTTGCTGAAGTGACAACAGACCTATTTCTTAGTCATATTCGCTAAAAAGTCCCCGCCAATTCCCCGATCAAAATCCGAAAACTACCGAAATTTATTGGAAAATGATGTTTAGGAAACTCCCGAAAAGCTTGAAATAAAGCAAAAAAACTCCACCTGATTGGGTGGAGTTAAGGGAGATTATTATGAAAAAGAAAAGTTTAGGATTTTATTAAATAAAGTTAGGAGGTCTTTATTTAATAATTACATGATACAAGAAAAGTCTTAAAGTTAACTTAAGATTTTCTAGTTTTTACTTTTGTTCAAAAATAATAAATACTAATTAAAAATTGCTAAAAGCAAACAAGAAAAAAGCCACCGAATTGGGTGACTTTATTAGGAGATTATTATGAAAAAAAAGTTTTAGGATTTCTATTAAATAAAGTTAGGAGGTCTTTATTTAATAACTAAATGATACAAGACAAGACTTAAAGTTAGCTTAAGATTTTGAACTTTTTTTATTGTCTTTTTGTAGTAAGGTAACATAGTCACTCTTGGTATGAAATAAATGGGAGAGAAAAACAGTCTTTTGTGTCTGATCAATAAAGTAAAGCAAAACGTATTGATCTATAATTTTTCCTCGTGTAGGATACTTACTATTAATCCTTACACCGATTTTCACATCAGCATCAAAACCAGCCTCAGGAAAGACTTCTAAACTTTTTAAACCATCTAAAATTTTTGTCACAGTATTTTTAGCAGATTGAGGGGATAAAAGTACCGTAGCTATATAGTCGTGTATATTGTCGATAGCTTGTTCAACTTCTTTTGAAAGGATCACTTTATAAGCCATAGCGTGCCCTCACATTGTCTAGAGAAGCTCCTTCGCCTGCCTCATATTCTCTCAAGGAACGTTCAGATTGGGCTTGTAATTCAGCAATTAACTGCTCTCTATGCAAATCTTCGGCCGTCTTAATAGGTAAATCTTGCTCTAGAACTATTTGCTCTACAAATAAAGAAATAGCATCTGTCATTGTCATGCCCTTTTCCTTGATAATATTTCGAGCTTGTTCCATAGTAGCTTCATTCAGTTTAAAATTGTATTGTTTCGACAAGTTTATAGCCATGATATATCTCCAATCTATACGTTATAGATTGATTATATACTAGATATAGATTTTCATCAAGAAAAAGTGTTTTTTCCATAATCTTACTTCCTCACGAAATACTATATTGTTACACGAGATTTCCTCGACAATCTTCTTTTTGAAAAATTTAATTGTTTCATATTTAGATACCTTTTGATAAAACCACGATAAATCAGATACTTTTTATCAGGATCTCAAGTAGGTCATTAAAAAGTTTAATAACACCAATTTTAAAGGCATCAAGTTTCTAAACAATAGAAGATACGGCAATCTTTGTATTATATGGATATCCGCGTTATCCTTGACACGAACTTTTACTTTTGTTCAAAACAACGAATACCAATGAAATATCGCTGAAAGTCACATAACAAAAAAGCCACCAAATTGGGTGACTTCATTAGGGAGATTATTATGAAAAAAAGTTTAGGATTTCTATTAAATAAAGTTAGGAGGTATTCATTTAATAAGTATATGATATAAGACAAGACTTAAAATTAGCTTAAGAGAAAAAAATTATTGTAATTTTTTGCGATTCACCCAAATCATGCCCGTACACTGGAAACTAGATAAGGTTTCAAACCCCAGAGAACGATAGAATCCCAGAGTCTTTTCAGACTCTTCTGTCGCTAGTTGTACTTGGTAGGCATCCTTATAATCAGCTAGAGCCTGCTTCATCAAGGTGCCGCCAATTCCTTGACGCTGATAAGTAGGCAAGACGATCAAATCCTGGACAAAAACCGAAGAAAAACCGTCTCCAATCAAGCGAACTAGACCAACGATTTTCTCACCATCACGCGCTAGATAAATGACCAGTGAATGAGTCAGAGCCTGGGCCAACATTTGGGGCTGATTGGTATAATTTGTCCAACCAACTGCCTGGTAGAGATGCAAAACGTCATCAAGTGAAACAGATGTTTCTTTTGTAAGCTTAATCATAGCAAACCTTTCTAACATTCTCTAAGGGATTTCAACTGTTGCCCATTTTCATCAAAATTATCTGGACTCAACCACGATTCAAAACGAGCTTTAACCTTTGGCCAGTCCTTATCAATCATAGACATCCAATCCGTATCCCTAGTACGCCCTTTATAAATAACAGCTTGACGGAAAGTGCCTTCGTAAATAAAACCCAAACGTTCTGCCGCTTTTCTAGAAGGTAGATTTAGCGCATCACATTTCCACTCATAACGGCGATAGTTAAGCTCTTCAAAGACATAACGAGCTAGCAAATAGTGGGCTTCTGTTCCCATCCTTGTCTGCTTGAGAGCCGGAGAAAAGGTCACTGCGCCAACTTCAATGGTGCGATTGGCTTGGTCAATACGCATGAGAGAAAAAGCCCCCAGCGCCTTTCCAGTTACTTTATCGATAATCGCATAATAGAAGCGATCCTTGCGCTCAATCATCTGCTTTAAAGCAACAATTAATTCTTCAAGATTTTCTACTGGTGGTTGAAAGAGATAGGTCCACATCTCTCGAGGTGATTCTGGACCATAAACAGCCAGCAAATCCTCCGCATGCTTTTCCACTGACAGAGCTTCGATAATCGTATACTGTCCCTCTATCCGTACAAGCGATGGTAAAACTCCAGGTGTATCGTCTACAGGTTCACCAATCATCTGACCATATTCATTTACTGGCATAGCTTTCTCCTTGTCTCACACTTATAAGTTTAAAGATGTGAATAGTATATCACATATCGCAGGAAATCTACAAAAATCCTCCAGTTTATGGAGGATTGATCAAATATGAAAACGAGTGAGTTAATGCCCCTTGTGCTTCTCTCTACGTTTTTGCTGTTTGCGTTCGAATTTCTCTTGTTTGAGCAATTGCTTTTGAACACTAGATTGATGTTTTGAAATCTTTTTCCTCTCCTCATACTGCAACTGCAATAGTTCTTTCGACTTGGAAGAAACTTTTTGATTTACTTGTTTCCTCACCATTCGTTGTAATCGTTTAGGATTCTTGATTTTTACATGTTGCTTAACTGTAGTTTCTGGACTAAAAGATAATCGAGTAAACTGAGTCTGTAAAATCTCTAGAATTTCATCATCTTTTGGCTCCTGACCAAATGTCACACGACAAACTTGATAAGTTTCTCGATACACTTGTTCAAACAAACCATGCCAAAATCCATCTTCAAAATAAACTGTCAATCCAATTGAAATTGTTTCCACGACAGCACCTCCTTAAATCTATCCCTAAGAATGGACAACCAAGGAGGAAGGTTACTGATAGGCTTGCCTACGTCTGGACTACCAACCAGAACTGTGTTTTTATCTTAGTTGAGATAATTATAGCATAATCCAATTTAAAAATCCTCCAAAGCTTAGCTCTGAAGGATTCATTTATTAGACTTCCTGCGAAACTAAAATCCTAGTTCACGGTTGATAATGCCAGCAATCAAATTCATTCGTAATCCGAAGCGTTTACGTCGATTTCGATAGGTTGTTGAAAATATTTTAAACGTTTTTACT
>NZ_JASHBO010000026.1:0-13586 GCF_047464615.1 Streptococcus infantis
TTGGCTTGAACACCTTATTTGTATCGCGTTTGGAGTTTTTTGGTATAACCTTCGATGCGCACCCGCATAGCGGGTGGTTTTTTTGTCTCGCACCTAACGGAGCGAGACGGACTGAAAGTCACATAATACGAAACCAGTCCACGTTTTCGAGGACTGGTTTTGATATATCGCGTTTAAGTACCGACCTCTGAGCCCTAATTGATAGTGTTCACCCCAGCCAGATCCTTATCTGCTATCCTTTTAGGAATTCCTAACTTAAATAGGCCCGACAGTCGTTTAGATTTCTTCTTCCATTGCTTCCAGATAATCACTCGTAGACGAGTACGCAAGCGCTCATCTATGCTGGTGACTATGCGCTTCATATTTTCCAATGAGAAATAGTTTATCCATCCCCAAATGGACAAATTCAGTTGCTCAAGAGTTCGCCGGTAGCGGAGAGCCCACGGAGGACTTCCACCTCAGATGTACGACATGTCCATCGTACCAAAAACGGCAAATCCCTCAAATTGAGATTTGCCGTTTTTTATATATTTTCATCTTGCAAATCGAGCTGCTTCACTCTAGCAATATAGTAAGCCATAATCAAAAACAAATTGAAGCTGACAATCCAGATAGACCATTCATGGAGAAAATGCATAGATACAGCCAAGCTAATAGCTCCCACTATGAAACTGCCTACAACAATGCCATAGTTCAAGGCTTGACGACGATATTCTTGAACATCTCCTTCTCCTCTAACGATGCGATACAAAGCAGTCAACATTTTTCGGTAATTTCCAGAGGTCATAAAAATGACATAGGGATGATCTTCAATCAAACTACCCGTAAATGTTAGCATCATCATGCCTGTTCCAAAAGCAATAAAAGGAACTTCTAATAAAGGAAAGCGGGAAAAGAAGGGCAGAACAAGGGTCCCGATAAATAAAGGAAGTAGCATCTTAACCCGCCAATAGGCTGTTTTGCGATATTCTTTCATGTACAAGGCAAAAAGAAAGCCTAGGGAAAAGAATATAATAGAACAGAATCTCAACATAGTATTGATGACATGCGAATCGTGCCAATCTGATATCAGCAGGAGAATGTTCCCTGTCTGCGTTGCCACCAAACTATGGTACTGGATGTGACAGAATACATCCAAAGAACCACCGATAAAGCCAAGGAACACTCCCATGAGTCGTGTGTTTTGAGGTAAAATTAATTTATCTGGCATTGATTCATCACTCGTTTCCCTTTGATTTTTTCATTATACCACTTTCTCTTAAAGAAACTAAGTGAAAAACAGTCAGATCAGGTAGACATGATTAGATATACTCCTAAGTTAGTCTCATCTCTGGAGTTCATTTATGACGTCTTATCAACTTCAAATGCTGTAGGTACTCATCAGCTGAACTATTTTTGAACAAATTGTTTCTGTACTGAAGTCTATGGCTTAATCAAAGCAACACTGGAAACAGTACCATCTGCACCTATTGTAATTTGGATGACTTTTCCACCACCAATTTTGGCATTATATTTACCATCATCAAGGGTATAGGCATAGCCTTGGATAGAGTAGTTTTCTTTCTTACCATCACTAGATTCTACTGTAAATTGACCACCTGATGAAACAGTGATAGTCTCGCCATTAGCCCCCTTCCAGTTGCCAGCTGCGGCAGAGAAATCTCCATCAACCATGGTTAGAACACCCTTGTAACGTTTGTTGTGTTCTGCTTGCTTATCTTGAAGTTTGCGGTCAGTAGTTGGATCATAAGCTGATTGGCTTGTCTGTGCTTGAGAGCCTTGCTGATTTGACGGAGTTTGCGAAGATGCTTGTTGGTTAGAAACTTCTTGCCCCTGTCTTGTTTCTGGTGCTGGTGTTGCTTGCGATTGATTAGCAGTAGTCGTTGACTGATCAGAAGATGATGATTTAGCTTTTTCTGATGAAGTTGAACTTGAGGATTTCTGAGTCTTGTTCTCTTTACTTGAAGAACTGGCCTTAGAACTAGAAGATGCTTGTGTTGTCTTGCTAGAACTATCGCTTGTGGTATTTTCTTTCTTATTACCACAAGCCCCCAATAGTAATGTTGAAGCAAGTACAGTTGCGGCCATTAATTTGATAGAAGTTTTATTTTTCATTTTATGCCCCTTTGTAACATTTTTGAAATGTTAAGAAATATTTTTGTAACATTATTGTAATATTTGTTTTTAAATCTGTCAACTATTTATCTAAAATTTTTTAGAATTATTTTTTAGTACATTTATTTTCTTACTCCTCCTATATCTTTTATTCGTAAAGAATTTAAAAAAACACAAAATTTCTTCCTGACAAAGTGCTATATTCTAAAGTGTAATCGCTTGCATTTTTTTCTTGAAGGGCTATAATAAAATTGAAATAGGATATTGGAGGTGTAGACTTATGTCAAGCAAATATTACAAATATCTTCCTTGGGTGATTTTAGATGCTTTCGTTTCTTATGGAGCAGCTACTCATTACGCTCAAACAACATTTGATTTGTTCTACCTAACTGCTATTTTCATGATTGTCTACGTGGCTTTATTGTATTTACACGAAACCTATTTAAAATATAAATACAAGGATTTATTCATTCGAATCATGAGCAATTCAAAGAAAGATAAACATCCTTAGTAGTCAAAAAGAGGTCGGGAAAAATCCCGACCTCACTTTTTTATGACTAATGAGTCTTTGACACGATGGCTGAATTGACTTTTAACACAAACTGTATTTTCTCTATTCTCAGGCTTGAACCAGCCATCGTTTGTTAAAACTTCTCAGGACTGAGACTAGGAAACCGAGACTTGATCTATCGATTTCTGTCTCAAAGCTTTTTATTTCAATCGATAGGTTTTTCTTGGTTTCTTTTTAGGCACTCGTTTGAGCCCAACTTCTTCTACATACTCACCGTATTTTACGAGAAAGTTATTGCTGACGATTGGTCGTCCTGGGTTGATGAGATTGACTAATTCGGTTCCTTCATAGACCGTGAACTCCTCCTCTAGCAGATAGAGGAAGGTCGGATTCCAGTCGAGACGGCCTTGGATTCGTTTGATGGATTCTTGGATAATGGCATAATGGTCAAAGGCGAAGGCGTGCTCCTCCAACTCTAGTCCCTCTAGGAAGCACTTGCCCGTCTGAAAATCAACATCGACAAAAACCACATCCTTAGCATCATCTCCGGCTTGAACGAGATCAAGTGCGCGGCTAGGTAGATACACCAAGTGGGCGATAGTAACCGTCCAGCCCCGCGGATCACGACCTGGGGTAGACACTGTCATCAACTGTTCGATTTTTTCCAAAGGAAGGTCAAGATTAACCTCCTCTCTCACTTCACGCTGGCAAGCATGCCTTGCATCTTCACTCTTATCCATAAAACCACCGACCAAAGCTAAACAGTTTTGATAAGGATGGGCCTTACGACGGATTAGCAAGAGTTTAATTTTCCCTTCCACAAAGCAATAAGCTACCATATCCACCGTCACGCTTGGTTTTTCATACTGAGGAAGATCCTGTTTGCAGTACCAGTCTAAAAATTCCTTCTCCGTCGCATGAATCTCAAAATATTCTCTTTCTGTCATTCCAGCCGGGATTATCCTTTCAGTCATCTTATCCCTCCCTGACAGCTTTTGTCCATTGATACCAACCGACTAGACTATTGATGGTGTAAACCCAGTACATACCTTGGATATGGATATTTTCACCCCACCAGAGGTAAATACTAAAGAGATTGGTTGCAATCCAGAAAATCCATTGCTCACGGTAAAGACGTGTCATCAAGAGCTGACCAACACCATTGGTCGCATCGGTAACACTATCACGGAAAGGACGAGCACTGCTGATACTTTGGTAGGCTAATCCCATGCCAATCCAGATGATGGCAGTCAAAGCCAAGTACTTGAGCCAATCAATCAGACCAAGTTTCTTAGCTTCAAAGTGAGACTCCTCTGGTCTTCCTTGCTCATTGATCCGATTAGACAACCAAGTATAGAGACCAATAGGCTGCATGACAAAGAAGTAAACAGTCGTCAAAACTTCACCATAGAAAGTCGCATTCATAGCTAGGACCAAATAGATTGCAGAGTTAATAGCTCCAAAAAGGTAGTTACTAGCTCGACCTTCAGCTACTAAGATAACGCAGACAATCCCTGTCCAAGAGGCCAAGAGACCAATCCAGTCATGACTTTCTGTGTTTTGTGTAAACTCCAGAATAAGAGGAACACTTGATAAAGCAATCAAATAGAGCCACTGGAAAAGACTACGGCCCACAAAGAGGTCTTTCCAAATCAAACGCATAACTCCTGCAAAACCAATTTTACGAGCTTCTGCGTGGACATTTTTAAAGTTTTCAATAAATCGAGTGATTTTTTCAGTTATTTTTTTCATTTTCTTCTCCTAATCTGCTTGGTAAATGGCATCGATAGCTACTTTTGCTGCTTCATAATTTCCTAGATAGTCATCAGCTAGATAAACATGAGGGATATTGGCTAGATATTGCTCCCTCATCATATCCAAATACTGAGAAAAACTGTGACGGATATGGTCTTCTGCCATGGTCATGTCGCGAAAACCATCATTGACATAAGAGCCAACAGGTTGCACAAAGAGGATTAAATCCCACTTTTCCTTGGCTACGATGGAAACAAAGAGATTATCAAAGGTCTCTACGGACAAGTCCTCCTGCTCTTCGCTTTCCATGTAGTAATCGTAGTAGCCCTTGGTTACCAAAGAGTTTGTATCTGCAATGACTAGACCTCGATTGGCATTGCTATCGATTAACTTGGAAGTTTGATCATATTGGCCCAAAAGAAGGTAATAATAATCTTTGGGGGTAAGCTCATCATCTCGAACATTATTTTTTATCTGATACTCACGAGCATACTCCAGACTGACTGGCGCATCATAAAAGCGAGCTAAATCCTTGGCTAGAGTTGTTTTCCCATTACTAGCACTTCCCATAATCAACACTTTTTTCGTAAACTGACGGCGGAAAGGTTGAGCGATGTATTTCCAATATTTACTTGGATTTTCTCGAATCATGCTAGCCGAAATTCCAAATTTTCTTTCCTGCAAAACAGTCTCGAAACCACGTTCTGACAATTCTTGTTGGTATTCGGACTCTCCTACAAAAAAGATGAGCTCCTGACCAGTCTGGTCATAGGAAATGGCCTGCAACATCTGATCCAACCACTCCTGCCAGCCCATTGGATAGCGTGGAATATTGGTTTCGTCAAGTTTACAAACAGAGGTCAACTCATCATCTCGAAATGCTTCACGAATATAGCGAAACCTCTTTTGTAGTGTAAGTCCAACCTCTTCACCACGATCTCCCTCATAACCTGAAACTACCACCCATACAGCATCGCATTGTCGTTTTGCTCTTTGGATTAAATCAATATGCCCCTGATGCAAGGGAGCAAAGGTTCCAAAAACCACTGCTATCTGTTTTTTCATGTCTTTTCAACCTTTTTATAACTTTTTATATTTTATATCATACTCTATCTTGTTCTGTTTGTCAAGACTTTTTTATTATTTTTTATAAAAACATTGCTGTATTATAAGAATTTTTTTCGTATCATACAAAACTTGATTAGGAAAAATCCCTTTTGGAAATCCTTAAACTAATTGCACAATTCAAATGCTTATTTTAGTAACAACTTCCCCAAAAAAGAGGCTGAAACAATCTGTTCCAACCTCACAATTTTAAACAATCTCAAATTTTAATTGACCAGCTTTGACACCAATCTTCAGAGTCTTACCAGCTTCCAATTCACCTTTAAGGAGAAGTTCTGCTAGTTTGTCTTCTACTTCTGTTTGCAAAGTTCTACGAAGTGGACGAGCCCCCATCTCTGGATCATAGCCTTGCTGAGCTAGAAGTTTAAGGGCAGATGCTTGGAGTTTCAAGTCAATTCCTTTTTCTGCAAGACTAGCAATCAATGGTTTGACCATAATCTTAACTACTTCTTGCATATCTTGACTTGACAAGCTATGGAAGACTACCTTCTCATCAATACGGTTGATAAACTCTGGACGATAAGCCTTTTTCAACTCCTCAAACATCCGTTTTTCCATATTTTCTTGGTCAAAGCGAATGTCCTTAGCTCCAAAACCAACTGTCTTGTCATCACGAAGCGCTGTCGCACCAAGGTTTGAAGTCATGATGATAATGGTATTGGAGAAGTCAACCTTGCGACCTTTACTATCTGTCAAGACACCATCATCCAAGACCTGCAAGAGCACGTTAAAGATGTCTGGGTGAGCCTTTTCTACCTCGTCAAAGAGCAAGACTGAGTATGGTTTGTTGCGAACCTTCTCAGTCAACTCCCCGCCTTCTTCGTAACCTACATAACCTGGAGGAGCTCCGTTAAGACGGCTGGCCGCGAATTTCTCCATATACTCACTCATATCAAAGCGAATAAGGGCTGATTCATCATCAAAGAGAACTTCTGCTAGAGCCTTGGCCAATTCGGTCTTTCCGACACCCGTAGGTCCTAGGAACATAAAGGAACCAATCGGACGCTTATGACTGCGAATCCCTGACTGATTGCGGCGAATGGCACGACTGATACTAGATACAGCTTGATCTTGACCGATGACACGTTTGTGCAGTTCAGCTTCCAGATTCAAGTATTTCTTGGCATCCGTTTGTGTCAATTTTTGAACAGGAATTCCTGATAAGCGACTCAAGGTGGTCAAAATATCAGATTCTTTTACTAGATCTTTATAAACAGGGGCTTCCTGCTCTTTTGCAATGAGTTGAGCAACTTGCTTCCATTTACCATCCATCAAGGCCTTATCAGCTGATGTTAAACCTGACTCATCTTGTTTAGCGTGTTTCGATTTATTTTGCACTGTTGCAGCTGCTTCGTCCAATAGATCAATGGCTGAGTCTGGCAAATGACGACTCGTCAAATAACGATGTGCCATTTTGACAGCTGTTTCTACTGCATCGTCTGTAATTTGGACATGGTGGTGTTTCTCGTAAGTTGCTTTCAAGCCCTGCAAAATAGCCATACTATCTGCCAAACTTGGCTCCTCAATCATCACCTTTGCAAAGCGACGAGAAAGGGCTGCGTCTTTTTCGATGTGCTTTTGATACTCTTCCTGAGTAGTCGCACCGACAGTTCTCAGAGTTCCACGTGCCAAGGCAGGTTTCAGGATATTGGCCGCATCTAAGGTCGAGTCAATCCCACTTCCTGAACCCATAATAGTATGAAGCTCATCGATAAAGAGGATAACCTTACCATCTTCCTCGATATCTTTGATGATATTGTTCATACGTTCTTCAAAGTCACCACGGAAACGAGTTCCCGCAACCACATTCATCAAATCAAGTTCTAAAACTCGCATCTTAGCCATTTCATCAGGCACATCCCCGTTGGCAATACGTTGCGCAAGACCAAGTGCCAGAGCTGTTTTACCGACACCTGCATCTCCAACTAGGACTGGATTATTTTTTGTCTTACGGCTCAAGATTTGAATCATACGAGAGATTTCTTGGTCGCGCCCGATGACTGGTTCCAATTTACCCGAACGGGCTTGCTCCGTAAGGTCATGCGTATAATCTTCCAAACCTCCACTTGGTGTCTGAGGCATACCCATCATATTAGCCATGGAATTTTGCTTATCCGCTACGGTACGATGGCGTTGACGAAGGGCCTTCAAATCATCTCTAGTCCAACCAGCACGCGCTTCAAGACTACGACGAAGTCCAGCAATCTTGACCTGATCCTTCTGATCTTCGTAAGAAAATCCCGCTTTTTCTAGAATACGAGTAGCCAAGGCATTGCCATCATGTAAGATAGCATAAAGCACGTGCTCTGTTCCTAAAACCTTGGCATGCACAACAGAAGCTACATGCTCTGCTTCCAACAACAATACCTTCAAACGGTGTGAAAAAGGCAACTCCTGATAATTTTCCTTATCGCTATACTTTGTTTCAGTCAGCTCTACAGCAACTTCCTCCAGACGATCAATCTCATAGGGAAATTCATTTAAAGTCGCCCCAGCTACACTGTAACTATGATTGGCCATAGCAATCAATAGGTGCCAAGACTCTAGGTATTCTGCCCCAAAATGACTTGCGACCAGAAAGGCACTGTCTATACATTCTCTCAATGCTTTTGAATATTTCATTTAGTTCTATTTTCCTTTTCTATCTACCTCTTGTAATAACTGTCGGAGCATATTGGCACGGATAAGATTGGCATCCTCACCTAGAACTCGGTCTGTCGCCATTGCTAATAATAGATTCATCTCCTGACGAGTCACCAAATCCTGCTCAAACAAGAGTCTTAAAACATCTTCAAAGATAACTAGGCTGACTTCTTCGCCCACCGAATACAGTAGCTCTCGGAGCATATCATGATGGTTGGAGAATTCAATCCGTCCTATACGAATGTAGCCACCACCACCACGCTTACTTTCAACCAAGTATCCCCTGCTTTCTGTAAAACGAGTCTTAATCACATAGTTAATTTGACTAGGAACAACCTGGAAAGTATCTGCTAACTGACTCCGTTGCAACTCCACAATACCAGATTGATCTAAAATTGCCTTGATGTAGGCCTCAATATGATCTGATGTATTTTTAAGTCTCATAACAAACCCACCTCTCTTTAAACCTTGACTATCTTTGACTATTATACCGAATTTTTCTCATTTTTAAAAGAAAAAGGGGCTGGTAATGAAGAATCCTCACCAACTCCCTGTCTTTCTAATTATTTAATCCTAATTCTGCCAAGATTTGACGTTTGTAGGCAATCTTTTGGACTTCTTTATCCTCATCTTCAGACCAATCGAGTTTGACTTCAGAAACAATCTGCCCAGGGCGATTTTTCAAGATATAGATACGATCGCTAAGGTTTAGGGCCTCCTCGATACTATGCGTAATGATGAGTGTCGTCAGGCCTAGCTGTTTATGAATATCAAGATACCAGGCATGAAGTTCCATTTTGGTCATCTCATCCAAGGCACTAAAGGCCTCATCCAAGAGAAAGAGCTTATGCCCAAATAGGTAGGTGCGGAGTAAGGCCACACGCTGGCGCATTCCACCGCTAAGTTCATGAGGATATTTGTCCCGGACGGCCTTCAACTGAAAGGTAGTAAGGATTTCATCCGCTTTGGCAATAGCTTCTGCCTTGTCCACCTTTTGAATCAAGAGGGGCAGGATGATATTGCCAAGAACGGTCTTGTGTTCCAAAAGTAGATCCTTTTGTAGCATATAGCTCACGCGCCCCTTGGGATTTTCCTCACCGTCAAGAATGATTCGCCCCGACTGGACTTCTAAAATCCCTGCAATCAAGTTAAAGAGAGTGGTCTTTCCTACACCACTGGGGCCTAGGATAGAAACCACTTCACCTGAAGTCACTTGTAGGTTAATATCTTCTAAAATCTTCTCATCATCGTAGGCATAGCTTACGTGTTCTAATCTAATTTCTGTCATTATTTTACAAATTCGTTAGTGAAACCTTTGTCAGTCAAGTCTTCTTTGAGGATTCCATTTTCCTTATCCCATTTGTAGAAGGCATTCCAACGGTCAGCATCAAATTGTCCCCATTTGTCCTTGTCGCTTGCGTATTCTTTTGACAAGTATTTCTGAGATTCGATGACAAAGTCACGTTTATCCTTGAGCTCAGGTGCATTCTTAATGAGGATATCTGCAGCTTCTTCTGGGTGCTCCATAGCGTATTGGTAGCCTTTTTTGATGGCTTGGATGACTTTGCGAGCTTCTTCTTTGTTGTCTTTCAGATAATCGTTGTTAGCGATGATAACTGGTGAGTAGTAGTCAAACTCTTTAACATAGTCCTTCAAGTACATAAAGTTGGCATCCACACCTTGCGATTTGGCTAGAATTCCATCCCAACCATAATAAATCCAAGCAGAATCAAAAATGCCGTTGGCAATCGGTGTGATAGAGTTTGAGTCGTTATTTGGTACTTTTTCAACCTTCTCGAAGTCTCCACCTTGAGATTCTACCAAGGTTTTCAGCATCGCAAGCTCAGTTGGATCATTCCAGGTTCCGTATTTCTTACCAACCAAGTCTTTAGGACTGTTGATATTGTCAGACTTACGAGAGATAATCCCTGATGTGTTGTGCTCAACGATAGCTGCAACTGCTGTAATACCTGCTCCTTTTTCCAATTTCTTAGCCATATAGTCTTGGAAGTACACTGCAAATGGCGCCTTACCATTGATAACCAAGTCAGAAGAGCTTTCTTCAGGTGGCAATTTCAAATCAACATCCACTCCAGCTTCTTTAAAATAGCCTTTTTCTTTGGCAACATAAAGCCCTGTGTGGTTAGTATTTGGTGTCCAATCTAGGATAAAGTCAATTTTTTTGAGTTCTGCTTCTTTGTTATCCTTAGAAGCAGTTCCTTGTCCACAAGCCACAAGCAAAACAGCTACAAGAGCTGTTACAATCGTTAAAAACACTTTCCATGTTTTCTTCATTTTTATTTCCTCTTTTCTTTTTCCAAAACGCTCTATTTTAAGCACGTTTCCATTTAATCACATATTTTTCACTAATATCAACCAACTTCATACCCAAAAGGCTGATCAGCGATACCAGAATAATAATGGTAAACATGGTATCATACTGAAACAGTTTTTTAGACTGAATCATGTAGACACCAAGTCCTTCAAAGCCTCCCAACCACTCAGATACCACTGTTGTGATAAAGGCGTAGGAGACACTGACCCTCAATCCTGCATAAAAGTAGGGCAGGCTGACAGGGATTTTAAAGTGCCAAAGGATTTGCCAAGGATTGGCTCGCATCAGACTAAATAAGGTCAGCATATCCTTATCACAATGCCTGAAACCATCTAAAATACTGACGATAATCGGGAAAGTTGTCGTCAAGATAATCAAGACAATCTTGGGCAAAATTCCGTAACCTAACCACAAGACCAAGATAGGTGCTATGGCAATGGTCGGTATGGTCTGGACAACCACCATCATAGGATAAATCAAGTCATTTAACCAGCCCAGACTATCCATAAGGACAGCCATGATACAGGCTATTAAAACACCCAAGACCAAACCTAGTAAAGCTACTCTCAAGGTTGCCCAACTATGGTACCAAAGAAATTCTCTGTCACGAACAAAAGACTTGAGGATTTCAAGTGGTGTCGGCAAGATAAACTTCGGTAGGAGTTTTAACAATCCCGCTAACTGCCAAAGAGACAAGACACCCAAAAATCCTAGCAGACTAATATGCCGTCTCATTATACTTTTCAAGTTTCTCATCGATGCTTAAAATCTCTCCTACATTTATTTTCACATTGGCAAAAACATTATCTGCCCCTTGACCTGCCACTTCTAAAGCTTCTTTGAGAATACGCATCAGTTCCTCAAAGTCTCCTTCTAGGACCGTCTCAAAGGGTGTCACTATCATGGACACTCCTTGAGCCTGCAGATAAGCAATAACTTGATCAATAAGGGCTATGCGGTCAATCCCTTGTGACAGGGGTAAGACTTGTAAAGCAATGCTTGCTTTCATTAAAACCTCCTCTTCTCAGGTTTTCTTTTAACAAAAAGAAAAACCTCTTTCATATATGAAAAAGGTGCAAAATTAGGCCAAGTATTCGTTCCCTACGCTGGCATTACCCAGATCAGGTGCGGTCGAAGTTTAACACTTCCTCTCAGACTGTACACAGACTCCCATATATTATATGGACATATGATAACGCAAAACAAACAAGATGTCAAGGAAACTGCTTACAGAAAAAAAGGTGGTTCTCCACCTCTTCCTCTAATCATCTATTCTCAATTAATTCTTCCACTTAAAGCATTGGCGCAAACAACTGGGTGACTTCCTTGATTAATGTTTGATACCAGGTAGGATTGATCGTCCCTGGGAATACTTCCTGCGATACTTCAAAAATCTCTTCAAAGTCCTTACGAATATCTACAATCGATGGTGTTTCGTACAATAAAACTGCATTTTCATAGTGGTGAACCAAGCTACGATAATCAAGATTTATGGTTCCAACAACCGCAAATCGATCATCAACAATCATTTGCTTACTATGGATAAAACCAGGAGTATACTCGTAGATACGTACACCAGCAGACAAAAGATTAGGATAAGACCCTCGAGTTACTAACTGGATGAGTTTTTTATCTGGGATAAATGGAGTTATAATTCTCACATCTACGCCTCGCATAGCCGCATTTTTGATATCCTCTGTCAAATCATAATCAATAATGAGATAAGGCGTGGTGATGTAGACAAAATCTTCCGCTTGATTAATCAGATTTTGATAGACGATTTTACCCACCTTCATCTGGTAGATTGGTTTTGGCCCACTACCATATGGAATACATAGACCGCCACCTGGTCGTGTCTGATTTTCCAAATGATACTGATCAAAATCACTGATTTCTCCACGGTTGATATACCAGTTCATGAGAAATAGTCTGGTAAAGGCCTGAGTCGCTGGACCATCTATACGAATCCCACTATCTTTCCAATGTCCAAAACGTTCAATCTGATTGATATATTCGTCTGCAAGATTAATCCCGCCAGTATAGGAAATTTGCCCATCAATGACTAATATTTTTCGGTGGTCACGGTTATTATAGGCCACTGTCATACGAGGAATCACCTTATTAAACTTATGAGCATCGATTCCTTTAGACCGCAAATGAACCGTATAATCCCCCGGCAGAGTCACCATACAACCAATATCGTCGTAGAGCATCTTGACCTCAACTCCCTGAGCCGCCTTTTCTTCTAGAACTTCGAGCATACTATCCCACATTAACCCCTCTTCGACAATGTAATATTCTAGAAAAATAAATTTTTTAGCTCTCTTTAGATCCTCCAGCATCTGTTGCCACATTTCCTCACCATTTGCAAAGAATTGTGAGTCTGTCTGATCATAAACTTCCGCATTACTGTCCATATGCAATAAGGCATTGATAATCCCGTAGGCAGATTTATCAGTTCCCTGTATATCTTGATGAAGACTATGTTCGCCCTTTTCATGAGATGCGATAGAACGAAGTTCCTGTAATTGTTTAAATTCCTTTTTTGATAACCGACGCTCACCAAACATGATATAAAGCAAGGGACCAAAAACAGGGACAAAAGTGACAATCAACCATGTCACCTTGCTTTCAGGAGACATAGAACGATTGACAATGGCTAAAACAGTTGCCACGCTGACAAGAAATACAAGAGCAACCCAAACAAGTGGAGCAATCTGGCTCATGTAAAGAATGACTGCAAAAACTACAAATAATTCTATCAGAATAATCGCAATGCTAAAACCATACTTGGACATCAATAGTCGAAATTTTCTAGTTCCCATAACTCCCTCTCAATTTCTAAATAAACTCCAAAGCAACTAGCTGAAAGCGCTTGTTACCTACTAGTATACTTAGTTTCATAAAACTTATCAAGCTTTTTCTGTAAAGGCCGATAGTTCAACCTATAAAATTAAAAAGAGTCTGCGACAAACTATAGTCAATTGAACCTAAAACAGTACATAATGTGGTATAATCTTCTTATGGCATATTCAATAGATTTTCGTAAAAAAGTTCTCGCTTATTGTGAGAGAACAGGTAGTATAACAGAAGCATCACACA
>NZ_JASHBO010000027.1:0-11180 GCF_047464615.1 Streptococcus infantis
AACATCTCTTCAAAAGTAGTGCGCTGAACACCAACAAGGCGCTTAAAGCGTGCATCAGTTAATAGTTTACTTGATTCATAATTCATAGTTTTATTGTATCATATTTTTATTTCGCAGGAAGTCTATTCTAACAAATAGATTTGTTGAGCAGGTCATAGCATGGCTATTTCTCCATTCCATAAATAAAAGCAGACCCTAATTAGAGTCTGCTTGTATCCAAAGATTAATCTTCAAATTTTTCATGATTTTTTTCATAGAAATCAATTAATCCAAGGGCTGTTTCAAAGGAAATATTTTTAACTTTTGCACGTCCTTGAGCTAGAGCAATGATAGACATTTCACGTGCATTCGTTTCTTTAGAAATACGATAACCAGTGATCTTCTTATCACGAACCCAGCTAACAACTGATTCTACTTTTTCAAAGTTAGTCTTAGCCATGTTTTTCTCCTATTTTATTCTTTACGATATTTAATTGTATACGTTTTTATGGCATTTGTCAATAAAAAAACATATATCCAATCAAATAAGACGTTAAGATTTAGTTTACTTGGCTTTTAAAGCCGATAATATATGGGTTCGTATATCTTCAACTCCGTTAGGATTTGCTGGTAAGAAAATTGTATTATTACCTTGTTTTTCTGCAAAATTATTCAATGTATCTAAATACTGGTTAGTTAACAAGATTGACATGATTTGCTCTTCAGTTAATTCAACATTGGCTCCTTTTAACTCTTTAATAGAATCAGCAAGTCCATCAACAATTGCTTTTCGTTGCTCTGCGATCCCCACACCATGTAAGCGATCCTTTTCTGCCTCTGCTTCGGCCGCTGTTACGATCTTAATTTTATCTGCTTCGGCCAATTCTTGTGCTGCTACTCTCTTACGTTGAGCAGCATTGATTTCATTCATCGATTGCTTGACTTCCGCATCCGGCTCTACTTTGGTAATGAGCGTTTTGACGATAATGTACCCATACGTTGACATTTCTTCCGCTACTTGTTTTTGAACTTCTAATGCAATTTCATCCTTTTTCTCAAACAATTCATCCAAAGTTAACTTAGGAACTGATGAGCGCAATGCGTCTTCAATATAAGATTTGATTTGAGCCTCAGGTCTCATTAGTTTATAGTAAGCATCTGTAACATTTTGCTCATTTACTCGGTACTGTGTTGCAACATTCATCGTCACAAATACGTTATCTTGAGTCTTGGTTTCCACAACGATTTCACTTTGCAAGAGACGCAGTTGTACACGAGCTGCAATTTTATCAATCCCAAATGGTGCTCTTAGGTGAATACCACTATTGCTCAATTTTTGATACTTACCAAATCGTTCAATGATAGCTACTGATTGTTGTCGAACAACATAGATTGAGCTCATTAATATAGCTCCTACAATAAGCATTAGAATAATTAGAACAAGTATAACTTTTAAAACCATGGGAATCTCCCCCTTTCTTCACTTACATTATAGCACTAGTAAATAGGTTAGGCAAATAATATGATAAAAATTTCATAGCATATTAAACAAGCATATTATATAGGGTCTCATTCCCATTCAAGTTAATATAAGACGGGTCAAATTTTTCCATTCGATGAATCAATCCCGCATAATCATGTTTATCAGCAAGTGCAATCCCTATTAGTACTGGACCAGTTCCCTTGCTAGCTCGTTTGATATATTCAAAACGAGTAATATCATCATGAGGTCCTAAGATATCATTTACAAACTCTCGAAGTGCTCCCGGACGTTGTGGGAAATTCACTACAAAGTAATGCTTGATACCATCATAAATCAAGGCACGCTCTTCCATCTCTGGCATACGGTTGATGTCATTATTCCCTCCAGAAATGATACAACAAATGGTCTTGCCTTTAATATAATCGGATAATACTTCTAGAGCTGCAACACTAGCAGCACCCGCAGGTTCTGCTACGATACCTTGTTTAGAGTAGAGATCAATTAAGGTCTCAGAAATCAAGCCTTCATCTACACCGATAAGAGTTTCTACATGTTTGCGTGTTGCTTCATAGGTCAACTGCCCTACCTTTTGCACGGCAATTCCATCCGCAAACTTATCAATTTCTTTAAGTTTAACCGGTCCTCCAGTTTCAAAGGCAGCCTTCATCGAACGAGCACCTTCAGCCTCTACTCCAATGACCTCAATCTGAGGATTTGTCTCTTTAATATAAGTAGAAACACCTGAAATGAGACCTCCGCCTCCAACAGGTACCAAGACAGTATCAAATTCAATAGATTCTTTACGAGCTTCTTCTAAAATTTCATAGGCTACCGTACCCTGACCAGCTTGAACATAGGGATCATCAAAGGGATCAATAAAAGTACGATTTTCAGCTACGGTAAAGTCTTGAGCAGCCTTGGCTGAAGCATCAAAAGTATCCCCTACTAATTTAATGGTTACAAAATCTCCTCCAAAGAAACGAACCTGACCAATTTTCTGTTGAGGTGTCGTAATTGGCATAAAGATTGTTGCAGGAATCTTCATCTCATTACATGTGTAGGCAACTCCTTGAGCGTGATTTCCCGCTGAAGCACACACTACACCACGTTCACGTTCCTCTTTTGTCAATTGGGAAATTGCGTAATAAGCCCCACGAATTTTAAAAGAACGGACACGTTGAGCATTTTCCTTTTTAAGATAAATTTTCGCTCCGTATTTTTCGGATAAATAATGATCGTAGTCAAGTGGCGTATTGGCTACTACACCACTCAAAACCTTGTGGGCTTTCACCACATCTTTTGCACTTAGCATAATCTCCTCCTCGATGAGTTTTCAAGATAAAAAACGAGTTAGGTTCCCCCCAACTCGCCTTCTGTTTATATTCTTAAAAATTAGTTGTAGATCTTGAATGCATCATCGTCGTTTTTACCGACAAATGGCATTGCTTTACGCAATTCTGCACCAACTTTTTCAATTTCAAGGTTAGCTGCTTGTTCACGGTAGGCAGTCAATTTTGGACGTCCAGCTTTGTAGTCGTTTACAAAGTCGTTGGCGAATTTACCATTTTGGATGTCCGCAAGAACTGCTTTCATGTTTTCTTTGACTTGTTCAGTGATTACACGTGGACCTGAAACATAGTCACCATATTCAGCAGTGTTTGAAATTGATTGACGCATTTTCTTGAATCCACCTTCGTAGATCAAGTCAACGATCAATTTCATTTCGTGAAGAACTTCAAAGTAAGCCAATTCTGGAGCATAACCAGCTTCTGTCAAGACTTCAAAACCAGCTTCGATAAGGGCAGTCAAACCACCACAAAGTACTGCTTGTTCACCAAACAAATCTTCTTCAGTTTCTTCTTTGTAAGTTGTTTCAAGAAGACCTACACGAGCTGCACCAACACCTTTACACCAGTCCATAGCGATGTCTTTAGCATTTCCTGTTGCATCTTGGTAGACAGCGTAAAGCGCTGGAACACCAAATCCTTCTTCGTAAGTACGACGTACCAAGTGTCCTGGTCCTTTAGGAGCACACATAAAGACATCAACATCTGCAGGAACTTTGATGAATTCGAAGTGGATGTTGAAACCATGTGCAAAACCAACAGCATTTCCAGCTTCCAAGTTTGGAGCAATTTCTGTTTCGTACAATTCTTGTTGGATTTCGTCTGGAGCCAAGATCATGATAACATCAGCCAACTTAGTTGCTTCTGCTACTGTGTATGTATCAAAACCATCTTCTTTTGCTTTGTCAAAAGATTTACCTGAGCGTACACCGATGATCACATCACGACCTGAATCACGCAAGTTTTGAGCGTGAGCATGACCTTGTGAACCATAACCGATAACGGCGATTTTTTTACCGTCAAGTGCTGCTACTTTTACATCTTTTTCGTATTCCATTTGAACTGCCATAGTTTTTTCTCTCTTTTCTATTTTTATTGCCTATTAGGCTAGTTTAACAAATTGAGGTTGGATTTTTAGTCGCGGGTAAATCCAGTTGCACCCGTACGAGCGATATTCTTAATACCATATGGTCGAATCACTCGAATTAAGGCTTCACTCTTTTCTGCATTCCCAGTCATCTGAATGGTAATGGAACTTGGAGCTACATCGACTACTGTTGCACGGAAAGGCTGGATAATAGCCAAAATTTCTGCACGTTTTTCAGCAGGAGCTGAAACCTTTATAAGAATCACTTCTCGTTCTAAGTGGGGTTGATCCGTGATATCACGAATGCGAATCACATCAATCTGACGATTAAGTTGTTTGATGATTTGCTCCACTTCATCATGTGAGGCAACATCAATGATAATGGTAATTCGTGATACATTAGGATTTTCCGTTGCGCCAACAGAAATGCTTTCGATATTGACTTGACGTCTCGATAAGACTCCTGTGAAGCGATTGAGAACACCTGAACGGTTTTGAAGTTTGGCTGTTAACATTCTACGCATTAAACTTCACCCCCAACATCTCATGATTACTCTTACCAGCTGGTACCATCGGTAAAACATGTTCTTTACGAGAAATGTCTACTTCAATAAACATTGGTACATCTTCCATTATGACTTCCAAATCCTTCTCAAGAGTTTCAGGATTATCGAACTTATAATTCTTAATTCCATAGGCTTGAGCCATCAATTGAAAGTCTGGCAAGGTTTCAAATACCGACTCTGAAGTTCGACCATCATAGAAGGCTTCTTGCCACTGGCGAACCATTCCAAGTGAGTGGTTGTTAAGCATGATGACCTTGATTGGAATCTTGTAAATGTTTAAGATTGCTAATTCCTGATTGGTCATCTGGAATCCACCATCTCCGACAAAGAGAACAACTTCTTTATCTGGATTGGCAATCTTAGCACCAATAGCTGCAGGAACTCCGAAGCCCATGGTTCCTAGACCACCTGATGTTACCAATTGACGCTCGTTTTGGTAAGGATAGTATTGAGCCGTCCACATTTGGTGTTGCCCAACGTCTGTTACAACAATAGCATCACCCTTGGTCAACTCACCGATGCGTTCAATAACTGCTTGGGGTTGTACAACTCGTTCTTTCTTATCATATGAACGAACACGATTCTTATCTTTTGTAACTTTTTCAATCCACTTTTCAGTATTGTTACGAACAATTGGCTCAGCTAGCAACTGCTGCAAGGCCTTTTTCGCATCACCAACAACCGGAATATCAACTGCGATAATCTTACCAATTTCTGCAGGATCGATATCTATATGCGCTACTTTTGCATTTTTAGCAAAAGTCTTAGGATTTCCTGTCAAACGGTCATCAAAACGACAACCAATAGAAATCATAAAATCAGCCTCAGTCATTGCGATATTAGCTGCAAAGGAACCGTGCATTCCACCCATTCCCAAAAATAGTGGATGGCTAGTTGCAATTGTTCCCTGTCCCAAAAGACTGGTAACAACAGGAATTTGATAACGCTCTGCAAATTCATTTAACTCTGCTGCAGCCTCAGCGTAACTAATTCCACCCCCAGCTAGCAAGACTGGTTTTTTAGCCTTAGACAATTGCTTCAAGATTTTCTTGATCTGCATATCATTTGGCTCAAGTGTTGGCTGATAACTTGGTAAATCTATCTCTGGAGAGTAAATAAAGTCTGTCTCAAGCGCAGAAACATCTTTTGGTAGGTCAATGACGACTGGCCCTGGACGACCTGTAGTCGCAATATGCACAGCTTCCGTAATAATCCGTGGAATATCCGCAGTTTCTCGAACCTGATAATTATACTTAGTGATTGGCATGGTGATACCAACGATATCAGCTTCTTGAAAAGCATCTTTCCCAATTCCAGCACGTGCTACTTGGCCAGTAAAGACTAAAAGGGGAACACTATCGCTCATAGCATCTGCGATCCCTGTAATGGCATTTGTAGCTCCTGGTCCGCTTGTGACGACTGCAACACCCAGTTTTCCTGTTGACTTAGCATAACCTTCAGCTTCGTGAAGACAGCCCTGCTCATGGCGACCTAGAATATGGCGGATTCCCTTAAAATTATAAATAGCATCATATAAAGGAAGTACCGCTCCACCAGGATAACCAAAAATCGTATCGATTCCTAAGTCACGAAGTGTTTCCAAAACAAGATCCGATCCCGACTTAGGTGAGTCTAAAATGATTTTCTCCATCGTTCCCCTTTCTCTTCTCTTAAAAATAGCTTGTTACTATGATACCATTTTTTCAAAAATTTTCAAGGGAAAAGAGCAAATTTTCTGAATTTTCTATCTAGATACTTTACAATATCAAATAGATTAGAAAGTTTATACGTATTTTTATTTTTTTAATAGAAAAAAGGTTGAGACAAACTTGTCTTCAACCTTTTATGTTCAATCATTACTAATTAAAGTGAGTTAACGTCAACCTTGATACCAACACCTTGAGTAGTTGTGATTGTCAAGCTCGTTACGTAAGTTCCTTTAGCAGTAGCTGGTTTAGCTTTTTGGATTGTTTCGTTGAATGCTTTGAAGTTTTCAACCAACTTGTCAGCTTCAAATGAAACTTTACCGATGATGGCTTGTACGATACCTGCACGGTCTGCACGGTAAGTGATTTTACCACCTTTAGACTCTTCAACTGCTTTAGCAACATCCATTGTTACAGTACCAGTTTTAGGGTTTGGCATCAAGTTACGTGGTCCAAGGACACGTCCAAGACGTCCAACAAGAGCCATCATATCAGGTGTAGCGATAACTACGTCGAAGTCCAACCAACCGTCGCTGATTTTAGCAACAAGGTCATCTTCACCAACGAAGTCTGCACCAGCAGCTTTAGCTTCTTCAGCTTTTGCACCACGTGCAAATACAAGAACGCGAGCTGTTTTACCAGTACCGTTTGGCAATACCATTGCTCCACGGATTTGTTGGTCAGCTTTTTTAACGTCGATGTTCAAGTTGTAAGCAACTTCTACAGTTGCGTCAAATTTTGCGAAGTTAGTTTCTTTTGCAAGAGCTACAGCTTCTTCTACGCTGTATGCTTTTGTGCTGTCGATCTTCTCAAGAGCAGCACGAAGTTGTTTGCTTTTTTTAGCCATTTTCTATTCTCCTTGTAAGTGGTTCAATCGATTTTCATCTCCCACGTCACTTCTCGAAATGATGAAGTCTTGCGGGTTATATAGGGATGTTATTGATTAGTCAACAACAGTGAATCCCATAGAACGAGCAGTACCTTCGATCATACGCATTGCAGACTCAATGTTTGCAGCGTTCAAATCTGGCATCTTAGTTTCTGCAATTTCTTGTACTTGCGCACGAGTAACTGTAGCAACTTTAGTTTTGTTAGGTGTACCTGATCCTTTTTCAACACCTGCAGCTTTTTTCAAAAGAACAGCAGCTGGTGGTGTTTTTGTAACGAAAGTAAATGATTTGTCTTCGTATACTGAGATAACAACTGGAATGATCATACCAGCTTGATCAGCAGTACGAGCGTTGAACTCTTTTGTGAATCCCATGATGTTGATACCAGCTTGACCAAGAGCAGGTCCAACCGGTGGAGCTGGTGTAGCTTTACCAGCAGGGATTTGCAATTTTACAAGTTTTTCGACTTTTTTAGCCATTTTTAAATCCTCCTTTGTGGTTTTGGCGGTAATTTAGAGATTTTTACCTCCCACAAGTATGCTTTACACATACCCATCTATTATACACTATTTTTTAAAAAATGCAAGAGAAATTTTTATTTTTGATATTTCTTTCTGTTACAATTTTTTGGTGAAATCAATCTTTAGAATCTTCTATCACGATGGAATGAATTCATTCAATCAAAGTCAGTACAAAACTCACTCCATTTTCAGTAGTACCACTTTCCACAAATCCAAGAGACTCAAAACATCTTCTAGAAATCCGATTGAAAGTGTAGATTTCTTGAACTTTCAATTGTTTCCAACCCTTTTGACGAGCTAGATCAATCAAAGCCTTCAAAACCTTGCGTCCAAGTCCCTGATGTTGATAAGTTGGATTGCCAATCACAATAGGAAGATTCTCCTGAGATAAGGTGACATCCCCAATTGGAAGCCACTCTCCCTTTTCTCGAAACTCAATCCAGAACAAATCCCCGTGTCTTTCTAAATAGGAATACATGGCATTTAATTTTTCCGGACTATAAGATATTCTAATACCGTCTACAAGTTCCACCAAATCCACATCTTGATACCAGGCCAAAGCTGCATCATGATGATCTGCTAAAAAATAGGGAACTAGACGCAAGGAATCATCTATCTGAATGATTTTTGTCATCATTTTCTAATCCTAATACTAGCTCCGCTGCTTGATTAAACCCATCACACCAGTTATACCATTTTGCTTCATACTCATCTTGAGGTAAGATATGATCTTTTAAGTCCAGAACAGAGTATATCTTTCTTTTCTCACAAGCTTGCGCATAGAGATGATAGAGTTCATCACCTCCATCTCTATCCCACTCAGCAGAAATCGTATTCTGGCCTATCAATAAAGCCTGATAAGCCCTGTGATGCCCGTCTGTAATCAACAAATAATCTCCAAATGTAAGAACACTGATTGGATTAAGATTGTGCTTTTCTACCGATTGATAAAACATCTGGATATCTTGTAATTTCTTTTCTGATAAGTATAGTTGACTCGGATGAAGATCTTTTATGTTGACTTCCATTTCTTCCTCCTCAAGAGATTTTGATACTCACTTCTGCTTGCCTTTAAATCGCCATTGGAAGCGGAGCTTGTCATAGAAGGGAAACTCCATAAACAAAACTCCTAGGCCTACACAAAGGCTGGCAATCACATCTGACGGGTAGTGAACTCCCAGATAAATTCTTGATACCAATACACTGACGATGTATAAACTTAGCAAGATTTGAACGATTTTTCTCCAGACTGTATTTTTAATCCGTTGGCTCAAAATCACAATCAAAGTTCCAACCATAATCGTTACTGCCAGAGAATGTCCGCTTGGAAAAGAAAAACCTTTTTCTTCTACCAAGTGTAAAATTTCTGGCCGTGGTCTTTGGTAGATATTTTTAAAAGTTACGATTAAGATTCCAGCTAAAGTCAAATTCCCCAGCATGAGATAACTTTCCATCTTCCATTGCTTACGATAAAATATAAAAGCTACAATTAAAACCCAGCTAATAATGACTGGGATATCAATTAAGTGCGTAATTGCCCGAAAAAGAAGCGTTAAGGTCTCAGGCAAATCACCTCTAATGGCAGTCTGAATTGGCTGATCAAAACCGACCAGCATTTCTGGATAAAATTTGACAATATAGCCAATAATCATAAAAAGTAAAAGGGCAAAAGAGCCCTTCATCATAAATGTTTGTTTATCTTTCATAGTATTTTAAAGTTGGTTTCAAAAGGACAAACAACAACCAGAAAGAGATGGCAAAGATAATACCTTCAATCAGATTAAAAGGCAAAACCATAGTCATCAGGTAGTTGCTCAATCCTAAGATTTTCTCAATATCAAAATTAGCAAACTTAGCGTACAAAGGAACAGCATAAACATAGTTTAGAACTAGCATAGCTAGAGTCAAACCAAGCGTACCAGCTAGTGAAGCTAGGACGAAACGCATGGTTGTTCGCTCTTTTTTCCAAATCAAACCAAAAGCAAGTACAAAGACTCCCAAGGCAACAATATTCATCGGTAAACCAATATAGGTACTAACCCCTTGATTGTTCAGAAGGATTTTCAACAAGGAACGAAGGAATAGTACCCCAAAAGCTGCTGGTAAATCCAAGACTACCAAGCCCACAAGGACCGGTAAAATACTGAACTCAATCCTCAAAAAGGATGCCGCAGGTAGAAGCGGAAAGTCAAAGTACATCAACACAAATGAAAGTGCTGATAAAATTGCAATGGTCGAAAGTCGACGTGTGTTTGTCATAACAGGTTCCTCCAATTTTCTATAAAATCAGAAGAAGTTGGAAAGGATTCCTCTATCTATCCTTTATTTTTATATTCCAAAAGTTCCCCCTCACTCTTTTTTTAGCAAGCGGTTGCGATTTACCTATAAAAAATCAATTAGAATAGACAAAGCCATTCTTTCGTCTTCTCCCATCCAGACTATACTGTCGGTTGTGGAATCTCACCACATCAGCTTGCGCTCGCGGACTTATTTTAGAGTAAGGAAATGGAGATTTTTCTTTTAGACTAGGCGACAAGCTGTAGGCATAACTTTTGGTTAGGCAAAGCTTGGCAACAAAGTATAAAAGGAAAAGAACATTTCCGAGTAAAAGTCACCGCCGGTCGGGAATCTCACCCAGCCCTGAAGACCCTTTTATGATAACAAAAAAAACTTGCGCTTGCAAGCTTTTTGTCGGTTGTAACTATTTTTATTTCAACTTATCTGTTTCGTAAGTGTGAACCAGTTCGAGACCCGCAAAGTTTTGTTGACGAAGTGCTTCATAGACAATCATACAAACTGTATTTGAAACATTGAGACTTCGAACATGCTCATCATTCATGGGAATGCGGAGAGCTTTTTCTGGATGCTCACGCATAAATTCCTCAGGCAAGCCCTTATCTTCTCTCCCAAAAAGAAAATAATGATCTCCTTCTGTCGTGAAATCTGCATCTGAATAGACTTTTTCTGCAAACTTGGAAATCAAGTAGAGCTGACCATCCATTTTTTCCATAAAATTAGCCAAACTATCATAAAAATGAATCTCAAGCTTGTCCCAATAATCTAGACCTGCTCGCTTCATCTTACGGTCATCGATAGGAAAGCCCATCGGTTTAATAATATGAAGGGGCGCATTCGTTGCTGCGCAGGTACGAGCAATATTACCCGTATTTTGTGGAATTTGGGGTTCAAATAATACAATGTGATTTGCCATGCCTTGTTTCCTCTCACTAGTGCAAAAAAATAGCCACACTGCCCGGAGTCAAGCTCAGCAAACAGCGTGGTTAAGGCATCGTTAACTTACCTCACAACAGGTTTGAAGTAAATCAGCGAAACTACTGTTTTAGTATATCACTTTCAGCTTGATTGTCAATAGAAATGACTTGATTTTTTCAATTTTTTTACAAACGAAAACTTCTCAAAGTAACTTCCACTTGTCTGACCAAAGTGGAAATTAGTCTAAAACGGATTTTTATGATGGAATTAAGTGTGAGACGTTTGTGATAGAAATGAGGCCTACTATGACCAAACATAAACACCTTACCCTTTCAGACCGTAATGATATCCAATTAGGTTTAGAGCGCGGTGAAACCTTCAAAGCTATC
>NZ_JASHBO010000028.1:0-9651 GCF_047464615.1 Streptococcus infantis
CAGGTAAAGCTCAAACAGTAACTCCAGGAACAACGCCAAATGCCAAAGATTCAATTGGTAATGTAGGAGATCTACCAAGTGGTACAACATTTGAATTCAAGACACCAGTAGATACAACAACACCAGGTGATAAAGGAGCTACAGTCGTTGTGACTTACCCAGATGGTTCTAAGGATGAAGTACCAGTTAAAGTAACTGTAAAAGATCCAAGTGCACCAGCTACAGATGCAGACAAGAACAAAGTAACGGATCCATCAGTAACCCCAGTTACAGATCCAAGCAACTTGACTGACGCCGAAAAAGCTAAAGTAGCCGACGAAGTTAAGAAAGCTAACCCAACTGCGAAAGATATCAAGGTTAACAAAGACGGATCAGTAGTTGTAACCTTTGAAGATGGTACCACAGCTGTTATTCCAGCGGATAAGACAGTTAAGAAATCATCAGATAAAGTTAAGGAATCAGATGGAGTTAAGAATCCATCAGTAACTCCAGTTACAGATCCAAGCAACTTGACTGACACCGAAAAAGCTAAAGTAGCCGACGAAGTTAAGAAAGCTAACCCAACCGCGAAAGGTATCAAGGTTAACAATGATGGATCAGTAGTTGTAACCTTTGCAGATGGATCAGTAGCCGTTATTCCAGCTGAAAAAGCTGTTACAGCTGCTAACCAAGATTCACCTGCTCAAGCACCAGCTAAGAAAGCAGGAGCGAAAGAATTGCCAAATACTGGTACAGAACAATCTAGCGCTTCACTTGCTTTAGCACTTCTTGCAGCAGCAACAGGCGGCCTCCTCTTCGCTAAAAAACGTGAGGAAGAAGAGTAAGAAATTACTCAAATAAAGCAAAACTGAGAATCTCAATTCTATGAATTTGCTTGAAAAACCGTAAGAAGAAATTCTTACGGTTTTTTTGATGGATAATGATTAGGAGAAAGGGGAAATGTCAGTCTTACAGATCTTTGAAATGCTAAAAATTCAATTGAATAGCTGTTCAATGTATATGCTATTTTTCCCATAGAAGAAAAGTTAATGTTGCCATCTTTCAAGTGTCTTGATGTAACATTGTAAACTTGTATGATGACAGAAAAAACGTTGATATCATCAACGTTTGAAACATAGGAACACCTCACAACTCTTCTTACCTCTATTATACGACTTTACACAAAGAAAAGCCCTTGGAAACTTGACTTCCAAGGACTTTGTCTTCGTTCTGACGTTGATATCATCAACGTTTTTTTAATATAATGGAGCCGGTGGGAGTCGAACCCACGTCCAAACACCTGCTAACATATTTGTCTACAACCATAGGTTATGTATTGTTTTAACAGTCCCTCGACACATAACTCAAGCCTAGGAACTGCGAGTCTATAAATCTCTTATCAAACTGCTAGACAAAGCCTGATCGTATCTCGCTGATAATAAGACCTGTCATCAGACACGAGCAATCCGAATCGGGTCACGCCTGCTGGTTTTTAGGCAGCTAGAGCGTAAGAAGTGTTATTTTTTGCAGTTATATTTAACTGAGCGTTTACGTCGCCACACGAGTCGCAAAATATGCCTCATAATGCCTGTCGAATCCGTAACGACCCCAAAAGACAATACAACTATTATACCTTATCTGTTGGAAAAAAGCAAAAGCTGAGTAAAGGTTAGTATATGCCTCGTTTTGAAGGCCTGTCTAATATCTCGAGGGTCAAATATTCTTGCTACTTGTAAGAAATAATTGGGAAGGTTTATGGAGAAAGAGATGGTCTGATCTGTAGAGTATTTGACTTGTTATTTCCGAGAAACCTTGTTGGCTGAGACTTTCTTCAAGTTCAGAAATGATAAAACCGTGTGTCTCTCCAGCTGGTAGAGTAAAATCAGCAATAAAGAGTTGTCCGCCATGAGTCAAATGTTCCTTGAACATAGCCAGACTGTCCTCAAGATTAGGCATATGATGAAGAACTCGACTGACGATAATAAGATCGAACTCTTCTTCAAGTGGTTCAAGTAATAAATCCTGTTGAATCAAGTATAGGTTTGCAAGCTTTTGACTGTCAATCTTGAGACGAGCTTGCGCAAGCATCTTGTCTGCAATATCAACCAAGGTCACTGATTTAGCTTGTTTGGCAAGAGGAAGGGCGATAAGGCCAGTTCCACCTCCAAAGTCTAGGATTGATTTGTTTGACAAATCAGGCACTTGTTTTACTAGATGCTGGCAAACAAGATCGGCCAGAAATTGATTTTTTGGAGAATCAAATGATTCTGCTCGATGATTAAAATGATGTTCCATATTTCTAGTCTAGCATAAAGTTTGGTAGTTTAACATTTCCTAGCTTATTTTCTAGTAAAGAAATAAGCAAAAAAATTTCTCTCAAAAGGCGGTGGGACAGAAATCAATAGACAAAGTCTCGATTTCGTAGTCTCAGCCCCGCGAGGATGATTAGGAGCTTTTTGGAGTCTAAAAGACGAACAAAAAGTTCAATCAGCTACCGCGTCAATGTTTGATTGTTAATAAAAAGTGAGGTCGGGATTTTTTGTCCCAACCTCTTGTTATTCTGCAGCTTGTTGCCAACGTTTTGCTAGAGTCCGTGAAAGGCTTGAAATAGCTAGATTGAAGCTGAAGTAGATTAGGGCGATAAGGATATATAAGCTGAAAACCTGTTCCGGTTCAAAGTATCGGCCCATGAGGATTTGACTAGCACCAAAAAGCTCTTGGAGGGCGATTACAGAGTATAGAAGACTTGTATCCTTAATCACTGTTACAAATTGAGAGATGATGGCAGGGAGCATCTTGCGGATGGCTTGCGGTAGGATGATGCGATAGAGGATTTGGCGATAGGAGAAACCTTGTGCCATTCCAGCCTCGTATTGTCCTTGATCCACTGCGTTAAGACCACCTCGGATAATTTCAGCAAGGGCTGCAGATGTAAAGAGAGTAAAGGCGGTGATTCCGGCTGGGGTAGATTTCATTTTAAAGACTAAAAAAATAGTGAAAATCCAGAGTAGATTAGGAACATTTCGTACAAATTCAATGTAGACACTAGCAAGGATTCGTAATAGGGTGTTTTTTCCATTACGCATGACAGCGAGGATGGTTCCAATTAGTGTTGAAAGCGTGATAGTAATCAAAGAGATATAGAGGGTTAGACCAAAACCTTTTAAAATAAAGATGAGGTTGTCTAGACTGAGAACTTCAAGAATATTTTCCATAAAAACCTCCTAAAGTGAATAAGCTTTTTTGTTAGCTTGCTCCATTTTTCGTCCAAATTGGGCTACAGGGAAGCAGAGGGCAAAGTAGAAGAAGGCAGCACCTAAAAAGGCTGGGATGTAGTTGCCGTTGAGTGCGGACCAAGATTTGGTGACAAACATGAGATCAACTCCAGAAATGATGGCTACTGTCGAAGTATTCTTAATCAGGTTGACGACTTGGTTGGTTAAGGGAGGGAGAATGATGCGAAAAGCCTGCGGTAAGATAATCAGGCGCATTGCATTTTGGTAGGTGAATCCTTGAGAAAGAGCGGCTTCGAGTTGACCTCTAGGGATAGACTGAATTCCTGATCGAATGACCTCGGCGATATAGGCACCGTGGTAGAGTCCGACGCAAAGAACGGCAGTCCAGTAGATAGGAATCATGATAGTATGGTTACTAATCAGGGGCAAACCATAAAATACAATAACGAACTGAACTAGGAGAGGGGTGTTTTGATAAAATTCGACAAAGATACGAGATAAAATACGTAAACTACTATGTTTGCTAGTGGATAAGGTGCCAAATAGGATGCCCAATAGCATGGCTAGGGTAAAAGAACCTAGAGCAATAGCTATAGTAAAGAGAAATCCGTTAAAAAATTGACCAAAATGTTGAAAATAAGCTGTCCAAGATGATAAATCTATCATGTAGCTACCTCCTTATTCTGCTGAGTGTTTGGAAGGTTTGAGATTGTAGCGACCGTATAAGTCCTGCAAGGTCCCATCTTGACTCCATTTGACAACCAATTGATCTAGGTAGTCATTCAGTTGCGTGTTTGATTTTTTGGTTACAATACCATAGTCAGAAGGTTTGAAGCTATCGTCAAGTAGTTTTGTCCTTTTGCTGGTATAGCCGGAAAGGATAGAACGGTCTACCGAGAAGGAATCAATCCGATGGGCGTGGAGGGAGGTGATCAATTCAGGATAAGAGCCGAGTTCGACAAATTTAAAGGATAGTCCTTTTTTATTACCTAGCTCTGTAATCAGCTTTTGGGTGATGGATCCTTGTGCGACTCCAATGGTTTTTCCATTTAAATCCTCAATATCTTTAATCTTACCTGATTTATTTACCAAAAATCCACAGGCGTCTGTATAGTAAGGGATGGTGAAGTTGTAGAGTTTTTTTCGTTCGTCAGTAATTGTGAAGGTGGCGATATCCATATCCACTTGTTCGTTGTCTAACAGAGGACCTCGAGTTTGAGCAGTAACTGGAACGTAGCGGACCTTGACCTTGAGTTGATCTGCAATCAGTTTGGCTAAATCTGTTTCAATACCTGAGAATTCTCCAGTTTTCGGGTTTTTATAGCCGAAATTAGGGACGTCTTGTTTGACGCCAACAACGATTTCTCCTTTTTTTTGGATATCTGCGATACTGGTATCTGCTTGAACTGATGTCACAAATCCAATGCTTAAAAGACTGGTAACTACTGTTGCAAGAAAGAAATTCTTTTTCATAGGCGCCTCCTTATTTGACCTTGTCACTTTCGTGGTTGATAATCTTGCTGAGAAATTGTTGGGCGCGCGGTTCACTTGGGTGATCAAAAAATGCATCCACATCTGTTGTATCGACCAGGACTTGCCCTTCTGCCATAAAGATGATGCGATCAGCTACCTTACGAGCGAAGCCCATTTCGTGTGTGACGATGATCATATTCATGCCGTCGTGGGCTAGTTTTTGCATAACAGCTAGGACATCGCCGATTGTTTCGGGGTCGAGAGCTGAGGTTGGTTCGTCAAAGAGTAGGAGTTCAGGTTTCATAGCCAGGCCTCTAGCGATAGCTACTCGTTGCTTTTGTCCGCCTGATAAGGTGGCTGGATAGGAATCTTTCTTATCCCACATATTTACAAATTCTAAATATTTTTGCGCAGTTTTTTGAGCCACTTTGGGATCAATACCCAGTACTTTAATAGGTGCAAGAGTTACATTTTCTAACACGGTCTTATGTGGATAAAGATTAAAATGTTGGAAAACCATACCTACTTCCTTGCGGAGGGGGACCAAATCCTTTTGGCTAGCACCTGCCACTTGGTGTCCGTTTACCAGGAGACTTCCACTATCAATTGCCTCTAGACCATTGATGGTACGGATGAGGGTTGACTTTCCAGAACCAGATGGTCCAAGTAACACAACGACTTGGCCTTTTTCAAAACGAAGGTTGATATTCTGGAGTGCGTGGTAGTCTCCGTAATACTTTTCAACAGCTTTAAATTCTACTAAAGTCATAATTTTTCTCCTTTGTGTTAGATTTTGTAACATAGATTCTACAACAAAAGCGTTTTCCTGTCAAATGATATTACAAAGAAATTAGTAAAATTTTGATAAAAGCAAAGCAGATAGAGAAAAACTGGAAATCATGTTATAATAAAACAATAGAATCGTAAGAAAGAGTGGATGATTTTTTTGATAATTCCTACTTATAATTGGCAATTTGCTCCGCAAGTTGAGGATGCGGATTTTACAAAGATAGGCAAGAAAGCTGGTTTGGGTCCTGAAGTGGCTCGTTTGTTATTTGAACGAGGTATTCAGGATGAAACCAGTCTGAAAAAATTTTTAGAACCTTCTTTTGATGATTTGCATGATCCCTATCTTCTGCATGATATGGAAAAAGCAGTGGAGCGGATTCGTCAGGCTATTGAGCAAGGGGAGTTGATTCTCATTTATGGTGACTACGATGCGGATGGGATGACTTCGGCTTCTATTGTTAAGGAGAGTTTAGAACAGTTGGGTGCTGAGTGCCTGGTCTATCTTCCTAATCGTTTTACGGACGGCTATGGTCCAAATGCCAGTGTCTACAAATATTTTATCGAACAGCAGGGCGTGTCTTTGATTGTGACGGTGGATAATGGTGTGGCAGGGCATGAAGCCATTGATTTGGCCCAGTCTATGGGAGTGGACGTCATTGTGACTGACCACCATTCTATGCCTGAAGTTTTACCAGATGCCTATGCTATTATCCATCCTGAACATCCAGGGGCGGACTATCCTTTCAAGCATTTGGCGGGTTGTGGTGTCGCATTTAAGTTGGCTTGTGCCCTTTTAGAAGAAGTGCAGGTTGAGTTGTTGGACTTGGTTGCCATCGGTACAATTGCCGATATGGTCAGCTTGACGGACGAAAATCGTATCATGGTCCAGTATGGTCTTGAGGTCTTGCGCAATACTCAGCGAATGGGATTGCAAGAAATGTTTGAAATCGCTGGGATTTCGAGTAGTGATGTGACAGAAGAGACAGTTGGTTTTCAGTTAGCACCGCGTTTAAATGCTCTAGGACGTTTGGATGATCCCAATCCAGCTATTGATTTGTTGACTGGATTTGACGATGAGGAAGTGCATGAAATCGCCCTTTTGATTCATCAAAAAAATGAAGAACGTAAGGAAATTGTTCAGTCCATTTACGATGAAGCCAAGGGCATGGTGGATCCTGATAAAAGTGTTCAAGTTTTGGCTAAGGAAGGCTGGAATCCGGGAGTTCTTGGAATTGTAGCTGGGCGTTTGCTTGAAGAACTAGGTCAGACAGTTATAGTCTTGAATATCGAAGATGGACGCGCCAAAGGGAGTGCTCGAAGCATAGAAGCAGTCGATATCTTTGGAGCCTTGGACCCGCATCGAGAACTATTTATCGCATTTGGTGGTCACGCAGGTGCTGCAGGTATGACCCTTGAAGTGGATAAGTTAGAAGTCTTGTCTGATGTTTTGGAAGCCTATATCCGAGAAAAAGGTGCAGATGCCCAAGGTAAAAACAATCTATTTTTAGATGAAGAACTGGACTTAGAGACCTTGAGTTTGGAGACGGTGAAAAATTTTGAACGTCTAGCTCCTTTTGGGATGGATAACCAAAAGCCTGTCTTCTACATTCGAGATTTTCAAATTGAAAATGCTCGCGTTATGGGAGCTGGTAATGCTCATCTCAAGCTGAAAATTTCCAAAGGTGAAGCCAGTTTTGAGGTGGTTGCTTTTGGTCAAGGGAAATGGGCGACTGAATTCTCACAGACCAAGCAACTGGAATTGGCGGTGACTCTCTCTGTCAACCAATGGAATGGTCAAACCACCTTGCAGTTGATGATGGTTGATGCCCGTGTAGAAGGTGTCCAGCTCTTTAACATCCGTGGTAAGAATGCCCTGTTACCTGAAGGTGTACCTCTTTTGGATTTTACGCAAGAGTTACCTGATGTGACCTCTTGTCCAGCTATTGTCATAAAAAATATCCCTGAAGACATATCCCTCCTTAAGAAAATCTGTCAGGAGCAGGAGTTTTCAGCTATTTACTTTAAAAATGATATAGCTAAGGCTTACTACTTGACGGGATATGGCACAAGAGAGCAGTTTGCAAAATTGTATAAAACCATCTATCAGTTCCCAGAGTTTGACATTCGCTATAAACTCAAGGATTTGGCAGCCTTTCTCAAGATTGAGCAAATTCTATTAGTCAAAATGATTCAGATATTTGAAGAGCTTGACTTTGTGACCATTGAAAATGGAGTCATGAGGGTGAATAAAGAGGCTGAAAAGCGTGATATAGCTGAAAGTCAGATTTATCAAAAGCTAAAACAAACTGTTAAAGATCAGGAGATTATGGCGCTTGGAACAGTCCAGGAAATCTATGACTTCTTGATGGAAAAAAGTGAATAGAGATCGAAAGAGTTGGTTTGCTGACTCTTTTTGTTTGCTATCAAAAACCACATCAAAGAAAGGAATTTAGTGCTATAATGAGAGGAGTGAAGGACTGTTGAACCTTGTTGAAGAAAGTTATACTCTTCGAAAATCTCTTCAAACCACGTCAGCGTCGCCTTACCGTATATGTGTTGCTGACTTCGTCAGTTATATCCACAACCTCAAAACGGTGTTTTGAGCAACCTGCGGCTAGCTTCCTAGTTTGCTCTTTGATTTTCATTGAGTATTAGTATCAAAAGTACCAGAGAAGTTAGTCGGAGTAGAAAATGGATAAAGAGAAGAAAAAGAAATTACTGGCAGAGTATAAGCAGCAACAGAAGAAAGAATTTGAAGCTAGTTTACGATATCAAGGGAGATCTTTTTAGATTTATTTGATTAGGAGTTAGAGTCGTTGACTTGTTATGATGCTTTTCTTTTGAAAAATTATGTTTAAAAGTATTTTGGATAAATTCCTTGGTAAATCAAGTGGAAGTTACTTTGAGAAGTTACCTGAGAAATTACCTTAAAAAATCAAAAACGATTTAACTTGTCAAAGCAGAGGTTTATTGTTATAATAGGTAAGATGGAGGCGTTATGGCACTTAAAAAAGCAAGTCTAGCCTGTGCGGTTTGTGGTTCTAGAAACTATTCGATTAAGATTAGTGGAAATCCAAAACCAACACGCTTAGAAGTAAATAAATTTTGTAAACACTGTGGCAAGTACACCACACACCGAGAAACGAGATAGGAGAAAACGATGCGTTTTATTAAGGATATTTTTAAACTTCTTAAAGAAACAACTTGGCCGACTCGCAAGGAAAGTTGGTTAGATTTTAAATCTATCATGGAATACACTGCTTTCTTTGTAGTGATGATTTATATTTTTGACCAATTGATTGTTAGCGGATTGATTCGTTTTATTAATATTTTTTAAAATAAGCTAAGAAAAAGATCTAGTCGCTGAAATTCTTCAGTTAGGAAAGGAAAAAACATGGATAGTTTTGATAAAGGATGGTTTGTGCTACAAACTTACTCTGGCTACGAAAATAAAGTAAAAGAAAATCTATTGCAACGTGCACAAACATACAATATGCTAGAAAATATTCTACGTGTTGAAATTCCTACACAAACAGTGCAAGTAGAAAAAAATGGAAAGAAAAAAGAAATCGAAGAAAATCGCTTTCCAGGTTATGTTCTTGTAGAAATGGTTATGACCGACGAAGCATGGTTTGTTGTACGTAACACACCAAACGTAACAGGATTCGTAGGTTCACACGGAAATAGATCAAAACCAACTCCACTTTTGGAACAAGAAATTCGCGATATTTTAGTTTCTATGGGTCAAACTGTCCAAGAATTTGATATTGATGTCGAAGTTGGTCAAACTGTTCGTATTATTGACGGAGCTTTCGCAGATTACACAGGTAAGATCACAGAAATTGATAACAATAAAGTTAAGATGATTATCTCAATGTTTGGTAATGATACAGTTGCAGAAGTAAATCTTAACCAGATTGCAGAACTTTAATCAAAAATATTATCAATATAAAATCACAAACAAAGACAACTGTAGAGACAACAGTTGTCTCAGAACGAAGACAGACGTCATTTTTGGTGTTTGTCTTTTTCTGTTTTCAAAAATATTTTGTCTCATCATCTACTAATCTATACCAAAATCTGAATTTGAGAAAAATAAAAAGGGATATTTCCTATCCATTTCACCAGTTTTTTGATATTTAAACACGCCAAAGTAAGCCCAACCTGATCCTGC
>NZ_JASHBO010000029.1:0-7295 GCF_047464615.1 Streptococcus infantis
GCTTTCTAAAGCTCTCTCCTTGCTTTTTGAGTTCATAGATCCGAACTTTATCTTCATAAGTTAATTTCATAATAAAAACACCCCAAAAGTTAGATTTTCTTTTGTCTAACTTTTGGGGTGCAATTCACAGGTAGAAAAGCCCTTTTTATGCTATACTAGTTAAGACAATAATTGAGGTGAGAGTAAATGACAAAAGCAGACACGATTTTTAAAGAAAATATTGAACGAATCTTGAATGAGGGTGTGTTTTCTGAGCAAGCTCGTCCCAAGTACAAGGATGGGACTGTTGCCAATTCCAAGTACATCACAGGTGCTTTTGCGGAGTACGATTTGTCTAAGGGGGAATTTCCCATCACAACCTTGCGTCCTATCGCTATCAAATCAGCTATTAAAGAAGTGCTTTGGATCTACCAAGATCAGACCAATAGTTTGGAAGTTCTCAATGACAAGTACAATGTTCACTACTGGAATGACTGGGAAGTTGGAGATACAGGGACTATTGGGGAACGTTATGGGGCTGTTGTTAAGAAGCATGACATCATTAACAAGATTCTCAAACAGTTAGAAGCCAATCCTTGGAACCGTCGCAATATCATTTCGCTCTGGGATTACCAAGCTTTTGAGGAGACAGATGGTCTTCTGCCTTGTGCCTTCCAGACAATGTTTGATGTCCGTCGAGTAGATGGGGAAATTTATCTGGATGCGACTTTGACCCAGCGATCTAATGACATGCTGGTGGCTCATCATATCAATGCTATGCAGTATGTGGCTCTTCAGATGATGATTGCTAAACACTTTGGTTGGAAAGTTGGAAAATTCTTCTACTTTATCAATAACCTTCACATTTATGACAATCAATTTGAACAAGCTCAGGAATTGCTTCGTCGTGAGCCTTCAAACTGCCAACCACGTCTGGTCTTGAATGTACCAGACAAGACCAACTTCTTTGATATTAAAGCAGAGGATTTTGAGCTGGTTGACTACGATCCAGTGAAACCGCAGTTGAAGTTTGACTTGGCAATTTAATACTCTCTGGAAATCTCTTCAAAACACGCTAGTTTCCTATTTGGTTTTTATTGAGTATAAAAGAATAGAAAAAAAGAAGTTGAGAAAAATCCCAACTTCTTTTGTGTTTTAACGTGATACGCGACGACGCGCTGCTTTCTTACGGTTTTCTTCGATGAAAGCTGCTTTTTGTTCTTCTGGTTCGATCACTTTCTTTTTAACTGCGTATACTGCACCTGCAACTGCAGCGACAGTTCCTGCAATACCTGTTACAAGACCTTTAGCGAAACCTTTAGCCATGAGTATTCCTCCTTTAACTTATAAATCAGCCAGCTACCTCAAGAGGTCGCATTTTTCTGACTGACCTTTTTGTGATATAATAATAGTAGCGAAAAAATGGGAATTTTTCAAGGAAAAAAGATGAAAACAAAAATAATTGTGATTGTTGGACCGACTGCAGTTGGAAAGACAGCTCTAGCCATTGAAGTTGCTAAGCGTTTTAATGGTGAAGTAGTTAGTGGAGATAGCCAACAAGTCTATCGAGGGCTAGATATCGGAACGGCCAAGGCTAGTCCAGAGGAGCAGGCAAGTGTTCCTCATCACTTGATTGATGTTAGAGAGGTAACCGAGTCTTACTCGGCTTTTGATTTTGTTTCAGAAGCTAAGACGGTCATTGAGGATATTAAAAGTCGAGGTAAGCTCGCTATTATTGCTGGTGGGACAGGACTTTATATCCAGAGTCTGCTAGAAGGCTATCATCTTGGTGGGGAGACACCTCATGAGGAGATTTTAGCTTATCGTGCTAGTCTAGATCCTTTTTCAGATGAGGAGTTAGCCCATCTGGTGGATCAAGCAGGCCTTGAAATTCCCCAGTTTAATCGTCGTCGTGCCATGCGTGCCTTGGAAATTGCTCATTTTGGTCAAGACTTGGAAAATCAAGAGATCCTGTATGAACCTCTGATCATCTGCTTGGATGATGAACGCAGTCAGCTTTATGAGCGTATCAATCACAGAGTGGACCTGATGTTTGAAGCTGGACTTCTAGACGAAGCCAAGTGGCTGTTTGACCATTATCCAGATGTGCAGGCTGCTAAAGGAATTGGTTACAAGGAACTCTTTCCTTATTTTCGAGGAGAGCAGTCCTTGGAAGAAGCTAGTGACAGCTTAAAACAGGCGACTCGTCGATTTGCCAAGCGCCAGCTAACCTGGTTCCGTAACCGCATGCAGGTGACCTTTTATCAGATAGGAGAATCTGGTGTACAAGACCGTATTTTAAACCAGATTGAGGAGTTTTTAAATGATTGAAACGGAGAAAAAAGAGGAGCGAGTTCTGCTGATTGGTGTGGAATTGCAAGGCATGGACAATTTTGATCTCTCGATGGAAGAGTTGGCCAGTCTAGCCAAGACAGCTGGAGCAGTCGTAGTCGATAGTTACAGACAAAAACGTGAAAAATACGACTCCAAGACCTTCGTCGGTTCTGGTAAGTTGGAAGAAATAGCTCAAATGGTGGATGCAGAAGAAATCACGACTGTCATCGTCAACAACCGTTTGACACCACGGCAAAATGTTAACCTCGAGGAAGTGTTAGGTGTCAAGGTCATTGACCGTATGCAGTTGATTTTGGATATCTTTGCCATGCGGGCTCGAAGCCATGAAGGGAAGCTCCAAGTTCATCTAGCTCAGCTCAAATACCTCTTGCCTCGTTTGGTTGGTCAGGGGATTATGCTTAGCCGTCAGGCAGGGGGCATTGGTTCTCGTGGTCCAGGTGAAAGCCAGCTGGAGCTTAATCGTCGTAGTGTTCGCAACCAAATCACAGATATTGATCGTCAACTTAAAGTGGTGGAGAAGAATCGAGCGACAGTTCGAGAAAAACGTTTGGAGTCAAGTACCTTTAAGATTGGTTTGATTGGCTACACCAATGCTGGTAAGTCAACCATCATGAACACCTTGACTAGCAAGACCCAGTATGAGGCAGATGAGCTCTTTGCGACTCTGGATGCGACAACTAAAAGCATCCATCTGGGGGGCAATCTACAGGTAACCTTGACAGATACCGTTGGGTTTATTCAAGATTTGCCGACAGAGTTAGTGTCTAGTTTCAAGTCGACCTTGGAAGAAAGCAAGCATGTAGACCTTCTAGTTCATGTTATTGATGCCAGCAATCCTTACCATGAGGAACATGAAAAAACGGTCCTCTCCATCATGAAAGACTTGGACATGGAGGATATTCCTCGCCTGACCCTTTATAATAAAGCAGATTTGGTGGAGGACTTTACGCCTACTCAAACGCCTTATGCATTGATTTCTGCCAAGTCTGAGAATAGTCGTGAACAGTTGCAGGCTTTATTGCTAGATAAGATTAAGGAAATTTTTGAAGCCTTTACTTTGCGCGTGCCTTTTTCTAAGTCATACAAGATTCATGATTTAGAGAGTGTCGCTATTCTTGAAAAACATGACTACCAAGATGACGGCGAAGTCATCAGAGGCTACATTGCTGAGAAAAATAAATGGAGATTAGAAGAATTTTATGACTGATATCAAATCATTAGCTCTCAAGTATGGTGGCTATACAAGTTTAGACAAGGTCTATCTGGACCAGCTTTTAGCTGGTAAAACAGAGCAGGAGCAGTTGGCACTGATCACACCTCCGCCAAGTGTGGTCAATGCCTATTTTGCAGAACTCTACCAGAAAAAGAGTCCTGAGGCTGCGACGGATTATTTTGCAGAACTCAGTCAGGAACTAAATCTCTACAATGTTGAGCCAAGTTTCACCCTAGAAAGCAAGCCTTTTATTCGTCTTAATCTGTCTGGTAAATCCTTTGGTTTTTGCTATGAGAGAGAGGGTCTTGGTCGGATTTTCTCTGAAAATGAAGAGGTAATCTCAGATGACTTGCTTTTTGAGATTGCGCAAATTTTTCCTCATCAACTAGTCTTTGAAGAGTCTGGTAAGATTTACATGAAGGCTGTTGGAGATGAGGAAGTTGTTAGAATGGAGAGTCTCACAGCTTTGACTGATTTGGAAAGTTTGGCAGATGGTCGCAAACGTCTCAAAGGCTACAGCCAAGAGGATTTACTGCAAGAAGCTGCTGCTTTTTCTGGCAAGCGCTATTTCCGATCGGAAAACCGCACAGCTATGTTATATATTGATTAATTAGAAAGTATCGAATGGATATTCAATTTTTAGGAACGGGGGCAGGTCAGCCCTCTAAAGCCCGCAACGTTTCAAGTCTCGCCCTGAAACTCTTGGACGAGATTAACGAAGTTTGGCTCTTTGACTGTGGAGAAGGAACGCAAAATCGTATTCTGGAAACCACAATTCGACCACGTAAGGTCAGCAAAATCTTTATTACCCACCTACATGGAGACCACATTTTTGGCCTACCAGGTTTCCTTTCGAGCCGTGCTTTTCAGGCCAATGAAGAGCAAACAGATTTGGAAATCTATGGACCTCAAGGGATCAAGTCCTTTGTCTTGACTAGTTTGCGTGTCTCTGGTTCTCGTCTACCCTATAAGATTCATTTCCATGAATTTGACCAAGATTCTCTTGGGAAAATCCTTGAAACGGATAAATTCGCTGTGTATGCAGAAGAGTTGGATCACACTATTTTCTGTGTCGGCTATCGTATCATGCAAAAGGATTTAGAAGGAACCTTGGATGCTGAGAAACTCAAGGCTGCTGGTGTTCCATTCGGCCCTCTTTTTGGAAAAATTAAAAACGGTCAGGATGTCGTCTTAGAAGACGGCACCGAGATCAAGGCAGCAGATTATATTTCAGCACCGCGACCTGGTAAGATTATTACCATTTTGGGAGATACTCGAAAAACAGATGCCAGTGTGCGTCTTGGTGTCAATGCAGATGTTCTTGTCCATGAGTCGACTTATGGTAAGGGAGACGAAAAGATTGCCCGCAACCACGGTCACTCAACCAATATGCAGGCTGCTCAGGTTGCAGTAGAAGCAGGAGCTAAACGCCTCTTACTCAACCATATCAGTGCTCGTTTTCTTTCAAAAGACATTAGCCAGCTCAAGAAAGATGCGGCAACGATTTTTGAAAATGTCCATGTTGTTAAAGACCTAGAAGAAGTGGAAATCTAGGCTCTCGAGAAAGGATAAATATGTCTACTATTCTCATTACGGGTGCTAGTGGTGGTCTAGCCCAAGAAATGGTCAAACTCTTGCCCAATGATCAATTGATTTTGCTGGGTAGAAATAGAGAAAAATTAGCTCAACTATACGGAAATCATCCACAGGCTGAATTGGTTGAGATTGATATTACCGATGCTCAAGCCTTAGAAGAACTAGTAGCTGAACTTTACCAGCGTTATGGCAAGATTGATGTTTTAATTAACAACGCTGGCTACGGGATTTTTGAAGATTTTGACAAGATCTCTGATCAAGATATTCATCAGATGTTTGAGGTTAACACCTTTGCTTTAATGAATCTGTCTCGGTTGGTTGCAACTCGTATGAAGGAGACACGAAAAGGACATGTCATCAATATCGTCAGTATGGCAGGTTTGATAGCTACTGGCAAGTCCAGTCTTTACTCAGCGACCAAGTTTGCTGCTATTGGTTTTTCAAATGCTTTACGTCTCGAACTTATGTCCTATGGAGTCTATGTGACAACGGTCAATCCAGGTCCGATTCGTACGACCTTTTTTGACCAAGCTGACCCAGACGGCAGTTATCTAAAATCGGTTGACCGTTTCCTACTCGAGCCAGATGCAGTAGCTAGAAAGATTGTTAAAACCATAGGAAAAAACAAGCGGGAACTCAATCTTCCAATCTTGCTGCACTTAGCCCATAAGTTTTACACCCTCTTTCCCAAGTTGGCAGATAAGTTAGCTGGGGAAACCTTTAATTATAAGTGAGAAAGCTGTTCCCTTGAGGAATGGCTTTTTGCTTTAATTAGGAGAAGTTGTTTATCAAAAATAATCCCTGAAAATACTGGTAGTTTATCTCTATTTGATAGTTTTGGAGTATAATTGAGATAAGAAAGCAGATTAAAAACAGAATAAACTCCGAGTCTAACATAACTAAAAGTATATCTATAGTATAGTCAGTTGAAACAAGAACAAGACAAAAGAGCCTCGAAAAAAGTATTGCAACTTGGCAATACCTTTTTGAGATGCTTTTTAATATGAGCCCATGTTTTCTCAATAGGATTGTACTCAGGTGAGTAGGGAGGAAGTGGTAAAAGTTTATGCCCAAATTCTTCACATAAGAGCTCTAGCTTACCCATTCTATGGAATCTTGCATTATCCATAATAATAACTGATGGTGTGTTTAATGTTGGTAAGAGAAACTTCTGAAACCAAGCTTCAAAAAAGTCGCTCGTCATCGTCTCTTCGTAAGTCATTGGAGCGATTAACTCGCCATTTATTAGCCCAGCAACCAGTGAGATCCTCTGATATCTTCTTCCAGATATTTTACCTCTTATTAACTGACCTTTTAATGAGCGACCATATTCTCGATAAAAATAAGTATCGAATCCTGTTTCATCAATATAAACAGGTGTTAAGTGCTTTAAACTATTAAATTTTTTAAGAAATAAAGCTACTTTTTCTGGGTCTTGTTCATAGTAGGTGTGATTCTTTTTTTTCGAGTGTAGCCCATAGCTTTGAGAGCATAGTGGATAGTAGTTGGATGACAGCCAAATTCAGAAGCTATTTCAGTCAAATAAGCGTCCGGATTGTCAGTAAGATAGTTTTTAAGTCTATCTCTATCAACCTTTCTTGATTTTGTTCCTTTTACTTGATGGTTTAGCTCTCCTGTTTTCTCTTTTAGCTTTAACCAGCCATAAATGGTATTACGTGAGATTTGGAAAATGTGTGATGCTTCTGTTATACTACCTGTTCGCTCACAATAAGCGAGAACTTTTTTACGAAAATCTAATGAATATGCCATAAGAAGATTATACCACATTGTGTGCTATTTTTGGTTCAATTGACTATAGATTTTATGTTGTAGTAATGTAGAAGACTGACAGACGTCTTCTGCAGGTATTTTAGAAATACCGAGAAGCTTAGAAATCTCTTCTCCATAAGTAAAGGCAAAGAGTTCATAGGCTGACTTTCCATTCAAAGCAGCACGTTTGACGCTGTTGACATGTGAACAGACGAGATTGATGTCCTCTTGAGTTAAATCGTCAAAAGAGTTCCCTTAGGTAGAATGTCGCGAATCAGCGTGTGATTTTTCTCAATTCTCCCTTTCTGGTCAGAGCGATTAGGGTCACAAAAGAAGAGTTTACTCTCTCCTCGCACATCCATTTCGATGTCATCAACCCTGG
>NZ_JASHBO010000030.1:0-6973 GCF_047464615.1 Streptococcus infantis
GGATAGGAAATATCCCTTTTTATTTTTCTCAAATTCAGATTTTGGTATAGATTAGTAGATGATGAGACAAACTATTTTTTAAAAGAGAAAAAGACAAACGCCAAAAATGACGTTTGTCTTCGTTCTGAAAGGAGCTGAGCTCCTTTTTTGATTAATAAGTTCCCTCTTCACCTTGACTTGTCAAGATTACAGGCCCATCTTTAGTAATAACAAACTGATGCTCATACTGACATGACAGTCCACCATCGATTGTTTTATGTGCCCAGCCTGTTTTCATATCTGTATCGATTTCCCAATCACCTGTATTGATCATAGGCTCAATGGTTAATACCATGCCTTCACGAAGGCGGAGACCACGACCTGCGATACCATAGTTAGGCACCATTGGTTCTTCATGCATAGTTGGACCAACACCGTGTCCTACAAGATCACGAACAACTCCGTAACCACGACTTTCAGCATATTCCTGAATAGCAGCTCCAATATCTCCAATACGATTTCCTACAACAGCCTGCTCAATTCCCTTATACATAGCTTCTTTAGTAACATCCATCAAGTTTTTAACTTCTTCTGACGGTTTTCCAACAGCGTAAGCCCAACAAGAATCTGCCAAGCCGCCCGTAAAGTTTTGAGTATATTTTTTCATCTGCTCAACGTTGTTAAAATTGAGTTTAGAAACATTGAGGTCAGACTTAGCGATCGGCCCACCAAGAACCATATCTACCTTCAGCAAATCGCCTTCCTTCAAAATATAGTGGCGTGGAAAAGCATGGGCTACTTCGTCATTAAGCGAACAACAAGTTGCGTATGGATAATCCATCATTGCCCCATCAACACCAATTTGAAGAGGGAGGAAATTTTCTTCTTTACAACGACGACGCACATATTCTTCTACTTCCCACATATCTACACCTGGTTTGATGATGTCACGCAAACCGATGTGAATACTGGCAAGAAAATCGCCAGCCTTATCCATTGCTTCGATTTCTCTAGCTGATTTTAATGTAATCATGTTTTCTCCTAGTTTTAATTAATTTTTACAGTAACATTTGCTTTTGATACGATTTGATGATTGATATAAATATCATAGTCGATAATGGCTGACCTTCTCGTATGATGAATAATTCTAGCCTGAATTCGCAAGATATCATCAATCTGAACAGCTTGTAAAAAGTAAATCAACATCTGTTCAATGATGAGATTACGTCCGCTATTCACGACCAGATCCTGCGTCATATGGGTCAAAATTTCTGAAAGAACTCCATTTGCAAGGACTCCATTTTTTTCCAACATAAATGGTTCAACCGTAATGACAACTTCATCATGGTGGTAAGATAACTTCTGACCAACCTGTTCTGAAAATGTTGGTAATGCTGAAACTTGAGAGCGACTCATCTTTTCCATGACATCCCGTCTAGTAATAACACCAAGTAAAGTTTGATTACTTCTCACAACAGGCACCATTTCAAAGTCTTCAGCAATCATTCTCTGGCTAACATTAGCGATATTCGTCGCTAAACCAGTCATGTAGACTGTCCTTGTCATGACCTTATCTATCGTTGTACCAGGTGATTTATCTCCAGCATCACGCATAGTAACTACACCAACAACGACCTGATGCTGATTAATGACAGGAAAACGGCTCGTTCTATTCTTACGAACCAAGTCTAGATAATCTTTGACAGTATCCGTTTCCTGTAGAAATCCATATTCATGACTAGTACGATAGATTTTTTCAACCGTTAAAATATCTGTCTTAATCTGAACGTTAGACAAAGCTCTGTTGATCATAGTCGCAATTGTAAATGTATCATGTTTACTGCGCAATACTGGAATATTTTTTTTATTAGCATGGTTCAAAACATCTTCATGAACTTCAAATCCACCTGTTACCAAGACAGCATTTTCATTTTCAAGTGCTAATAACTGAATACGTGTTCGATCTCCTACGATAAGTAAGCCGCCATCATGAAGATAAGAAAGAATATTCTTTTCAGTCATCGCTCCAATGGAGAATTTACTAAATTCTCTATCCAATCCAGCTTGACCAGCTAAAACTTCTGAGCCTGTAACTTCTGCAATTTCTGCGAACGTTAATTTCTCAATAGCTACTTTTTTTGACTTTACACGTACTGTTCCACTTCGAGGACGTGTTTCAACAAGTCCCCTATTTTCAGCTTCTTTGATAGCCCGATATGCCGTACCATCACTTACTCCCAGTCGATTTGAAATACTACGAACACTGACACGCTTCCCAACTGGTAATTCTTCCAAGTAGGCTAATATTTCTTGGTGTTTACTCATTTAAATTTCCTTTTGTATAACGGAATTCTAGATAATCCCGCATCTTTCGGGTATAACGATCGCTACCTTTAAAACGACGATAAAGAACAAAATTTGATTTTTCTGCTACTTTCTGACTAGCAACATTTTCTAGATGTGTCACAATCGAAAGTTGCTTCAATGCAAACTCGTTCATGGATAAATCTCGTAATTTGGTAACTGCTTCAGTCATATAACCCTGAGACCAATAGTCTTTCTTTAAAAAATAGCCAATTTCAGCTTCTTTCTTAATTTCATCAAGTTTTTCAAACTTGATAGCTCCAATCATTCGTTGCTCTTTTTTATCACAAATAGCCCAAATCCCCAAAGGTGATTTCATAAAATAATTGGCAAGAGCATACTGACTTTCTTCAATACTTGCTTGTGCAGGAAAGATAAATTGAAGATTTTCAGGATCTGATGCAAGTTGATGAAAATCATTTACATCCGTAAAAAAGAAGGGACGGAAATATAAACGTTCCGTCTCATAGAAAGAAAATTTTGCTAATTTAGTCCAGATATTCATTGCAATCCTCAAAGTGCTAATCTTCGATTAGCTCAATATCTGCTCCAAGATTACGCAATTTTTCGATAATATTCGAGTAGCCTCGAAGGATGAATTCAACATTTGTAATCTCTGTTTTTCCTTCAGCCATCAAGCCAGCAATAACCAAGGCGGCTCCAGCACGTAGGTCTGTTGCTTTAACTTTTGCACCCTGCAAAGGATTTCCACCCTTATAAAGGATGTGGTCGTTTGTTGTTGAAATATCTGCATTCATTTTGGCTAATTCAAAAACATGGTTGACACGTTTTTCATAGATTGTATCGATCAATGTGCCACGACCTTCTGCTTTTAATAGCAAAGGAGTAATAGGCTGTTGAAGATCTGTTGCGAAACCTGGATAAGGAGCTGTTTTGATATTAACAGCCTTTAGATTTGTTTGCTCTTCGACGAAAATACTGTCTTCAGAAATAGTCATGTGAACACCCATTTCTTCAAGTTTAGCAATAAATCCTTCTAAATGCTCATAAAGTACATTATTAATTCGAATCCCATGACCTACTGCAGCTGCCATTGAAATATATGTCCCTGCTTCAATACGGTCTGGGATGACTTGGTGACGTGTTCCGTGCAAGCTATCCACACCATCGATTGTAATCATATCCGTACCTGCTCCACGAATGTGAGCTCCCATATTGTTTAATAATGTAGCCACATCAATGATTTCAGGTTCGCGAGCAGCATTTTCAATAACTGTTCGACCTTTAGCTTTTACTGCTGCTAGCATCGTATTGATTGTTGCACCAACACTAACAGTATCCATATAGATATGTGCACCATGTAGACTTGATCCTTGGGTTGAGAGATTCATATTATCTCCCTCGTAGGTTGTCTTAGCTCCCATAGCTTCAAATGCTTTTAAATGCAAATCAATCGGACGTGGTCCTAGGTCACACCCTCCAGGCAAACCTACAGTTGCTTCACCAAAACGTCCTAAAAGACTACCATAGAAATAATAAGACGCACGCAAGCTATTAATTTTACCATAAGGCATTGGTTTATTTTGAACACCACGAGGATCAATCTCAAGAACATCGTCATAACGCTTGACACTAGCTCCCATGATCTCCATAATCTCAATAAGACTAGCTACATCAGAGATGTCTGGAACACAATCCAAAATCACAACATCATCTGATAAAATAATGGCAGGAATCAAGGCAACGACACTATTTTTAGCGCCACTAATCGTAATTTCACCTTTCAATGGTCTCCCACCGTTAATGACAATTTTTTTCATTTTATACTCTTTCACTATTTATTAAGAAGGTCTCACCCTATATTATACCATATTTCTTACTAATAGCCAATCCTATAAAATAATTAAGCCCAGAACTATCATGATATTAAAGACGATAACTTTGTTTATATCAGTTGGAATTATCATACTTATCAAAGCTAGTAAAAATCCTCCTCACCTGTAATTTTAAGACTTGCAACAAAATTTTTACATAAAAATCATTCTGGGTACCAAAATGGGTATCAAAACAAAAAAACAGGCTCTATAATATTTGTAGTGGGTAAATCCCCTATGGATGTTATGGAGCCTATTTTGTTGTAGAAAACATACTAAGATTAGTAGTGAGAAAATCTACGACGGGAGAGAGTACTCACTACTTTTTCTTTATGTTAAAGTAGAGGTGTCTTGTAAAGTCGTAGGGCTCTTTGGCACTAGACGTCGCTTGACAAACTGGCAAGACACCTGTTTTAGGTGGAATTTGATCAAAGTATGTGGGACGCTAGACGTCGCGTATTGAAAATAAAATCACTAAAACACGGAATTATTCAAGACAAAAGAGGTAATATCATGCGTACAGTATTTGGGATTGATGTGAGTAAGGCAAGTTCTGAGGTGGCAATTTTAGTCAACGGTGAAAAGATTCATGGATACACTATGCTCAATGACGCCATTGGCTTCAATCGTCTTTTGAATGACTTGAAAACTGTTCATAACCCTGAGATTATATTTGAAGCTACTGGTGTCTATTCTCGGCATCTTCGAGCCTTTCTTGAGGAATACGGCTACGCTTATACACAGCTGAATCCTCTGGAAGCTAAGAAGCAACTGGACAGTCTGCGAGTTCGTAAAACAGACAAAATTGACGCTGAAAAGTTGGCTCATTCTCAGTTTATACTCAATCGTAAACCAACTTATGCGCAGGAAGAAGTTTATCAACACCTACGTGATTTAAGCCGTTTCTATCAAAATCTTACAGAAGACATTGTTAGAGCTAAAAACCGTCTACACAAGGTCTTACAAGTCACCTTTCCTGAATTGGAAAATCTCTTATCCACACCAACTGGAGAGCAATATTGGAATTTAGTGATGGCTTTTCCATGCAAGGAGTTTGTATTAAACCTATCTCAAAATGAATTGTGTAAGATTATCCGTCAATCTACCTCCAAACGAATCTCTGAAAAGCGTATTGCTTATCTGACTGATAAACTTATAAAACTCGCTAAACAATCTTTTTGTGCGATCAAGAAAATCTCCCCAATGCTTGAAGAGGTTCGTTACTATGCTCAAGAATTGCTTCGTCTTTCTGAGCACAGACAGGTTGTCTTAGACGACATGGTAGCTCTAGCTCAGCCTTTACCAGAGTATGACATCTTACGATCAATTCCTGGCATCGCAGAAACCACAGCGACATCTATCATTGGCGAATTGGGAGATATTCGTCGCTTTCAGTCTACCAATCAAATCAACGCTTTTATTGGCATTGACCTGAGACATTATGAATCTGGGAACTTTCTCGCCAAGGAACACATTACTAAGCGAGGTAATCCCTATGCCAGAAAAATCTTGTTCAAGTGCATTCATAACATCGCTTCAGCTAGTCATACCAATCCCTGCCATATCGCCGACTTTTATGAGAAACGAAAAAGACAATCGACAATAGCTTCAACCAAGCCACATGCGATTGCCTCTATACATCGTCTCATTCGAACAATGTATTACCTCATTACGCATAACAAACTTTACGATTACTCTTTGACCCAAAATCGATAAGGTCATCTATGCCGTATTATTATAACACCTTGTTTCAAAAAATACTAGATGAGGTGTTTTTTAGCGTGCCCTTTTATGGATCAATAAGTGGTAAAAATAAGACAGTAACCTCAGAATAGCTACTGTCTTATCTCTTTTTTTACTTAAAGCCCTTGATATACTTGACAAATGGTAGAAAAGAGCCCAAAAAGCGAACAATACTTGGAATTCCGTTTAACAAAATCCTAGCATTGTTCGCTTTCTTTATCTAAACATTCTTTTTATTTTATGACTAACACGATTCCCAGAACCAATCTAGTTTATCTTTACAATACAAAAGAATGAATAGTGATTGACTAAATTTTTAGTCTTCTTTTTTCTTTCCCAAAGCAAGTCCGAGACCACCTAGAATACCAAGAAGGCCTAGAGATGCAAGAGTCGCATTTGATTCAGTACCAGTATTTGGCAATACTTTTTGAGAATCATTTGACTTAGCTCCATTATCAATAGTAGCTGTAGTATCTTCGTGATTTACATTTGGATTAACTGCAACTTGTGTTACCTTACCTGGGGTTGTTACTGGAACTTCAACTGCTGGTTTACCTGGTTCTGTGATCTTACCTGTACCTGGGACATCTTTCTTAGGAAGTTTGTCATTTGGTACTTTACCTTTACCATCTTGACCGATTTCAACAGTGATTGGACCATCTTCACCTGGGATTTCTACCTTAGTTCCTGGTGGGAATGTTGAGCCATCTGGTTTCTTCGGTGTTACTGTAACGTCACCTGTCTTAGGATCTTGTTCAACATCTACTGTTGGTGTCTTTTGACCTGGTGTTGTTACATCCACTGGTTGTGATGGTTTCTTGTTCGGTTCGGTTACTGTTCCTGTACCTGGGACATCTTTCTTAGGAAGCTTGTCATTTGGTACTTCACCTGAGCCATTGTCGCCGATTGTGACTGTGATTGGTGTGTTGTTTTCACCTGGAATCACTACCTTGCTGCCTGATGGGTAAGTTGAACCATCTGGTTTCTTAGGCGTTACGACTGCATCACCATTTGGTTTGCGTGTAATTTCAATCTTACCTGGTTTTTCAGTT
>NZ_JASHBO010000031.1:0-5325 GCF_047464615.1 Streptococcus infantis
AGAGGCAAGTGACGAGTCAAGAGCAATGAGGCTTGAACAACGTGAAAGCCAGCGTCTTTAGGCGCTGGCTTGTAATCTGGGCTTATAGCCCTGGTTCAAACCACCCGTTTGACGGGTGGTCATGATTGACTATTTTCTAAAAGAATTGTATAATTGAATTGTATGTAGAAGACATGCAGTTATTTTAAAAAAGGAGATAATGTAATGTATTTTAATCGTAAAAATGCAGAGCAGAAGAACTGGCGAATGATCAAAAAAGGAAAGCATTTCTTATTTGGTTGCTCGCTTGTCTTTGCGGTTGGTGCAGCTTTGGTGGCTCCAACAGTTAAGGCCGACACAGCTGGTAATGGGGAGGTAGAGAATAAAACTACCAGCTCAGCTGCTGAAGCAAGCCCTAGTGATGAGGTAGGCACTTATAAAGCACCAGCAGTGGAGGTGTCAACAACTTCACCAGTGGTTGCCGAAAAAACTACAAGTTCAGAAGCTACTTCAGCAAAAACAGCTAAGGAAGCTGATGTAGTTGAGGCTAAGGCCAAAGCAGCTGAGGTGGTTGAGACTAAGGCCAAGGAAGCAGAAGGAGTTCAACTGCCTACCTTGACAGTAGTTGCGGATGCTACAGCCTTGACAGAAAAGGAAAAGGCAAATGTAGTAGCAGCTGTTAAGGCAGCAAATCCTACAGCGACTGATGTTCAAGTCCAAGCAGATGGATCAGTTGTCGTGACTTTTGCAGATGGTTCAAGTGCAAACTTGTCAGCATCTCAAACTGTCAAAGTGGCACCTAAAACAGACAAACTCAAGCTTGAATTGGACAACTTAACAACTGCCATCCAAGCCTTGCCAGAACATGAAACAACGGTTGATGTCCGTGAAAAAGCGAACGCTATCTTAGCAAGTGGACTTGCGCTTTTAGAAGCACCAGATGTAACCGTACAAGATGTTGAGGACATGACGAAAACTGTTAAACGTAGCTATGTGTCTGTTATGAACGCTACAACTCGTTTGGCATCTGGACGTCGTGATCCACGCAATGGTCAAAAAATGCCAGAAGGTGTTCAATTTAGAGACGGGGTTGCTTATTCAGGTGATGAAGCTGCCAATGAGAATGGGAAGAAAAATGACTATATTACTAGTAATGTAGGTAAATCCAGTACCTCTGATGACGCGCAAAATGCCGGCTCTAGAGTAATGACCTATAAGACCAGAATGAATAAAGATCAGAATGGTAAGATTACGTCTATTGACTGGATGGTTTACTTCAATAACTATGCTGAAAATATGGATATTAAATATGGCATTACAGGAAAAAGTTCCCGAAACTATGCTCAAATTCCTAAAGAAGTAAATATGCCTGATAGTATCAAGCGTCTCCACTACAAATCAGTACAGAAATTGCAAAATAGAAAATTAGTAAAAATCGATTCAAGTGGAAATCCTCTAAGTAATGAAGTAACATTTGACAATCCAAGTCCACGCGAAGCTTCAGGTTTCCCACTTGAAAAAGAAGACTCTTTCACAAGCGATAGTTGGAAATCTTCAAGTCGTGGATATGATACCCTTTATAACAATACAGGTTTCTATTTCAATGGTGCGGACACTGATAATCCTGAGACAAAAGCTTTGGTCGAAGCTAATGCTCTACCAGGAAACCGTGTTGTCTGGGATCAATCGAATACAGGTTCGGACTGGCAAGATGCATATGTATGGAAGTTCACCACAACTGTTCCTGAAGAGACAACTAATGAGCAGTTGAAAAATATGAAGCTTGTTATGGGTATGGTCCGTACTGGTAAAGCGTCATACAGACCATCTTTCAGTGTAATAGGGAACAACCCTGTTGATGTTACGAATGCCGATGTGGCTAAACCACAACCGGAAACACCACAACCAGGAGTGAACAACACTTATACCCAAACAAATGGCACGATTACAGTGCCTACTGTAGCTTCTACAGATGAGACGTTGACAGGTACCGGTCAGCCAGGTGCTATCATCAATATCAAGAAAAATGGCAAAACTGCTAGACAAATCAAAGTTGCAGAAAACGGACAATGGTCATTCCCACTCGACCTTGGTTTGAATAGTAATGTTACTGGTGGTGGACAGTTAGTTCCTGCAGATAAAATTAGCGTAAGCCAAACCGTTAATGGTGTAGAAAGTGCTGATACAGATGTAAATGTATCTCTAGGTCACTCAGAGATCGTACCATCATCTAAATCAAAACAACAGAATAATCTTGTTGAAAATGATAGAAACGTTACCTTGAAAGTACCGCATGATGCAGGAGCAGCTTACTTCCAATTCACGGACGCTGATGGTAATACTCAAGAAGTTGGGCTTAAACGTGATGCTGTTCCAGGTAAGTGGCAAGTGAACTCTTCAAGCAGTGCACTTGCAAGCGTTGCTTCAAGTGAAGACGGTAAGTTCTACTCAACAATCAACTTGACCTTGAACAAAGATATGAAAGCTGGAACAACAGCTAAAGTTATCTCTAACATGCAAGAAGGTAGCTACTCAAGCCTTCAAGGATGGCAATCACGTAACGTTGAAGCAGCTCCACAAGAAGAGACTCCAGCGCCACAACCACAACCGCAACCAGAAACACCAACAACTAGTGGTCCAGAAATTGTCAACGATTTGGCAGGTAAAGCAAGTACTCCAGCTGATGTGACAGTGAAAGCACCAGCAGGTTCAACTGTTAAACTTTACAACAAAGATGGCGTTGTAATCGGTGAAGCTGTAGCTAACGACCAAGGTGTAGCAACTATTCACCCTACAAACAGCCTTCCTGAAGGAGAGATTACAGCTACTTCAACACCAGCAGGTGGAACAGAGTCAGCTAAGAGTGCTCCGATTACAGTAACAAAAACCCCAACACCGATTGAGAATGCTGAGAAGACTGAAGGTCCTTATAAGTTGCAAATGTTGACCAATGCGACCAAGGTGACACTTTATCGTGGAGATAAACTTTCTTTAACAGGTGCAGCTGCAGGGACTGCCTTGCGTTTCTTTGGGATTACTGCAGAAACAGCGAATAATGTAGCAGGCGTAATACCATCGGGTGGATTGGCTACTAATGGAAGTAAAGCAATAGGCCAAAGCGACGCTAAAGCAGAAGGTACTGTTTCATGGAAACAACCTCTTGGAGATACTAGGATTACCTTTAGAGTTACTGGAAGTCCAAATCCAACAAGCAACCAGAAAGTATCAATTGATCGACATATCACTGTCACAGTTCTTGAAGTTACTAAAAAGTATGACCCAGTTGCAGGTACACAAGTAGATATTGCAAATCCTAACAAGGTTTCTGAAGATGAAAAGAACAAGATCATCGACTCAGTTAAAACTGCGAACCCAAATCTTCCAGCAGAATCACAATACAGTGTAGATGAAAAGGGTAACCTTACTATCACTTATCCTGATGGATCAACAGATAAGATTGCAGCAGCCTACCTCGTTCACCCAACAAATCCTGCACGTGAAAACGTAGCACCAACAGTAGAGATTCCTTACTCTAATAAAGACACTAAAGAAGTTTATGTCTACGCTGGAGAAGCCAACTCATTCGATATCAAATTTAAAGATGATAGCGGAAAAATTGCAAGTGCTACTGTAAAACAAGGTGGTAACAGAGCGTTTGATCCTGTTGCAGGTGAAGAGAATACCATCAATACTCAATATGGATTTAAAGCAAATGTTATCAATGCTGAAACACCAGCAACAGCAGATGCACCAGCAGTCATTACCTACTCAGGTACCCCAGCAGCAACAGATGGTTTGAAACAATCTGACTATGATGCAGCAACTAAGGGAGATAAAGCACCAGGTATGGCTTTAGGATGGCGTTATGCAACTGCGACTGACACAGATGGTGCATTTATTGAGAATAAAGCTGTGGGTAGCTTAACTGACCCAGGTGCATTCCGTGTCATGCTTAAACCACAAACGCAAAAATATGATATTACAACTCCAACTGAAAAAGTTACTGTAGCAAATCCATCTAACGTAACAAATGATGAGTTAGCTAAAATCAAAGAGAAAGTACAACTTGAGTACTCTAACACGAATGATGACGCTAACTTGGCAGATAAAAAAGGTAAACCTGTAGCTGATAAAGATGGTAAGATTCAATCAATCGAAAAAGATGCTGATGGAAATCTTGTAGTAACCTATAAAGATGGTTCTCAAGATAAGAAACCATTGTCAGAATTTGTAAACGTAGCTCCAACAGTTGAACTTCCATACTCAAATCAAGCTAAGAAAGAAATCTATGTTTATACAGGTGAAAACACTGATTTAACATTCAAAGCATCAGACAACACTGCTGTTAAAGATATGTATGTACGTGGTCCTGGTGGTATTGGAACAGATAATACGGCAGGTTACGGTTTCACAACTGGAAAAATCGAGAATTCAGCAGTCACTCATGGTGATGGTACTGTATCAGGTGCTACAGCTACTCTTAAGATGACAGGTGTTACAACACTTAAAGCTCCAAACCATTGGACAAGTTTTGTTGTTGCTAATGACAATGATAATGCACCATCAGCTACTGATTTTAGAGCATTAGATCAAAACCCTAATGCAACTCAGACACCAGGATATGTTCACTTCATCGTTAAATCTCAAACAGATAAGTACGATATTGCAACTCCAGCTGATAAAGTTGAAGTAGCAGATCCAACTAATGTAACAAAAGATGACTTAGCTAAAATCGAAAAAAAACTGAAACTTGAGTACAACAAGGACAATGACGATGCGAATATCGCAAAAAATACTCCAGTTGATAAAGATGGTAAGATTAAATCAGTCACAAACGATGGCAAAGGAAATCTTGTAGTAACATATACAGATGGTTCAACAGATACAAAACCATTGTCAGAATTTGTAACTAAAAAACCAACAACACCAGCTAAGGATGCAGATGGCGTTAAAGATCCAGCTAAGACACCAGTTAAAGATCCAGCTAACTTAACAGATGCAGAAAAAGCTAAAGTAGCAGACGAAGTTAAGAAAGCTAACCCAACAGCGAAAGATGTTGAAGTAGGCAAAGATGGAACAACAACTGTAACCTTCCCAGATGGATCAAAAGCAGAAATTCCAGCAGCTAAAGCAGTAGAAAAAGCTAAAGATGCAACACCAGCTAAGGATGCAGATGGCGTTAAAGATCCAGCTAAGACACCAGTTAAAGATCCAAGTAACTTGACTGATGCAGAAAAAGCTAAGGTAGCAGACGAAGTTAAGAAAGCTAACCCAACAGCGAAAGATGTTGAAGTAGGCAAAGATGGAACAGCAACTGTAACCTTCCCAGATGGATCAAAAGCAGAA
>NZ_JASHBO010000032.1:0-5270 GCF_047464615.1 Streptococcus infantis
AAAAAAGGTGTTGACAAAGTAAGAAAAGTCGGTATAATAGTAAGAGTTGAAAATAACAACTCCGGTCCGTTGGTCAAGGGGTTAAGACACCGCCTTTTCACGGCGGTAACACGGGTTCGAATCCCGTACGGACTATAGTATAAAGCAGATGAAACACTAGATGAAAAAAAATAAAAAAAGTTTCAAAAAAGTGTTGACAAGCGAAAGCGACTGTGATATACTAATATAGTTGTCACTTGAGAGAAGTGAGTGACAAAGACCTTTGAAAACTGAACAAGACGAACCAATGTGCAGGGCACTACAACTAAGGTTGTAGTACTGAACAATGAAAAAAACAATAAATCTGTCAGTGACAGAAATGAGTGAGAACTCAAACTTTTAATGAGAGTTTGATCCTGGCTCAGGACGAACGCTGGCGGCGTGCCTAATACATGCAAGTAGAACGCTGAAGGAGGAGCTTGCTCTTCTGGATGAGTTGCGAACGGGTGAGTAACGCGTAGGTAACCTGCCTGGTAGCGGGGGATAACTATTGGAAACGATAGCTAATACCGCATAATAGTAGATATTGCATGATATCTGCTTGAAAGGTGCAATTGCATCACTACCAGATGGACCTGCGTTGTATTAGCTAGTTGGTGAGGTAACGGCTCACCAAGGCGACGATACATAGCCGACCTGAGAGGGTGATCGGCCACACTGGGACTGAGACACGGCCCAGACTCCTACGGGAGGCAGCAGTAGGGAATCTTCGGCAATGGACGGAAGTCTGACCGAGCAACGCCGCGTGAGTGAAGAAGGTTTTCGGATCGTAAAGCTCTGTTGTAAGAGAAGAACGAGTGTGAGAGTGGAAAGTTCACACTGTGACGGTATCTTACCAGAAAGGGACGGCTAACTACGTGCCAGCAGCCGCGGTAATACGTAGGTCCCGAGCGTTGTCCGGATTTATTGGGCGTAAAGCGAGCGCAGGCGGTTAGATAAGTCTGAAGTTAAAGGCTGTGGCTTAACCATAGTACGCTTTGGAAACTGTTTAACTTGAGTGCAAGAGGGGAGAGTGGAATTCCATGTGTAGCGGTGAAATGCGTAGATATATGGAGGAACACCGGTGGCGAAAGCGGCTCTCTGGCTTGTAACTGACGCTGAGGCTCGAAAGCGTGGGGAGCAAACAGGATTAGATACCCTGGTAGTCCACGCCGTAAACGATGAGTGCTAGGTGTTAGACCCTTTCCGGGGTTTAGTGCCGCAGCTAACGCATTAAGCACTCCGCCTGGGGAGTACGACCGCAAGGTTGAAACTCAAAGGAATTGACGGGGGCCCGCACAAGCGGTGGAGCATGTGGTTTAATTCGAAGCAACGCGAAGAACCTTACCAGGTCTTGACATCCCTCTGACCGCTCTAGAGATAGAGCTTTCCTTCGGGACAGAGGTGACAGGTGGTGCATGGTTGTCGTCAGCTCGTGTCGTGAGATGTTGGGTTAAGTCCCGCAACGAGCGCAACCCCTATTGTTAGTTGCCATCATTCAGTTGGGTACTCTAGCGAGACTGCCGGTAATAAACCGGAGGAAGGTGGGGATGACGTCAAATCATCATGCCCCTTATGACCTGGGCTACACACGTGCTACAATGGCTGGTACAACGAGTCGCAAGTCGGTGACGGCAAGCTAATCTCTTAAAGCCAGTCTCAGTTCGGATTGTAGGCTGCAACTCGCCTACATGAAGTCGGAATCGCTAGTAATCGCGGATCAGCACGCCGCGGTGAATACGTTCCCGGGCCTTGTACACACCGCCCGTCACACCACGAGAGTTTGTAACACCCGAAGTCGGTGAGGTAACCATTTGGAGCCAGCCGCCTAAGGTGGGATAGATGATTGGGGTGAAGTCGTAACAAGGTAGCCGTATCGGAAGGTGCGGCTGGATCACCTCCTTTCTAAGGATAAGAAATGCACATTGGTCTTGTTTAGTCTTGAGAGGTCTTGTGGGGCCTTAGCTCAGCTGGGAGAGCGCCTGCTTTGCACGCAGGAGGTCAGCGGTTCGATCCCGCTAGGCTCCATTGGTGAGAGATCACCAAGTAATGCTCATTGAAAATTGAATATCTATATCAAATAGTAACAAGAAAATAAACCGAAAACGCTGTAGTATTAATAAGAGTTTATGACTGAAAGGTCAGAAAAAATAAGGTTAAGTTAATAAGGGCGCACGGTGGATGCCTTGGCACTAGGAGCCGAAGAAGGACGTGACAAACGACGATATGCCTTGGGTAGCTGTAAGTAAGCGATGATCCAGGGATTTCCGAATGGGGGAACCCAACAGGTACTACCTGTTACCCATATCTGTTAAGGATATGAGGAGGAAGACGCAGTGAACTGAAACATCTAAGTAGCTGCAGGAAGAGAAAGCAAAAGCGATTGCCTTAGTAGCGGCGAGCGAAACGGCAGAAGGGCAAACCGAAGAGTTTACTCTTCGGGGTTGTAGGACTGCAATGTGGACTCAAAGACTATAGAAGAATGATTTGGGAAGATCAGCCAAAGAGAGTGATAGCCTCGTATTCAAAATAGTCTTTGTACCTAGCAGTATCCTGAGTACGGCGGGACACGTGAAATCCCGTCGGAATCTGGGAGGACCATCTCCCAACCCTAAATACTCCCTAGTGACCGATAGTGAACCAGTACCGTGAGGGAAAGGTGAAAAGCACCCCGGGAGGGGAGTGAAATAGAACCTGAAACCGTGTGCCTACAACAAGTTCGAGCCCGTTAATGGGTGAGAGCGTGCCTTTTGTAGAATGAACCGGCGAGTTACGATATGATGCGAGGTTAAGTTGAAGAGACGGAGCCGTAGGGAAACCGAGTCTGAATAGGGCGAGTTAGTATCATGTCGTAGACCCGAAACCATGTGACCTACCCATGAGCAGGTTGAAGGTGCGGTAAGACGCACTGGAGGACCGAACCAGGGCACGTTGAAAAGTGCTTGGATGACTTGTGGGTAGCGGAGAAATTCCAAACGAACTTGGAGATAGCTGGTTCTCTCCGAAATAGCTTTAGGGCTAGCGTCGACATTGAGATTCTTGGAGGTAGAGCACTGTTTGGGTGAGGGGTCCATCCCGGATTACCAATCTCAGATAAACTCCGAATGCCAAAGAATTATGGTCGGCAGTCAGACTGCGAGTGCTAAGATCCGTAGTCGAAAGGGAAACAGCCCAGACCACCAGCTAAGGTCCCAAAATAATTGTTAAGTGGAAAAGGATGTGGGGTTGCACAGACAACTAGGATGTTAGCTTAGAAGCAGCTATTCATTCAAAGAGTGCGTAATAGCTCACTAGTCGAGTGACCCTGCGCCGAAAATGTACCGGGGCTAAAACAATTTACCGAAGCTGTGGATACCTTTATAGGTATGGTAGGAGAGCGTTCTATGTGTGAAGAAGGTGTACCGTGAGGAGTGCTGGAACGCATAGAAGTGAGAATGCCGGTATGAGTAGCGAAAGACAGGTGAGAATCCTGTCCACCGTAAGACTAAGGTTTCCAGGGGAAGGCTCGTCCGCCCTGGGTTAGTCGGGACCTAAGGAGAGACCGAAAGGTGTATCCGATGGACAACAGGTTGATATTCCTGTACTAGAGTATGTAGTGATGGAGGGACGCAGTAGGCTAACTAAAGCGTGCGAATGGAAGAGCACGTCTAAGCAGTGAGGTGTGATATGAGTCAAATGCTTATATCTATAACATTGAGCTGTGATGGGGAGCGAAGTTTAGTAGCGAAGTTAGTGACGTCACACTGCCAAGAAAAGCTTCTAGCGTTTAAACATACTCTACCCGTACCGCAAACCGACACAGGTAGTCGAGGCGAGTAGCCTCAGGTGAGCGAGAGAACTCTCGTTAAGGAACTCGGCAAAATGACCCCGTAACTTCGGGAGAAGGGGTGCTGACTTTAAGTCAGCCGCAGTGAATAGGCCCAAGCAACTGTTTATCAAAAACACAGCTCTCTGCTAAATCGTAAGATGATGTATAGGGGGTGACGCCTGCCCGGTGCTGGAAGGTTAAGAGGAGTGCTTAGCGGAAACGCGAAGGTATGAATTGAAGCCCCAGTAAACGGCGGCCGTAACTATAACGGTCCTAAGGTAGCGAAATTCCTTGTCGGGTAAGTTCCGACCCGCACGAAAGGCGTAATGATTTGGGCACTGTCTCAACGAGAGACTCGGTGAAATTTTAGTACCTGTGAAGATGCAGGTTACCCGCGACAGGACGGAAAGACCCCATGGAGCTTTACTGCAGTTTGATATTGAGTGTCTGTACCACATGTACAGGATAGGTAGGAGTCTAAGAGATCGGGACGCCAGTTTCGAAGGAGACGTTGTTGGGATACTACCCTTGTGTTATGGCCACTCTAACCCAGATAGGTGATCCCTATCGGAGACAGTGTCTGACGGGCAGTTTGACTGGGGCGGTCGCCTCCTAAAAGGTAACGGAGGCGCCCAAAGGTTCCCTCAGAATGGTTGGAAATCATTCGCAGAGTGTAAAGGTATAAGGGAGCTTGACTGCGAGAGCTACAACTCGAGCAGGGACGAAAGTCGGGCTTAGTGATCCGGTGGTTCCGTATGGAAGGGCCATCGCTCAACGGATAAAAGCTACCCTGGGGATAACAGGCTTATCTCCCCCAAGAGTTCACATCGACGGGGAGGTTTGGCACCTCGATGTCGGCTCGTCGCATCCTGGGGCTGTAGTCGGTCCCAAGGGTTGGGCTGTTCGCCCATTAAAGCGGCACGCGAGCTGGGTTCAGAACGTCGTGAGACAGTTCGGTCCCTATCCGTCGCGGGCGTAGGAAATTTGAGAGGATCTGCTCCTAGTACGAGAGGACCAGAGTGGACTTACCGCTGGTGTACCAGTTGTCTTGCCAAAGGCATCGCTGGGTAGCTATGTAGGGAAGGGATAAACGCTGAAAGCATCTAAGTGTGAAACCCACCTCAAGATGAGATTTCCCATGATTTTATATCAGTAAGAGCCCTGAGAGAAGATCAGGTAGATAGGTTAGAAGTGGAAGTGTGGCGACACATGTAGCGGACTAATACTAATAGCTCGAGGACTTATCCAAAGTAACTGAGAATACGAAGTGTGAAGGCTTTTCTTGGAATTTGATAGATATTCAATTTTGAGTAGGTATTACTCAAAGTTAAGTGACGATAGCCTAGGAGATACACCTGTACCCATGCCGAACACAGAAGTTAAGCCCTAGAACGCCGGAAGTAGTTGGGGGTTGCCCCCTGTGAGATAAGGAAGTCGCTTAGCT
>NZ_JASHBO010000033.1:0-4310 GCF_047464615.1 Streptococcus infantis
TAGCTGTGATAGCTGTGATAGCTGTGATAGCTGTGATAGCTGTGATAGCTGTGATAGCTGTGATAGCTGTGATAGCTGTGATAGCTGTGATAGCTGTGATAGCTGTGATAGCTGTGATAGCTGTGATGTGTAAAAATTGCTCAAAAGAGTGATTTTTTTCTCAATTTGATTTTGTCTTTAATATAAGGAGGAACGATGGAAAAAAATCAAATTCACAATTCACTAAGTAGAGTAAAGCGTCGACAACAGGAAAAAGTCTTACGCTTCTCTATTCGTAAGTATAGTTTCGGTGCGGCTTCAGTTGCTGTTGCAGCGCTGATGTTTTTGGGTGCGCGTGTCGTTAGTGCGGATAGCGTGACACCTGTTGATCAATCTCAGGTAGAGGCTTCAATTCAAGGAACGAGTTCGCTTGAATCGCAAGGTAAGGAAGAGCCTGCTAGTTCTGTAAAAGTGGATACAGCTACTGCAAGTCAGCTTGTGACACAGATCAAAGATCATCTCAACTTCAAGGAAACTGCGAATGCAGATCTTTTAGTCCGTGCCAAGGAAGAACTTGTTAAGGCTGAACAAACTCTCGCTGATTCAAAAGTGAGTCAAGAAGAAGTGGACGCTTTAGTAGCTCGCTTGACCAATGTTTTGGACCAGCTACGAGCAGTGGAAACTCCTAAAGTCAAAGAAGAGGAGAAAAACGATAGAAGTGCACAGGATGTAACTCCGGAAATCAAGCCAGAAGTAGCGAAGCCAACTTCAGAAATTTCAGCTAAGTCTGAGGAAACTTCAGCAAATACTAATGCTGAGCAACTGGAAAAAGCTAAAGCTAGTCTCAAATTATCTATTGATCGTTTGGAGCAGACTATCGCCCAAACACCAGAGAATGACTTGACACGTGAAATCTTGGAAAAAGCTATTGCCCAAGTTGCCGTAGCTAAGTCTGTATTTGGTGGTGTAGAAGTCAGCCTTCGTGATGTTGAGGATATGAATCGTGTCATCAAACGTAACGAAAGTTCTGTTATGATCGCACGTAATCGTTTGACTTCAGGTTCTCATGATCCACGTAATGGTCAAAGTATGGGTGAAGGAACTGGTCTAAGATCTGTACCAATAGATAAAGATACAAAACGTGGACAATTAGGAATCATTGTAGCAGATTCTGGATTTATTACAGGTTATGCGACACCATCTTCAACAATTCAAATTAAGAAAAATGGCCAGACGTTGGTAACTTCAACGCTTGATGATTCAGGACAGTTCAAGTTAAATGCTCCTGGGATTAAAGTTGGAGATACAGTTACATTGGTAGTGAATGGCACAACTGTCGCTACTGAAGTTGTAAGCGAAGGACATACAGTTTCCTTCAATGATAGCCTGGTCTATATTAAACAAGTTGATGGATATACAGCAGCGGAATCTGATGTGGAAATCACAGTAGGAGGACAAAAATATAAAACGAAGTCGCAATCTAATGGATACTTTACTGTTGACGTTGATCCTAACCTAATGGTGGAAGGTGCGGAAGTCACAGCTGTAGTAACTAAAGATGGGAAAGTAGTTGGTCGTGGAACGAGTATTGTTCGTGCAACAAAAGTCACAGACTTCGGTGTTGGTTGGACTGAAAATCCTATGATTGATTACTCACACCGCGATGTATTTTCACCAGATACGAAGCAGTATGCTTTCGTAAGTAAAGGAAAAGCTAATCAAGCTTATGATAACATTCGTGTGTATCGTGAGATGCGTATTGAAGAAAATGGTAGCAAGTATTATTACTGGATTGTAGACTCAGGTCCAGCGGCAAATGCGCAGGCAGGATTGTCTAAAAAAATCTCACTTGCAATTCCGCGTACGGTTGGAGATCCGTATGATTTTACTTATACCCAAATTAAAAAAGGTAAACAGGAATCTTATAAAACATATCCTACTGCTTCAGCGTGGGAGTATGACCACCCTGTATTCCGTGCTTATGTGAAAGATGGAGAGAAACGTTCTGGATCATCTTATGCTGAAAATGCAGATGCTTGGATGGATTATATAGAACCATCAAATAGATGGCAGAAGAATATTTATCGTAAAAATAGTGGAGATGGTACAGAGCCTAATGCAGATGCATTCCCTCGAGTCCTGGAAATGTTAGGTATCAAGAAAGGCGGTCTTGAATACAATCTTGTTCGTGGAGTTATCGAGGATAAAATGAACGTGACTGCTGGGAACCGTACAATTATGACTTTCAAAACAAAAGTTTTAGAAGGTGACGAATTGGATCAAAGTATTATGTCGGATTGGGGTAAAAAAGATAAAAGCAACCCGATGTTATCAGAGATCAAATCACGTTTAGCGAATGATCCGTTTCTTGCCTATGGAGGGTATACATTGGGAGGAAGAGATCGGTATAAAGAAGGACAAAACGCCATCATCGGTACGTTGCCATTGAGACCGGAAGAAGCAACTAATTTCAATTTCCAACCAGTATCTAAAGAGCAAACTACTAAAGTAGGAGTTGTTCCAGATGCTATTAAGAGTATTGGAAATACCGATAAATTGCCAAAAGGTACAACCTATCGTTGGTTTAAAGATCCTGATGTATCGAAAGTCACTGAGCCAGGAAAACCTGTTCATGGTACGGTAGAAGTAGTAATACCACAACGTGGCACGTTTCTTGTAGATGCGGCGGTACATGTTATAGATGATAAACCACAAACACCAGTAGCAACAGCTAAGGATAATGGGGATGTAACTGCAAAACCGCAAGATTCAACGAAAGTAGATAAGATTACTGTAAGCTATACAGGGGAAGATAACAAGCAAAAAACAGCTGAAGGAAAGAAAGATCCGAAAGGAAACTGGACAGTAAATACTCCAGAAGTACAAATCAATCCAAATACTGGGGAAATCACGATTCCGGAAAATAAAGTAAAAGACGGAACAAAAGTAACAGTAGTTACGAAGAATGGAAATGGTGCTGATTCAGATCCAGCAACTGCAACTGCAAAAGATGTTCAAAAACCAACAATTACTAGCTTAACTCCTATTAGTAATGCAGAAATTGATAGTACTAACCCACGTAAGATTATCGTTTATCGTGAAGAAGAATTTAGTGTTGATGTGAACTTAACTGATAACAGTGGTCGCTTGGATAAAGTTAAGGTAGATGATAGAGTTACTGTGACCACTGATACTTCAAATCCATTTGAGATGAGAAGTCAAGCGCGAATCAGCGATACTGCTAAAGGAACAGATATTAACTTTACCGATAAATCTAACAATTTGGGACAAAATGGAAATGCGACAGATACTAACCCATATAAAGTTACTATTTCAGGGCATGTAGGTAAAGGTCAGACAGTTAATCCTGACGCTAGCAAAAACAGCTGGACCCGTTATATTACTGGATATGACCAATCTAATTTAACAAATAATAATAACGTTTCAAATGCTACAAATAACGCCAATATTCAGATTGAGTTCCGTAAGCAAGCTGATAAATATACACCAACAGCTACAACTCCTACAGTGAATCTGACTTCAAATGGAACTGTTCCAGATTTGGGATCACCAGAGACTTATATTGCCAACAAGTCTGACTTGCCACTTAAAGGAACAACACCAGGTACAACAACGACATATACATGGAAAGCTGGAGAAACTCCAACTGTTAACAATGGTCAAGTCACACGTACAGTTGTAGTAACTTATCCAGATGGTTCGACAGATGAAGTTCCAGTAACTGTTAAGGTAGTAGATCCACGTACAGATGCAGAGAAGAACAATCCAACACCTAAAGACCAAACTGTTAATGTAGGTGAAACACCAGATCCTAAGAAATCAATTGGTAATGTAGGCGATCTTCCAAAAGGAACTACAGTTGAATACAAGACTCCAGTAGACACTACAACACCAGGCGATAAGAAAACAACAGCAGTTGTTACTTACCCAGATGGCTCTAAGGATGAAGTTCCAGTAACTGTTAAGGTAGTAGATCCACGTACAGATGCAGAGAAGAACAATCCAACACCTAAAGACCAAACTGTTAATGTAGGTGAAACACCAGATCCTAAGAAATCAATTGGTAATGTAGGCGATCTTCCAAAAGGAACTACAGTTGAATACAAGACTCCAGTAGACACTACAACACCAGGCGATAAGAAAACAACAGCAGTTGTCACTTACCCAGATGGCTCTAAGGATGAAGTACCAGTAACTGTTAAGGTAGTAGATCCACGTACAGATGCAGAGAAGAACAATCCAACACCTAAAGACCAAACTGTTAATGTAGGTGAAACACCAGATCCTAAGAAATCAATTGGTAATGTAGG
>NZ_JASHBO010000034.1:0-3983 GCF_047464615.1 Streptococcus infantis
ATCTCTTCAAAAGTAGTGCGCTGAACACCAACAAGGCGCTTAAAGCGTGCATCAGTTAATAGTTTACTTGATTCATAATTCATAGTTTTATTGTATCATATTTTTATTTCGCAGGAAGTCTAATATAAAATTTCAACATTTTGTATTTAATAAGAAAGAAAATAGTAGTATTTATTTCATCATTCATTTGTTAGCAATTTTGATACTATTTTCTGTATCTTCCTTAGAATTAAATGAAGTATCAATTTATCTGATGCCATTATTCTTTATACAACTAATTTTTTTTGGTGGTGGACATGAAGAATTAGGATGGAGAGGAATACTACAGCCATTACTTGATAAAAAATATACTTATTGGCAATCTAATTTGATTGTAGGTTCAATCTGGGGAATTTGGCATCTGCCTTTATGGTTTATAGTTGGAGAAAGTCATCAAGGATTTTCTTTTATTTTATTTTTTATACATACGTTATTTTTAAGTTTTGTTTTAGGACTTCTTTACCGTCAAACGAAATCTGTCGGTTACTGTTTATTATTTCATGCGTTCGCAAATTTGTTAAATCTCTATTTTGTGTTAAAAATTAATCTTATTTTTATTATCATTTTTGTTGTTTATTTAGTTTATACAATATTGGCGAGTAATAGAATTAGTAAGGAAACAACATTTTAAAATTTAGATCAGGATATCCTTTATTGAAAGTAACGATTTGCTAATTAGATGATCTATGTTAGAGAATTATCTATTATAATTTAAAGTGGAATGATGAATATCGATTCTTTTGGAACTAGCGAAAATCTTTCCGTTCCACAGTATCATTTTAAAATGATTTTCATTGCCTTTTGTTTATTAGTACAAAAAAAATATTATCACATGTCGAATGTGTAAGCTTGTTTGTGAAATGTGGATAATCGTTCAAAAAGCAGAAGGACTAGAGATGTATATGTTGGAATTATATCAAAATTCTTCTTATAAAGATCTAGTCGGATTTGGGTCCTTAAAAGAAGGAAAAGAATTTGTATCCAAAATAACTGGATATACTCTAGAAAATGAAGATGATTTTGTTCAAGGTAATAAAGTAGAAATAACGAACATTTATATGAAAGGTTTAGAGTAAACATGAGTCTCTTATTTGAAGAATTTAAAACCATTTGTTTCCATTTAAATCGAGTCGGAATTACACCGACACTGATGGGGTCTTTGGGATTGGAGTTTAGAACGAAAGAAAATTGGGGGCCGTCTGACATTGACATTCATGTGCCTGGTGATCCTAGAGGTTGGGAAGCACCTGATCATCTCAGAATTTATGACTGGGACAAGATAATGAAAGTGATGAAAGACTTAGGCTACGTCTTAATAGATATTCATGAGCATGAATTCAAAAAGGAGCGAGTGAGTGTTGAATTTGGAAGTATCGATTCCTTACCTGATTTTGCAGGAGTTTCGGAATCGGATATAGAGCTTATTCACATTGAAGGTATCACTTTTCGACTTCCAAGTCTGGAGCAGTATTTAAGTATTTACAAAGCTTCTTCTCAAGACTCCTATCGAAATGATCACAATAACAATAAGGATTTTAAAAAGATCGAGTGGCTGGAAAGACATTTGTAAATTATCATATGAAAAGTAGTAAGTTGTAAGACTGGCTGCTATGTTATTTTTATCATCATTTTTATTGGTCATTTAATTTATACTATATTGGCGAGTAATAGAATTAGTAAAGAAAAGGATTTTAAATTTTAGATCAGCTTATCCATTATTGAAAGTAACGAGTGATTTATCTAGATAATCGATGTTAAAGAATTTTCTGTTGTAATTTCAAGTGGAATGATAGCTCTCGCAGAGTAAGAAGTTTACGACGAAACGATACGGAAACAGCAAACCGCTGAGTGCGTATGCTTGCTGGTGAAAAAGTAAAAAGTTTCATCTGAAGTAATTTTATAAACAGTTGGAATTTAAGGAGAGAAAAATGATTTTAGAAACAGAAAGATTGATTCTTCGCCCATGGGAAGAAAGAGATGCCAATGATTTATTTCATTACTTTTATTAAGAAATTAATCTAAATATCATTGCGGATTCCCTATAAAAAATATATAAATTTTGAGGAGTATTAATATCTAAGTAAGTATCAAGATGATTGTATATAAGCAGTTAATAATACCTAATAAGTAGTGTTTGAGAAGAAATAATTGCTATTTTTTAGTATAAAATTGAAAGGTTATAAATTTATTAGTCATGGATGGAAGAAGGGTACAAAACTATTGGTCGAATGAGATAAAAGCAATGCTAGAAACCTATAGACAATTTCAAGTGTTGATTCCATCAAAAGAGGTAGAAGGTTCAGCACATAACGCAGAAGATGGAAGATATGTTGAAACTCTAATACGGGAATATCTTAAAAAGTATTTACCAAGGGAATTGGAAGTATTAACAGGATTCATACTGAGACCTGCTGTAAAAACGGAGTTAGATAATAGAAGTAGGAGAAATAAGGAAGATACTAATTCTTCACAATTGGACATCATAGTTTATAATAGCGGAAGGTATCCTGTTTTTCAAAGGTTTGGTGAAAGTGTTATAGTACCACCTGAGGGTGTTATTGGAATCATATCTGTAAAAAAGAAATTAAAAACTAACCATATAATTCCTGAAATTGAATCGTTGAGATCGGCTTCAAAACTTTGTCATTGTTCAAGTCAAGATACTCCGTTACGAGGACCGTTTTTAGCATTAGTTTCAATGGAATCTACAAATATTCGTCCAAGTACAATCTTTAATAAAATGGAATCAACCTATTCAAATCAGTATGATTACTTTGATAATCTAGTAGGATATATTGGTTCCCTTAATGGATGGACAATTTTTAAGACACGCCCTCCACAGCGAGGAAATAGCGCTAGTTATATACATTTTACTCACAATGATCAAGAAATGTACTTAGGACTTCAGTTTATATTAACGGGTATATTGAGTGTGTTTTATGATAAATCTCGTAGTAGTACTTCTAGACCAGGTTTTACAGGCTTTCCTTCTCATAGAAGTCAGGATACTAATCTTGGAACTATAAATGTTAAAGGATTGAGAGAGGGAATGGAGTAATACTTTTCTTGAAATTTAGATTTTTGTTCAGAAGTGTTATGCTAAAATAATTTTAATATTTTATTTTTCTAAAAATATATTTTTTGTATTATATTGTAAGTGAGTTAGCGTGTTATTAAAACGTATAGAATGAGCAGGAGATATGTTGAGATGATATAGAAGCTTCGAACCACTCAGGTGATATGCTTATTGATATTAGCATGATTAAAAATGGAGAGATTATCAATGATTATATTGGAATTGTACCAAAATGATTATTCAAAAGATTTAGTCGCTTTTGATTCTTTAGAGGAGGGTAAAGCTTTTGTAGCTCAAATTCCTGGATATACTTTAGAAATAGAAGATGGGTTTGAGGTGGAGTATTTTAACCCTAAACACTTGCCCGATTATATAGAAATTGTCTTCAATGGGAATATTGTCCCTTTATCTAGGTTTTCGTTTAATTCTGAGGAAAATGTGGACATTATTTGGAAAGAGATTTCGAATTTGTCTGTTAAAAACAATCAAGTAATCGAAGGGTATTCAAAAATCGATGCCTATATCGTTAATAACGATGAAGTGAAAGCCTATGTCGAAGCAAGAGAAACGAATTACCGTAAGGCAAAAAACTTCTTAGAGCGCAACGGGTATGAAGTTGACAGAAGCTTTTTCGGAAGTGAAGACGGCGAAGCGATTGTCTATAGAAAAAAAGGCGCCGAAGATTGGCACTTCCTATGTCACTTAGACCCATCGTTTGTAGAGATTGAAGATGTAGAAGGATATATTAGACTTCCTGCGAAATAAAAATATGATACAATAAAACTATGAATTATGAATCAAGTAAACTATTAACTGATGCACGCTTTAAGCGCCTTGTTGGTGTTCAGCGCACTACTTTTGAAGAGAT
>NZ_JASHBO010000035.1:0-2424 GCF_047464615.1 Streptococcus infantis
CCGGAAGTAGTTGGGGGTTGCCCCCTGTGAGATAAGGAAGTCGCTTAGCTAAAGGGAGTTTAGCTCAGCTGGGAGAGCATCTGCCTTACAAGCAGAGGGTCAGCGGTTCGATCCCGTTAACTCCCATAGGTCCCGTAGTGTAGCGGTTATCACGTCGCCCTGTCACGGCGAAGATCGCGGGTTCGATTCCCGTCGGGACCGTTTAAGATAACGTAAAGTTATTTTAGACTCGTTAGCTCAGTTGGTAGAGCAATTGACTTTTAATCAATGGGTCACTGGTTCGAGCCCAGTACGGGTCATCATTGCGGGTTTGGCGGAATTGGCAGACGCACCAGATTTAGGATCTGGCGCTTAACGGCGTGGGGGTTCAAGTCCCTTAACCCGCATAATAGAAATAAGCCGGCTTAGCTCAGTTGGTAGAGCATCTGATTTGTAATCAGAGGGTCGCGTGTTCAAGTCATGTAGCCGGCATTTTTTTAATATAACCAAGAGGTCGATGCGAACGTAGTTCAGTGGTAGAACACCACCTTGCCAAGGTGGGGGTCGCGGGTTCGAATCCCGTCGTTCGCTTAGAGAGGCCGGGGTGGCGGAACTGGCAGACGCACAGGACTTAAAATCCTGCGATTGGTAACGATCGTACCGGTTCGATCCCGGTCCTCGGCATATAATGAGCACCCTTAGCTCAACTGGATAGAGTACCTGACTACGAATCAGGCGGTTAGAGGTTCGACTCCTCTAGGGTGCATTTTTTCTATTTAACTCGGGAAGTAGCTCAGCTTGGTAGAGTACTTGGTTTGGGACCAAGGTGTCGCAGGTTCGAATCCTGTCTTCCCGATTGATATTAAAAAGTAAGAACACTAGTTGTTCTTTTTTTCGGCTCTTTGTCAACTGTAGTGGGTTGATGAAAAGTTATAACCTGGAGAGGACCAACATGGTTCTCTCCTTTTTGATGTTCAAAGAAATGAGGATTCTAGTTTTAAAGTTTTCAAAGTTCCGGAAGCCAAAAGCATTGCGCTTGATGACCTTAATGAGGTTATTAGTAGCCTCCAGTTTCGCGTTTGAGTAGGGCAGTTCCAGTGCGTTCATGATTTTGTCCTTGTCTTTCAAAAAGGTCTTAAAAACAGTTTGAAAAATAGGATTTACACAAGAAATCGTTTCTTCAATCAGTTCAAAGAAATTGTCTGTTTGTTTCTCTTGGAAATGAAACAGTAATAGTTGATAGAGTTCATAGTGCTTTCTAAGTTCTTGAGAGTATGCAAGGAGCTTTTCGAGAATCTCATTATTGGTCAAGTGTGAGCGAAAAGTAGGGCGATAAAAACGTCTATCACTAAGTTTACGGCTATCCTGTTGAATGAGTTTCCAGTAACGTTTTAATGCTTTATATTCGCGCGATTTACGATCAAAACGATTCATGATTTGGATACGAAGACGATTCATAGCTCGACTGAGATGTTGGACAATGTGAAAGCGGTCGAGAACGATTTTAGCATTAGGAAAAAGTTTTCTGGCAATATCGTAATAGGGACTAAACATATCCATTGTAATGACTTTCACGCGATTTCTCACCTGACTAGAATAACGAAGAAAATGATTGCGAATAGTCGCTTGAGTTCGTCCATCCAGAATAGTTACGATCTTTCTGGAATCAAAATCCTGTGCAATGAAAGTCATCTTACCTTTCTTGAAGCTGTATTCATCCCAAGACATGTGAGTTGGAAGGAAAGATAAATCTGTCTTGAATTTGAATTCTTTCAATTTACGAATGACTGTCGAAGTAGATACAGATAGACTTTCTGCGATAGCCGTCATAGGGACTTTCTCGATTAATTTTTGAGTGATTTTCTGGTTGACGATGGTCGCGATTTGGTGATTCTTTTTGACTAAGGAAGTCTCTGCGACAGCTATTTTCCCGCAGACTTTACAACGGAAACGGCGTTTTCTCAATCGAATGAGTGTCTTATAGCCTGCACACTCTAGATAGGGGATTTTAGATTCTTTCTGGAAGTCATATTTAGTCATTTGCCCTAGGCAGTGATGACACTTAGGAGTAGGATAATCTAGCTTAGCGATGACTTCTTTATGAGTTCCAGCATCAAGATAATCCAAGATTTTGATGTTCTTGTCTTTAATTCCGAGTAAGTTTGTGATAAAATTTAATTGTTCCATAAGATTCTTTCTAATGATGGTTTGGTCGCTTTTCATTATAGGTCTTATGGGACTTTTTTTCTACAACAAAATAGGCTCCATAATTCCTATGGTGGTTTTACCCACTACAGAAATTATAGAGCCAGAAAAGCTATAGTCAATTGAAACAAGAACAGGACAAAAGAGCCTCGTAAAAAGTATTGCAACTTGGTAATACCTTTTTGAGGTGCTTTTTGATATGAGCCCATGTTTTCTCAATAGGATTGTACTCAGGTGAGT
>NZ_JASHBO010000036.1:0-1436 GCF_047464615.1 Streptococcus infantis
TGAACTGCACCCCAAAAGTTAGACAGAAAAAAACTAACTTTTGGGGTATTTTTATTATGAAATTAACTTATGATGATAAAGTTCAGATCTATGAACTTAGAAAGCAAGGTCAAAGCTTCAAGGAGCTTTCAAAAAGATTTGATGTAGATGTTTCTGGGCTAAAGTACATGGTGACATTAATTGACCGTTATGGAGTAGACATTGTCAAAAAAGGAAAGAATCGTTACTATTCTTCAGAACTAAAACAAGAAATGATTGATAAAGTGCTAATTGAAGGTCGTTCACGAAGAAGTATAAGCCTTGATTATGCTCTCCCAAACCAAGGAATGCTTTCGAATTGGCTGGCACAATATAGAAAAAACGGGTATACTATTGTTGAGAAAACAAGAGGGAGACCATCTAAAATGGGACGTAAGCCAAAGAAAAAGCATGAGGAATTGACAGAGTTAGAACGCCTTCAAGCAGAAAATGAATATCTGAGAGCGGAGAATGCAATCCTAAAAAAGTTGAGAGAACTCCGATTGAAGGAGGAAAAAGAGAAAGAAGAAAGACAGAAATTGTTCAAGAATTAATCACTGAGTTTTCGTTAGAGATTCTTCTAAAGATTATTAAGCTCGCTCGTTCGACCTACTACTATCACGTGAAACAGCTAGACAAACCAGATAAGGAGCAAGAGCTTAAAGCTGAAATTCAATCCATTTTTATCGAACACAAGGGAAATTATGGTTATCGTCGGATTCATTTAGAACTAAGAAATCGTGGTTATCTGGTAAATCATAAAAGAGTTCAACGCTTGATGAAAGTACTCAATTTACAAGCTAAAATGCGACAGAAACGAAAATATTCTTCTCATAAAGGAGACGTTGGCAAGAAAGCAGATAATCTCATTCAACGCCAATTTGAAGCAGCCAAACCAATGGAAAAGTGCTACACAGACGTGACAGAATTTGCCATTCCAGCAAATACTCAAAAGCTTTACTTATCACCAGTTTTAGATGGATTTAATAGCGAAATTATCGCCTATAATCTTTCAACTTCACCCAACTTAGAACAAGTAAAAACGATGTTGGAACAGGCCTTCACAGAGAAACACTACGAGGATACGATTCTCCATAGTGACCAAGGTTGGCAATACCAACATGATTCTTATCATCGCTTCCTAGAGAGTAAGGGAATTCAAGCATCCATGTCACGTAAAGGTAACAGCCCAGACAACGGTATGATGGAGTCCTTCTTTGGCATTCTGAAATCGGAAATGTTTTATGGTTATGAGAAGTCGTTTCAGTCGCTTAAGCAATTGGAACAAGCTATTGTAGACTATATTGATTACTACAACAATAAACGAATTAAGGTAAAACTAAAAGGACTCAGTCCTGTGCAATACAGAACTAAATCCTTTGAATAAATTAATTGTCTAACTTTTTGGGGTCAGTACA
>NZ_JASHBO010000037.1:0-1256 GCF_047464615.1 Streptococcus infantis
TCAGCTCTCTGAGAAGGGCTTTGCGGCCTTTAAAACGTTCGTCTGCCCAGAGGCGTTCGTAGGCTTCTTGTTTATCTTGTGGTAATTTTCTTCTATAAGTATTCAACAATTCATGAAGGGCGTAGTAATCATCCAACCACAATCCTCCTTCTGGTAGGCGATGGCTAATCTCCCCTACTTCTTCATAGGCCATTCGGTCTAGGCGACGTTTTTGACTCTCTTGTTTTCTGACGCTATCATGGATTCGATTGCGAAATTTTGTTTTGAAGTAGACGTAGAGTTTCTTTTCTTCTTCTACTAGTTCTGGATGCTTTTCTAGAAGTTCATGGAGACAAATCATGCCCTCTTGGTCCCAATCCTCTTTCTCCCACAGGTGAAGATAGTAGTCTTTTCTACATTTATGAACAATTCCTTTTACCTTCGCATAATACTTTTCAAGCATTTGCTTTCCCCCTTTCTCTGCTTGTAGTATAGCAGAGAAAGGGGGAAAGAAGGGCTTTGGTTTCTGTCTTGTGCTTTTTTGAGTCCAAGGTGTATCAGTAAGTATTGAGAAAGGCAGATGAGAGATAAAAAGACAACTGTTGTCTCTACAGTTGTCTCAGATTGAAGACAAAGTCCTTGAAAGTCAAGTTTCTAAGGGCTTTTCTTTGTGTAAAGTCGTATAATAGAGGTAAGAAGAGTTGTGAGGTGTTCCCTATGTTTCACAAAGAAAAACCTGATTATAATCGTAAGCAGTATGGTTTCTATACAATAGACGAATTGGTCCCAAAAGATCACTTTCTTCGACAAGTAGATTCCAAGGTTGATTTTGACTTTATCTATGACTTGGTAGAAGATACCTATAATCCAGATAATGGTCGTCCTAGTCTTGATCCCGTCATGTTAGTCAAAATTCCTTTGATTAAATGTTTTTATGGCATTCGTTCTATGCGCCAAACCATGAAAGAGATTGAAGTAAACGTGGCCTATCGTTGGTTTCTTGGACTAACTTTAGATGATAAGGTTCCTCATTTTACCACCTATGGGAAGAATTACAGCCGTCGTTTTCAAGATAAAGAACTCATTTCTGAGATTTTTTCTCAAGTTCTCAACCAAGCTTTGTATGCTGGCTTATCTGAAATATTTGTGGATGGTACCCATATCAAAGCGGCGGCTAATAGTCACAAGTATCGTAAGGAAATGGTAGACCAACAAGCTAAATTTATGAGTGAACAATTGGCAGTTGAGATTGATTTAGATAGGAAAAAACACGAAAA
>NZ_JASHBO010000038.1:0-999 GCF_047464615.1 Streptococcus infantis
TGGAATTAAGTGTGAGACGTTTGTGATAGAAATGAGGCCTACTATGACCAAACATAAACACCTTACCCTTTCAGACCGTAATGATATCCAATTAGGTTTAGAGCGCGGTGAAACCTTCAAAGCTATCGGGCAACTTATTCTAAAAGATCCGACTACTGTTTCTAAAGAAGTCAAACGAAACAAACAAATTAGAGACTCTACCTCTAACAACCTTCCTTGCCCTCTACTTGATAAAGCTCCCTTTGTCTGTAATGGGTGCTCTAAAAGAAGACAAAACTGTGGCTATCAGAAAATCTTCTACCTCGCTAAACAAGCTCAAAAGCAGTACGAACAAACTCTTGTCGAAGCTCGTGAAGGCACTCCGCTCAATTCCAAGACCTTCTGGGACATGGACAAAGTCATTTCTGATGGGGTTAAAAAGGGACAACACATCTATCATATCCTGAAAACTCACAATATTGATGTTAGCTCCTCAACCGTCTATCGACATATCCGAAAAGGATACCTATCTATCACTCCTATTGACCTAGTCAGAGCCGTTAAATTTAAAGAAAGACGAAAAAATAATCTACCTTCCATCCCTAAAGAAGATAAAAAAGGCCGGTCCTATGAGGATTTTCAAAACTATTTAGTCCTTAACCAACTAAACTCTTGGCTGGAAATGGATACAGTTATGGGCAGAATGGGAGGTAAAGTCCTACTCACCTTCAATCTCTCTTTCTGTAACTTTATCTTCGCTAGGCTTCTGGAGAATAAAACTGCCCTTGAGCTTACCAAACACCTCTATGATATTAAGAATAACCTTCACGAAGCTGACAAAGACTTCTGCCAACTCTTTCCTGTTATTCTGACAGATAATGGAGAAGAGTTTGCCAGGGTTGATGACATCGAAATGGATGTGCGAGGAGAGAGTAAACTCTTCTTTTGTGACCCTAATCGCTCTGACCAGAAAGGGAGAATTGAGAAAAATCACACGCTGATTCGCGACATTCTACCTAA
>NZ_JASHBO010000039.1:0-861 GCF_047464615.1 Streptococcus infantis
TAGACTTCCTGCGAAACTAAAATCCTAGTTCACGGTTGATAATGCCAGCAATCAAATTCATTCGTAATCCGAAGCGTTTACGTCGATTTCGATAGGTTGTTGAAAATATTTTAAACGTTTTTACTTTGGCAAAAATATTCTCAACCTTGATTCTCTCTTTAGATAGCGCATGGTTATAGGCTTTATCTTCAAGAGTTAGGGGCTTAAGTTTGCTTGATTTCCTCGGAGTTTGTGCTTGAGGATATATCTTCATGAGTCCTTGATAACCACTGTCAGCCAAGATTTTACCAGTTTGTCCGATATTTCTGCGACTCATTTTGAACAATTTCATATCGTGGAAATAGTTCACAGCGATATCCAAAGAAACAATTCTCCCTTGGCTTGTGACAATCGCCTGAGCCTTCATAGCATGATATTTCTTTTTACCAGAATAATTGGCTAGTTGATTTTTTTAGGACGATTTATTTTTACCTCTGTTGCATCCACAATCACCGTATCCTCAGCACTAAGATGAGTTTTTGAAATCGTAAAACCATTTTGAATAAGAGTTTCTTCAACCCATTGACTCCGACGGATTAAGTTGCTTTCGTGAATGCCAAAATCAGCCGCAATTTGTTCATAAGTACGGTATTCTCGCATGTATTGAAGAGTAGCCATGAGGAGATCTTCTAAGCTTAACTTAGGGGTCCGTCCCCCTTTTGCGTGTTTACGTTGATAAGCTGTTTTTAACACAGCTAACATCTCTTCAAAAGTAGTGCGCTGAACACCAACAAGGCGCTTAAAGCGTGCATCAGTTAATAGTTTACTTGATTCATAATTCATAGTTTTATTGTATCATATTTTTATTTCGCAGGAAGTCTA
>NZ_JASHBO010000040.1:0-812 GCF_047464615.1 Streptococcus infantis
CCTGGGACATCTTTCTTAGGAAGCTTGTCATTTGGTACTTCACCTGAACCATTGTCACCAATTGTTACTGGGATTGTTGTTCCATTTTCTCCTGGAATTTCTACCTTGCTGCCTGATGGGTAAGTTGAACCATCTGGTTTCTTAGGCGTTACGACTGCATCACCATTTGGTTTGCGTGTAATTTCAATCTTACCTGGTTTTTCAGTTGTTGGGGTATTTGGTGTTACCTTACCTGGGGTTGTTACTGGAACTTCAACTGCTGGTTTACCTGGTTCTGTGATCTTACCTGTACCTGGGACATCTTTCTTAGGAAGTTTGTCATTTGGTACTTTACCTGAACCGTCTTTACCGATTTCAACAGTGATTGGACCATTTTCACCTGGGATTTCTACCGTAGTTTTTGGTGGGTATGTTGAGCCATCTGGTTTCTTCGGTGTTACTACTGCATCACCATTTGGTTGTTGAGTAATTTCAATCTTACCTGGTTTTTCGGTTTCTGGTGTTGCTGGTGTTACCTTACCTGGTGTTGTTACATTCACCGGTTGTGATGGTTTCTTATTCGGTTCGGTTACTGTTCCTGTACCTGGGACAGCTTTCTTAGGAAGATTGTCATTTGGTACTTTACCTGAACCGTCTTTACCGATTTCAACAGTGATTGGACCATTTTCACCTGGAATTTCTACCGTAGTTTTTGGTGGGTATGTTGAGCCATCTGGTTTCTTCGGTGTTACTACTGCATCACCATTTGGTTGTTGAGTAATTTCAATCTTACCTGGTTTTTCGGTTTCTGGTGTTGCTGGTGTTACCTTACC
>NZ_JASHBO010000041.1:0-798 GCF_047464615.1 Streptococcus infantis
ATCAAGCGTTGAACTCTTTTATGATTTACCAGATAACCACGATTTCTTAGTTCTAAATGAATCCGACGATAACCATAATTTCCCTTATGTTCGATAAAAATGGATTGAATTTCAGCTTTAAGCTCTTGGTCCTTATCTGGTTTGTATAGCTGTTTCAAGTGATAGTAGTAGGTCGAACGAGCTAGTTTAATGGCTTTTAGAAGAATATCTAACGAAAACTCAGTAATTAATTCTTGAACAATTTCTGTCTTTCTTCTTTCTCTTTTTCCTCCTTCAATCGGAGTTCTCTCAACTTTTTTAGGATGGCATTCTCCGCTCTCAGGTACTCATTTTCTGCTTGAAGACGTTCTAATTCTGTCCTCTCTTCAGGTCTCTTTTTTGGCTTACGTCCCATTTTAGGTATTCTCCCTCTTGTTTTCTCAACAATAGTATACCCGTTTTTCTTGTATTGTGCTAGCCAATTAGGCAACATTCCACTACTTGGAAGAGCATAATCCAGAGACACCCTAATTTGTGAACAACCTTCAAGAAGAACTTTATCAATGATCTCTTGTTTTAGTTCAGGAGAATAGTAACAATTCTTTCCTTTTTTGACGATTTCTATTCCATAACGATCAATCAATTTAATCATGTACTGAAGATTAGAAATGTTTATCCCAAATTGATCTGAAAGCTTTCTAAAGCTCTCTCCTTGCTTTTTGAGTTCATAGATCCGAACTTTATCTTCATAAGTTAATTTCATAATAAAAACACCCCAAAAGTTAGATTTTCTTTTGTCTAACTTTTGGGGTGCAATTC
>NZ_JASHBO010000042.1:0-789 GCF_047464615.1 Streptococcus infantis
TTTTGGACTTTCCTTTCTCTCTAGTGTATCTCAAATTATGGTATTCCTTAGCCGTCCCAAAGAGTCGTTCAATTGTTTCTTTGCGCTTCTTATAGAGCTCTTTCATTTCTCTTTGGTGACGAATCTCCTCACAAAATTCAAGGGCATCTTTCCAGACATGTCTCGTTACTACTTTTTGATGATTTTGGCTTTGGGTACAAACGGATAATAAAGGACAGGCAACACATACTTTGGGATTACTCTTATACTCACGGTAGCCTTCTCGAGTGGTAGTGCGATAGCTTAATACTTGATTCTCTGGACAAATATAAGAGTCATGACTTGCATCATAAACAAAATTACTAGGTCTTAAGTTCCCCTTTACTCCCTTTGGACGAGTATAAGGAAAGACAGGGATGATATTACGTTCTAATAAATAATGGGCAATAGTTGGGGTCTTGTAGCCTGAATCCGCAATAATATAGCGTGGAGAGAAAGGTTCTAACTTTGAAAATAGGGCAGGGAAAGGCTGGCTATCATGAACATTTCCTGCTTCAACCGTATAAGCTAAGGCCCAACCATGCTTATCGCAAGCAACTTGAGCAGAATAGGCAAATACTTCCTTGTGTTCGCCCTTATGGAACCAACCACACTCGGGATCCGTTGTTGAGATTTTCTTTTCCTTAGCCTCACTTTCTTTTGCGGGCTTTAAGGACTTTTTTTCGTGTTTTTTCCTATCTAAATCAATCTCAACTGCCAATTGTTCACTCATAAATTTAGCTTGTTGGTCTACCATTTCCTTACGATACT
>NZ_JASHBO010000043.1:0-758 GCF_047464615.1 Streptococcus infantis
ATTATGTGACTTTCAGTCCGTCTCGCTCCGTTAGGTGCGAGACAAAAAAACCACCCGCTATGCGGGTGCGCATCGAAGGTTATACCAAAAAACTCCAAACGCGATACAAATAAGGTGTTCAAGCCAATTGTAAAGCGAAAGGAGAAAAATATGGCTCAAAAAGCACATAGTTTATCACACACAAAATGGATGTGTAAATATCACATTGTGTTCACCCCTAAGTATAGACGAAAAGAGATCTATAATCAATATCGAAGTAGTTTGGGAGAAATATTCCATAGATTATGTAGTTATAAAGGTGTTGAGATTATCGAGGGCCATTTAATGCCAGATCATGTTCATATGTTGGTAAGTATTCCACCTAGAATTAGTATTTCAAGTTTCATGGGATATTTAAAAGGTAAAAGCGCTCTAATGATGTTCGATAAACACGCAAATCTGAAATATAAGTTTGGAAATCGACATTTTTGGGCAGAGGGATATTATGTGAGTACAGTTGGCCTCAATGAAGCCACAATAAAAAAATACATTCAGGAACAAGAGCGAAAAGATATTGCTTTAGATAAGTTGAGTGTAAAAGAATATGAAGATCCCTTTAGGGATAGTGGCAAGTAATACAAAAGCCTCTTTAAGAGGCAAGTGACGAGTCAAGAGCAATGAGGCTTGAACAACGTGAAAGCCAGCGTCTTTAGGCGCTGGCTTGTAATCTGGGCTTATAGCCCTGGTTCAAACCACCCGTTTGACGGGTGGTCATGATT
>NZ_JASHBO010000044.1:0-674 GCF_047464615.1 Streptococcus infantis
CTTGTCGATGCTGACTGGCTTGCTGACGTGCTTGCTGATTGGCTCGCACTTGTCGATGCTGACTCAGACGCTGAGGTGCTTGCTGATTGGCTTGCACTTGTTGACGCTGATTCAGATGCACTTGTGCTTGCTGATTGACTTGCGCTTGTTGAAGCACTTTGGCTTGCTGACGTGCTTGCTGATTGGCTTGCACTTGTTGACGCTGATTCAGATGCACTTGTGCTTGCTGATTGACTTGCGCTTGTTGAAGCACTTTGGCTTGCTGACGTGCTTGCTGATTGGCTCGCACTGGTTGACGCTGATTCAGATGCACTTGTGCTTGCGGATTGACTTGCGCTTGTCGATGCTGACTGGCTTGCTGACGTGCTTGCTGATTGGCTCGCACTTGTCGATGCTGACTCAGACGCTGAGGTGCTTGCTGATTGGCTTGCACTTGTTGACGCTGATTCAGATGCACTTGTGCTTGCTGATTGGCTCGCACTGGTTGACGCTGATTCAGATGCACTTGTGCTTGCTGATTGGCTCGCACTGGTTGACGCTGATTCAGATGCACTTGTGCTTGCTGATTGACTTGCGCTTGTTGAAGCTGATTCAGATGCCGATGTACTTGCTGATTGGCTTGCGCTTGTTGAAGCACTTTGGCTTGCTGACGTGCTTGCTGATTGGCTCGCACT
>NZ_JASHBO010000045.1:0-636 GCF_047464615.1 Streptococcus infantis
AAAGTACTCAATTTACAAGCTAAAATGCGACAGAAACGAAAATATTCTTCTCATAAAGGAGACGTTGGCAAGAAAGCAGATAACCTTATTCAACGCCAATTTGAAGCAGCCAAACCAATGGAAAAGTGCTACACAGATGTGACAGAATTTGCCATTCCAGCAAGTACTCAAAAGCTTTACTTATCACCAGTTTTAGATGGCTTTAATAGCGAAATTATCGCCTATAATCTTTCAACTTCACCAAACTTAGAACAAGTGAAAGCTATGTTAAACCAGGCCTTCAGTGAGGAACATTACACAAATACTATTCTCCATAGTGATCAAGGATGGCAATATCAACACGATTTTTATCACAGGTTTTTAGAGAGTAAGGGAATTCAGCCATCTATGTCACGTAAAGGTAACAGCCCAGACAACGGCATGATGGAATCTTTCTTTGGCATTTTGAAAGCGGAAATGTTTTATGGTTACGAGAAGACGTTTAAATCACTTAATCAATTGGAACAAGCTATTGTAAACTATATTGATTATTACAACAACAAACGAATTAAGGTAAAACTAAAAGGACTCAGTCCTGTGCAATACAGAACTAAATCCTTTCAATAATTATTTGTCCAACTTTTTGGGGTCAGTACA
>NZ_JASHBO010000046.1:0-563 GCF_047464615.1 Streptococcus infantis
GCCATCTGGTTTCTTAGGCGTTACAATCGCATTTCCATTTGGTTGTTGAGTAATTTCAATCTTACCTGGTTTTTCAGTTACTGGTGTTGCTGGTGTTACCTTGCCTGGTGTTTCAACTTTAGGAACTTCCACTGCTGGTTTATTTGGTTCAGTAATCTTACCTGGACCTGAAACCTTACCTTCTGGTAGGTCACTGTTTGGTACTTTACCTTTACCGTCTTCACCGATTGTTACTGTGATTGGGTTCCCATCTTTACCTGGGATTTCTACCTTAGTTCCTGGTGGGTAGGTTGTGCCATCTGGTTTCTTAGGTGTTACTGTAACGTCACCTGTCTTAGGATCTTGTTCAACATCTACTGTTGGTGTCTTACGAGCTGGTGTTGTTACATCCACTGGTTGTGATGGTTTCTTGTTCGGTTCGGTTACTGTTCCTGTACCTGGGACATCTTTCTTAGGAAGCTTGTCATTTGGTACTTCACCTGAACCATTGTCACCAATTGTTACTGGGATTGTTGTTCCATTTTCTCCTGGAATTTCTACCTTGCTGCCTGATGGGTAAGTTG
>NZ_JASHBO010000047.1:0-563 GCF_047464615.1 Streptococcus infantis
GATAGGAAATATCCCTTTTTATTTTTCTCAAATTCAGATTTTGGTATAGATTAGTAGATGATGAGACAAACTATTTTTTAAAAGAGAAAAAGACAAACGCCAAAAATGACGTTTGTCTTCGTTCTGAGAGCTTTTAAGCTCTTCAACTACGGAGAATAAGGGATTCGAACCCTTGCGCCAGTTACCCGACCTAACGATTTAGCAAACCGTCCTCTTCAGCCTCTTGAGTAATTCTCCTATTAATGGGCACGAGTGGACTCGAACCACCGACCTCACGCTTATCAGGCGTGCGCTCTAACCACCTGAGCTACGCGCCCAAGTTAAATAACTTGGTAAATTGAACTATGTTCAAAGCGGGTGACGAGAATCGAACTCGCGACAACAGCTTGGAAGGCTGTAGTTTTACCACTAAACTACACCCGCATATATAAGAAATATGGCGCGAGACGGAATCGAACCGCCGACACATGGAGCTTCAATCCATTGCTCTACCAACTGAGCTACCGAGCCTTATTGCGGGAGCAGGATTTGAACCTACGACCTTCGGGTTATGAGCCCGACGA
>NZ_JASHBO010000048.1:0-558 GCF_047464615.1 Streptococcus infantis
TCAGATTGAAGACAAAGTCCTTGGAAGTCAAGTTTCTAAGGGCTTTTCTTTGTGTAAAGTCGTATAATAGAGGTAAGAAGAGTTGTGAGGTGTTCCCTATGTTTCACAAAGAAAAACCTGACTATAATCGTAAGCAATATGGTTTCTATACAATAGACGAATTGGTCCCAAAAGATCACTTTCTTCGACAAGTAGATTCAAAGGTTGATTTTGACTTTATCTATGACTTGGTAGAAGATACCTATAGTCCAGATAATGGTCGTCCTAGTCTTGATCCCGTCATGTTAGTCAAAATTCCTTTGATCAAGTGTTTTTATGGTATCCGTTCCATGCGCCAAACCATGAAAGAGATTGAAGTAAACGTAGCCTATCGTTGGTTTCTCGGACTAACTTTAATGGTACCCATATCAAAGCGGCGGCTAATAGTCACAAGTATCGTAAGGAAATGGTAGACCAACAAGCTAAATTTATGAGTGAACAATTGGCAGTTGAGATTGATTTAGATAGGAAAAAACACGAAAAAAAGTCCTTAAAGCCCGCAAAAGAAAGTGAGGCTAA